>JBJEJE010000134.1:0-8257 GCA_051877755.1 Lachnospiraceae bacterium | reverse complement strand
GGCGTAGAAATCCCTTGTGTCTGCGAAAACGTAGATGAATTTCACACATTACCAGTAAAGTGAATGGGCTGTGTGTGGGACAGGAAAGAATAAGGTGCGACTTTTATGCTGTGGAAACGAGACTCAATGAAAAATCGAAGCCCTAACGCTTCAATTTTTCATGTGTTTGAGGCTCGTTGGAACGGTTAGCATAACGGAGCACCGTTTCTTTCCTGTCCCACACACAAGCCTTCACCACCTAAATGTGTGAAATTCCCCACAACCCCACTAAACAGGGATTTTAAATGAATACAAAGTAAAAAGGACAGCCACCGATCGACTGCCCTTTTCTGGAGAAGGTATTTTTTTGTTACTTATGGGGTGTAGCAAAAAAACTATATAATGTATTGGGGGGGTTACAAGTATTATTATACGTATTTTGCCCCGAAAGTGTTCACAAACAATTTATTTTTTTTGAATTTCTTTTGTGCATTTCGCCAAATCACTTTGTAAACAATTACTAAAACCAACTCCGTTTTGTTCATTTTGTTCATTTTTCTCTTTAGGAAAATGCATTTTCAACAAATACCATTTAAAAACCAATATAAAACCTCTTATGGCATTACTACTTCTGTCTCTTCAAACAAAGCTTCAAATTCTTCCCGGTCAATCCGCTCTTTTTCCAAAAGGCGTTCCGCACATTTGTGAAGGACTGCCACATTTGCCTCTAACAACTCTCTTGCCTGGGCATAACACTCATCAATAATCCGTTTAACCTCTTTATCGATGGCTGCAGCGGTCTGTTCTCCTAACATTCTCTGGTGACCGATATCCCGTCCCACAAAGGTTTCCTCTTCATTGTCTGTCTCATAGTTGATCAGACCAAGTTCCTCAGACATACCATACTTCACAACCATCGCTCTGGCTGCTGCGGTAGCCTGCTTGATATCCTGGGAAGCACCTGTGGTAATATCATCCATGATCATTTCCTCTGCAATACGTCCGCCAAGGCTTACTTTGATATCCTGCAGAATCTTACCTCTTGTATTAAATACGTTATCATTCTCCGGAAGCGGCATGGTATATCCGGCTGCCCCCTGTCCTGTCGGGATAATGGATACCGTATAAACCGGTCCTACACCCTCTAACAAATGGAATAAAATTGCATGACCGGATTCATGATAAGCAGTAATCCGCCGCTCCGATTCCGATACGACCCTTGATTTTCTCTCTGTACCAATTCCAACCTTGATAAATGCTTTATCCACATCTTCTTTAATGATATATTTCCGGTTATCCTTAGCCGCATTGATTGCAGACTCGTTCATCAGATTCTCCAGATCCGCTCCGGCAAACCCTGCGGTTGTTCTTGCAATCTCGCCTAAATTTACATCCTCGCTAAGCGGTTTGTTCTTTGTATGAACCTTAAGGATATCCTCTCTTCCCTTTACATCCGGTCTTCCAACCGCAATCTTGCGGTCAAACCGTCCCGGACGGAGAATGGCAGGATCTAATATATCTACACGGTTGGTTGCCGCCATAACGATAATTCCTTCATTAACAGAGAAACCATCCATCTCTACCAGCATCTGGTTAAGCGTCTGTTCCCTCTCGTCATGACCACCGCCAAGACCGGAACCTCTTCTTCTTGCCACCGCATCAATCTCATCAATAAAAATGATACATGGTGCATTTTTCTTTGCATCTGCAAATAAATCCCTTACACGGGAAGCACCAACACCTACAAACATCTCCACAAAATCAGAACCGGAGATTGTAAAAAATGGAACATGTGCTTCACCAGCCACTGCCTTTGCCAGCAAGGTTTTACCGGTTCCCGGAGGTCCCACCAGCAAAATACCCTTTGGAATTCTTGCACCCAGCTCCACATACTTACCCGGATTCTTAAGGAAATCTACAACCTCCTCTAAATCCTCTTTCTCTTCCCGAAGTCCTGCTACATCCTGGAAAGTAATCTTGTTTTCCCCTTCTGAGGTCATCTTTGCCTTGCTCTTTCCAAAATTCATCATGGCACCGCCGCCACTGCTGGAATTCTGCATTCCTGCAATCATCATCATTACCACGATGATTCCCACAATGCCGATTAAATATGGCATTAATTTCTCTAAAAGACCAGGTCGAACCACATCACTCATCTCAAAACCGACCTTTAGATTCTCCTCTTCCACCAATTGGTTATATAAATCCTGAAAATCACTCACATCGGTAATGTAAAAGCGAACCAGCGAACGATCCTTCATGGTCAGTTCCACCGTACCGGTTGGCACTTCTGCATTCTGTTGAACATAAATGGCAGCAATATTACCTTCCTTCATGTCCTTCGTAAAATCTGTCTGGGTATATCCCAGATCCACATTCTGGCTGTTTCCCTGAATCAGAGAAAGTACCCCAAAAATCAGTGCAAACAACACCAGATAAGAAATCAAACTTCTTTTCAAGTTCTTATTCATCTTTATAAGTCTCCTTTATACTCAATCCTGTACCACCACACCAATGTATGGAAGATTCCGATATTTTTGTGCATAATCCAATCCATATCCAACTACAAATTTGTCTGGTATCTCAAATCCACAGTAATCCGTCTGCACATCAACGGCTCTGCGTTCCGGTTTATCCAGCAAAGTCACAATCTTAAGGCTTGCAGGATCTCTTGCCAGCAAAAGCTTTCTTAAATGATACAATGTATTTCCAGAATCTAAGATATCCTCAACAATCAATACATCCTTTCCTGTAATGTCTTCATCCAGCTCCTTCTTCACTGTAATCTCACCGGCAGATACCATTCCGTCTCCATAGGAAGAAACTGCCATAAAATCCATGGTAACCGGTACCTGAATCCGTTTTGCAAGTTCACAGGCAAAAAATACACTTCCTTTCAAAATAATGATCAGATGCAATTCTTTTCCCTCATAATCCTCATTAATCTGCTTTGCCAGCTCACAAATTCTGGTCTCCACCTTTTCCTCTGAAATCATTTCCTCGATATGATATTTCATCGTTCTCTCCTTCGCACATCAGCAACAAGATATTCTTCGTATTATCATTTATTCTATGATTCTCACATCTACGTCCGCCAACAATCCACAAAACTTCATGTCTGCTTGCCACCACAAGCTTTTCCTTTCGTTTATCTGCAGGAATTTTCTCATCTATAAAATATCTGGATAATTTTTTTGTATTTCCATTATTATTTATGACCAGATAATCTTCTGCTTCCGGTGTTCGGACGTATAACGTATCCTTTATTGTATCACAATCAAAGAATTTCGTATAGTTATTTTTAGAATTTTTCATGCTGTTAAAAATTTCTTCCCGTTCCGGTCCTGTTCTTTCCTCCAGATTTTCTACCCGAAGCACCAATATTTTACCAGACGGTAATTTTACAACCTCCTTTTTCCCAGACAGCATACCCCTCCAGTCAATTTCCAGTTTCCATGGTTTAAAAATATTCTCCTTATCAAAGCATTTCCGAATTATCAGCTTTTCATACGAAATCTCCGCTTCCATTTGATATGGAAGTACGACCTTTTTTCCACTCTGTTTATCCAACAGGTCATATACTGCCTGTACATGACTGTCTGCAACATCCTTTCTGACACCGCTTACCATTCCCAGCATCTCATAAATCACTGCTTTCGCTAATATCTCCGATTGTTCTTTCAGCCCATGCCGTTTAATCTGGCAGCCGGTTTCTTCACCCTTTAGTGCTTCCAGGTTCTCCTTCAGGTAAGCGGACACTGCACTTCGAAAAAACTGCTCATACTGTGCCGCATTTTCTGCAAAGCCGGCAATATGACGTACTGCCTGATCATTGATCCTCGTAAGCTCAGGAACGACTTGATTTCTCAGCCGGTTTCTGGCATAGTGGTTATCCTCATTGGTGCTGTCTTCTTTCCAGTTTACCTGCTTTTCTTTTAACCAGTTCACTACTTCCACTTTCCGGCATTGCAAAAGCGGACGAATGATCTGACAGACAACAGAACTTTGCCCGTCTGGTCTGACAAATTCCTTTACCGGAAGCATCCCCCTGATCCCGGATAGATTGGTTCCCCTTACCAGATGAAATAGAACCGTTTCTGCCTGATCATCCATATGGTGTGCCAAAGCCAGCTTATGAGCATCTACCTGCTCCATCACCTGATAAAACCGGCGGTAACGGCAGATTCTTCCCATCTCTTCCTCTGACTTCTTTTCTTTTTCTGCTAATACCGGAACATTCTCTTCAAAGAGATAAAATGGTATCTCACACTGTTTGCAGAGGGCTTCTACATAGCAGGCATCCGCATCCGCGTCTTCCCGTATTTTATGATTGATATGCACCACAAATAACTGAAGATCGAATTCAGTCTTCAGTGCATCCAGAAACAGCAAAAGTGCCACCGAATCCGCACCTCCGGATACACCCAGCACAATCCTGTCTCCCCTGTTTATCATATGATGCCGTTCCATATATTTTCGTACTTTTTCTACCATTCTTATCTCCTTAGTAAAAATAATCTATCTTTCCCATACACCTGCAGCCAGGATTGTACTGTCATCCCGAAGGTTTCCCCGCTGCATGGTTTCAATATCTTCCATAATAAGTTCTGCCATTTTCTGAACATTATTGGTTTCTATTCCTGCAATCAAATCTGCCAGATAAGTTTCCTTGTTTTCAAAAATAATGCCATCCAGCACCCCGTCACTGACCATGATTACGATATCTCCATGATAAAGCTTTCTTGCACAGGTGTCAAACTCTACCTGCTCCAACACTCCCACAGGCAGAGAAGTAGAGTGTATGCACTCCACTCTGTTTTTCCGCTTGATAAATGTGGTAGATGCCCCTAATTTAATAAAATCCGTAGTACCGGTATAAAGGTCCAACATGGTAAGGTCCAGCGTTGAACTGGCACTTCCGTCTGCCAGAAAGCTGATGAAGGAATTTAACAGTTCAATGGCCAGTTCCCTGCAAAATCCTGCTGACAAAAGCTGTTCCAACAAATCTACAATCTGTTCACTCTTCACATAAGCATTTTCCCCGCTTCCCATTCCGTCAGACAACATTAAAACTGCCTTTCCCGTATCCAGCCGGGTTACAGAAAAATTATCCCCGCACAGTTCTTCTCCATTGCGATTCCTTCGCACCACTCCAGTGGTCAGCATGAATTTTCCCTCTTCTGTAAAATAAAAACTGCTCTCTTCCCTGGTTACAGGATCATCGCTGCGGTTTACACAAACCATATCCTTTCCTGTAATAGGACTAATCCTTTTTGCCAGCATTTTCCCTGTCACCACAGACTCTTTATCCAGATAGCAGCTCAAATACACTTTCAATCGTTCTTCACTATCCTTGACCAGGACAGCCTTTGTCACTGTCACACCCATTCTTCCAAGCCGCTCCATGATACGCCCTTCAAACAGTTCCTCCTTGACAGACTGCTCCGAAAGTTCCGTCTGAAACCCTGTGATAATTTCACCAATCTGTCCTAACTGCCGGATAAAGTTCCGGCGGATTTCCGCGAGACGGCTGCTTTGGGATTCCACTGCATTTAACAGGGAAATCCCATCTCCGCTTAAATACATATTGCTGAGTCCATTTGGAATATTCTCTTCCCGTTCCTCTTCATGTAAAGCCAGCATTTTTTCCATGGCAAGAAATGCCTGTCCAAAATTCATAATCCTCTCTTTTGTTGCCTCCTGTATCAGGATATCCTGGGAAAAGCGGGTAACATCCTCCCGTTTCTGTACTGCCCTTTTTAACCATTTTGCCGGAGTAAAAAGAAAGGCTGCCAAAACAATCAGCACGCTTACCAGCATTTCCTTCGTCAACAGTTCCGGTTCATAAAGAGTCCCCAGCAGAAGCACCCCTGCCAGATAAGACAGCATTACCCCCGGCTTTCCCAGTTCTCTCAAAATCACAATCAGACTGGCTAAGAGGATCATGACTGCCAGATAGGACACCTCATCCATCCGAAATGCAAGCACAAGGCCGCCAACGCTGCCGGTGGCAATGCCGATACTGCCATCAAATCGGTATGTATTATAGAGCAGAAGATAACTGCACAATATAAACAAAACAGAAACCGGTGCGGTTCCCTCCGGACAGCCAAAAAGCGCTGTCACCATAAGTGCAAAAATCCCTACAAATCGTTTGTTATCTGCAAACATCCTGCTGGTTCCTGCCCTCAGTGCAACGAATCCCTGTTCAAATACCAACACTCCGCAGGCATCAATGATACCTTCTAACAGCACATAAAGCAGACTGGAATCTTTGCCTGTCACCAGATATTGATAGGGCATACTGACTGCCCAGAGTATGATTCCTGCAGCCAATGCAATCTGATAATTATTTTCAAAGATTTTGCTGCGGTCTGTTCCCTGTAAAATTCCCAAAAGCAGCAGCAAAACCAGTCCATACCGGATGCATGCTGCCACCTCCATTTTGCTCAATACACCCAGCATCAGTGCTATAAACAGACTCACAGAGCTTCTATCCTGTAAATATGCCGCCATAAAAAATGGCACAACAAAGGGATACATTCCAAGCAACTGGCACCGTGCCACCAAAAATGCAAGGACATGTATCCCGGTACGTTCTATTCTATACTGCATAAGGCATTCCTCCCACAATTCAAAGTGGGACAAAGTATATCAAAAGCTTGTGACTAAATCTGTCACTTTCGGACACCTGTTTCCGCAACTTCCGACATAGCAGACAAATTATTTATTCTCCGGTTCAATTAAAATCTCATCCGGATAGACAAGACCTAACTTATCTTTGGCGACATCCTCCATATACTTCTTTGTCTGCATATATTTTTCCAGATCTTCCAGTTCCTTGGTACGTTGTTCTTCACTCTTGATCTGGTTCTCTAACACCGCCTGCTTTTTGGAAAGTTCCTCACTTTCCCGTTTCAGGGAAATGGACTTCAAACCAATACAAAGACAAAATACGATTACAACAAAAACAATAACCGGTAATCCCTTGTTGTTTTTCTTTTTTCTTTTTCGTCTTTTGCTCAATCTACTCACCTGTTTCCTATTATCTTCCCTTAACTGCTATTTTAACTTCTGCCGCTATATTTTTCAATGTTTTTCTTATAAACTGTTTTAAAAACACAAAAGGCTTTCTGGCAAAGTCCACAGCTTTCTTCCAATATGGCACAATTTTCTCTGCCAGCAATAATAACAACCTGCTTAATGTCAGAGTATACAGTAAGACTCCCAAAAACATACCCAAAAAGGCATATCCACGAAGTGCACCGCGGTTATATGTAAACAAAGTCCGAAATACCAGCCACGCCGTAAATAGCCAGAATGCCAGATCTTCTATATCAACCAGCCAGTCTTTATGTGAAAAAAAAAGGCGGAAAATGCGTATCCCATCATAAATAAATGCCAGTACCGCTCCAAGAAGCAGACAGATTGCAAACAATTCCACTTCATCATAAATCAAATCTGCCATAAAACCACCTACTTAAACAGACGGTTAAACAGCCCATTCTCACCCTTCAGACCGGGTTTCATATCAGAGTAGGTAAAGGAATCCACCCTTCCATCTACTTCCACCTCGCCTTTTTCCAGTGTAAGCTTTGTCACATTCAAATCAGAACCCTTAATTAAAAGTACGCCTTGTTCCGTCTCCAGCAAAACCTCATTGGGATCAAAGGAAATCACAGCATTGACACCGGTTATCACACCGGCTCCCCGATTATTCAATGTTACCCTGTGAGACTTTGTATTACGAACCTCTTCCATTTGTCCACCCTCCTGCCTTTCATTTTCTGTTTGATTCATTCTATGACAGGAGTCCGTAAAAAATGCCTGTTAAGCATTTTACGATTTGACACTACAGATATTTGAACATTTCTTTGGCATCTTCCTTTTTGGTTGATTCTGTAATCTGCGTTACCTCCACAAAAACACTTTTATTACCAAACTCAATATCAATCCGGTCACCGACCTTCACATCTGCAGATGCCTTTGCAACTTTTCCATTTACAGAAACCCTTCCGGCATCGCAGGCATCATTGGCAACGGTTCTTCTCTTAATCAACCTTGATACCTTCAAATACTTATCTAATCTCATTCTCGTTTCCTTTCTTTCATACAGCCACCATTCCATCATATATGGTGTGCAGCGTTTCTCAAAGAGAAACACATAGTTTTTATTATCGGAGGCAGTGTTTTGCATATGTGTCCGCAAAGATGTTTTTATGTTTTTTCCGCGCTGTTTTCGCTTCTTAAGAAAACCTATTTCTTTTAGTTGGTCACC
>JBJEJE010000133.1:0-8268 GCA_051877755.1 Lachnospiraceae bacterium | reverse complement strand
TACAGGGATTACCTGCAACATCCAGTACCGGAGAATATGCCGATATTGGAAGACCTCTATAACAGCATTCTTGCACAGGATGAACCGGAAGCAAAGAGAATTGCAACCGCACTTGAAATCTATGTTAAGGGTTCTCTGAATGTGTTTAATCACAGAACCAACGTAGATGTCAATAACCGTATTGTGTGCTATGACATCAAGGAGTTAGGTAAGCAGTTAAAGAAAATCGGTATGCTGGTAGTACAGGATCAGATTTGGAACAGGGTAACAATCAACAGAGCTTTGCATAAGTCCACCAGATACTACATTGACGAGTTCCATCTTTTGCTGAAGGATGAGCAGACGGCATCTTATTCCGTTGAAATCTGGAAGCGTTTCAGAAAATGGGGTGGTATTCCGACAGGTATCACGCAGAATGTAAAAGACTTATTGGCAAGCCGGGAAATCGAGAATATTTTCGAGAACTCTGATTTTATCTATATGCTGAATCAGGCAGGTGGAGACAGACAGATTCTTGCAAAGCAGCTCAATATCTCGCCTCATCAGTTGTCTTATGTGACAAACAGTAATGAGGGAGAAGGGCTGCTTTTTTATGGAAATACGATTATTCCGTTTAAGGATAAGTTCCCGAAGGATACACAGCTTTACAGCATCATGACTACCAAGCCGGATGAAGTGGAAGGAGGAGCGCAGAATGGATAAGAACGTAACCGTACCGGAGAGCATGATTTCCATGCTCTTTGGGGATGTAACAGCATTACATGGAATGCTTGCAAGGATGATTTCCATGTATGCACTGGAGAGTGAGCTTAAAAAGCATCATAAGGCATATCTCCATGTAAGGGATGAGGCAGATGAACTTTGTCAGGTGTATTCCTGTGCGTTGAGTGCCATGAAAAAGCGTTGGGATAACGTGCTTTTACAGGAATTTGGCAAGGATGCTTTCAAGAATAAACCGGAAAAGAAAGTACAAAGCGGTGTGCTGATGAGTAATGAGAGCTTTGAAAACATCATGGATGATACGCTGTGTCTCACAGAATGTATTGATGTGTTATCAGACAATCTGGAAAGTCTTGTAAAGGCAGTGGCACTCCCGGAAACAATCAAAAGCCAGTATGTCAATATCACAAACAGCGCAAGAGCTGTTGCGGATGATGTGCTGGAGCGTTGGATGAATATGGGGGAAGCTGATGGAGAATGAAAATATCGTTTTAACTAAGGCAGACTATCTTCGTCTCATGGGCGATCTTAGTCTGCTTTTTGATGCAGTAAGAGAATTGTCCGGGGTAATTTCAAGTTATGAAAGTGCCGGATTTATCAGCGGAGAAAACATCACAGAAGCAAGAGAATATGCCAATCAGTGCCTTGCACTTGATAAATACTGGTCAAGAGCTATTTATACAGCCCATGTCCGGATGCCGGAAAACAGAAAGGAGAAGCATGAAATATGTAGGCAGCAAGAACAGAATTGCCAGTGAATTAGCACCGATTATTCAGTCCTACATCACGGATAAAACAAAAGGCTATTTTGAGCCGTTTGTCGGTGGTGCAAATATGATTGATAAAATCCAGTGTACGAATAAGATTGGCGCAGATGTTCATAAGTACCAGATAGCATTATTGCAGGAACTTGCAAGAGGCTGGAAACCGCCAAGAGAAGTGCCGGAAAGCCTGTATCTGTCCGTAAAGGAACATCCGGAAAATTACCCGGATTATCTTGTGGGCTATATTGGTTATCAGATTTCTTTTGGCGGTAAATGGTTTGCTGGCTATAGCCGGGATAAGCAGGGAGTAAGGAATTATGCAGATGAGGCATACCGGAATGTAACAAAACAGCAGCAAAGACTAAAGGATATTACTTTTATTCAGGCAGATTTCAGAGTCCATACACTAAATGAATACAGCGGATATGTGATTTACTGTGATATTCCCTACAAAGGCACTACCAAGTATGCACAGAAGGGCTTTCCCTATGAAGAGTTTTATGACTGGGCGAGGATGATGAGCCTTGAAAATGTAGTGTTAATCAGTGAATATGCTATGCCGGATGACTTTAGATGTATCTGGCAGAGGAAAGTAAAGACATTGATTTCCAGTACAAAAGAAAGAGGGGATATGGGAAATGAGCGCACAGAAAAGTTATTTATCTATAAAAACGGATTGGAGGTGGTAGCGTGAAGGATGAACTTATGCTGCACGCTAGGGATAAAAAAGTACAGCATATGACCAAAGACGGGCTGGTAGAGAAAAACCTTGCAACCGGGGAAGGGGAGCGTGTCAGTAAAAGGAATGTAGAAACTTCTCTTGATAAAACGACAGAGCGTACCCGGTATCATTCCGATAAGTCAGAGGAAAAAGTTTCTTCCAAGAATCGCAGAAACTATTACCGGAAAAGTACAAAAGCAAAGGAAAAGGGTAAGGATGCCGGAAAGTCAGACCGTATGGATAAGCTGGAAAACAAGGCAAAAAAGGCAGATGAAAAGGCACAAAAGGCGAAGGATAAAGTCAAAAAGAAAAGAGCAGTGCGCTATAAGAGGCTCTATGATGAACAGACTGGCAGAACAACTCACAAGCTCAAATTTGAGGATGAGATAAAATCTCCTACTATAGTCGGAAGCGCTGTATCGAAAGCCGGGGCAGCTGCATCCGGTGTGGTGCATGGAAAAGTGCATGAGGATGGGGATGACAATTATGCCGTTGGTGGAGTGCATACGCTGGAAGGAGGGGCTGAAAGCAGTATCCGGACAGTTAATCACTTAAAAAACGAACATGAAGCCCATCAAAGGAAAAAGGTATCCAAGCTAGAACATGACGCTGAAAAGGCACACTGTAAGCTGCGCTTTGAACAGGAGGTAGAAAAAAATCCGGAAATCAAAAAGAGCGTTTCCAGACAGATGCAGCAAAAAAGGCAGATTAAGAGGGAATATCAGAATGCACAAAGGGCAGCCCAGCACGGAAAGAAGACAGCTGGCAGTGCAGGAAAAGCAGCCGGAAAGACAGCGGATAAGATTAAGGAGAAGCTGGCAGAACTTGTAGCAAAGAATAAAGGTGTGCTGGTGGCATTTGCAGGTATTGGACTATTTATCATTTTGATTGCATCCTTGCTATCATCCTGCGGTGCAATGTTCTCCACTGGTGGCGGTGCAGTAGCGACATCCACCTATCTGTCAACGGATGAAGCAATCGTTAATACGAATGATGCCTATTCAGATTTGGAAGCAGGGCTGCAAAGGCAGGTTGATAATATCGAATCCACATATCCCGGTTATGACGAATACCGCTACAATCTGGATGAAATTGATCACGATCCGTATGCTCTGACATCATATCTGACAGCAAGGTATGGAAACTTTAAGGAAAATGATGTAGCCGGATATTTGCAAGGGCTTTTTGATGAACAGTATGAGCTTACGGTAACACCAACAACTGAAATCCGTACCAGAACAGAAACGCGGACAGGGACGAGGACAATTCATCATGCAGATGGAACGACTACAACAGAAACCTACACATACGAGGTGGAGGTCGAATACGAGTATCATATTTTAACTGTAACGCTGACCAATAAGGGACTGGATGCAGTGGTAACACCACTACTGAATGAAAATCAGTTGCGAGAATATCGTATCTATCAGGCTTCAAAGGGAAACCGTTCTTATCTGTTTGGAGATGCAGTATCCGGAAATGTGGCAGGTGGTGGTATTAGTTATGACATTCCACCGGAAGCCTTAGAGGATGAAGATTTCCGTGCCATGATAACGGAAGCAGAAAAGTATCTGGGCTATCCGTATGTATGGGGAGGTTCTTCTCCATCTACTTCCTTTGACTGTTCCGGCTTTGTATGCTGGGTAATCAATCATTCTGTAGGAAACGTGGGAAGGACAACGGCAAACGGACTGTTAAGTAACTGTACTTATGTATCACCGGAAGATGCCAAGCCGGGAGATCTGATTTTCTTTCAGGGTACATACAACACATCAGGTGCAAGCCATGTGGGTATCTATGTAGGAAACGGCATGATGATACATTGCGGTAATCCTATCCAGTATGCAAGTACAGAAACAAATTACTGGAAAAATCATTTTTACTGTTTTGGAAGACTCAATTAAGAAGGAGGGGCATATGAATCCGAAATTAAAAAAGGTCAATGCAGAGATTGACAAGATGGAAGTAAGGCTAGCGGAAACGCAGGAAGCCTTAAAAAATCTTCGGGCAGAGAAAAAGATGCTGGAGGATTTGGAAATTGTAAAAGCAATCCGTTCCATGAATACCGGAAATATGGATGTGCTTGAAATGGTGGCAAAGATGCAGGAAAGCAGGGTAGAGAAAAGCCCTGCTTTTTCTGTGCCGGAAAACAAACAACCTATGACTATGAATAAGGAGGAAAATGACAATGAGTAAGAGATTAGGAAAGACAATGGTAATGGCAGTACTTAGCGGAGTACTGATGTTAGGTAGCAGCATGACGGTATTTGCAGGTGGCGGAGAGGAGGTAGATGAACCTATGACCGATCCAATTTATACGGAAAGCACAGAGACAGAGACACCCATGCCGGAAACAGAGGAAGACAAGGAGCCGGTAGCATTTACTCCGGATGGCAATGCACAGCTTGTGGATGAGGCAACAGATGAGGATGATAAGCTCTTTTATACCTTTGTGACAAAGAATGATAACTATTTTTATCTGGTGATCGACAAGGCAAGGGAAAACGACAACGTGTATATGCTTAACATGATTGACGAGCAGGATTTGATGGCACTGATGGAAGAACAGGAGGGCAATTCCGGCACATCATCTGGCACAGCAAATGAGGAAATCACATTAAAACCGGAATCCGGAATTGAGGACACCGAACCGAAAGAGGATGAAACCGAACAGGAAAGTGAGCCGGAAGAGCCAAAGCAGACAAATAACGGTGCATCAGTACTTCTAATTCTTCTCGTAATCGGAGCTGGTGCAGCCGGGGCATTCTACTACTTAAAATTCGTCAAGGGTAAAAAGGAAGACTTCAATCTGGAAGATGATCTGGATTTCTATGATGATGAGGACTATGTAAATGAGGACGAGGATGCACAGGAGGAAAATGAGGAAAGTCCAAATGATGCAGAGGATGAAGAAGTAGGCGAGATCGAGGAGGACATCTAAGGGTATGATTTTTACAGGCAGTTCTATTGAGTACATGATGCAGCAAAACCGGGCTGCCGTGGAAAAGAGGGGCAGTAGCAGGGATGCACTGCCTCTTACCCATCCCTGCTATGGGTGTTCCTATGCAAAGGAAAGATGCTGTATCGGGTATTGTATGAAAAAACTTATGAGTAAAGGGGGCGAGGAAAGATGAAACTCGTAATTGCGGAAAAACCCAGTGTGGCACAGTCGATTGCGAAAGTAATCGGTGCATATGACAGAAAAGACGGCTACGTTGAAGGAAGCGGATATATTGTCAGCTGGTGCGTGGGACATTTGGTAGGTCTGGCACAGGCAGATGCCTATGATGAAAAGTACAAGAAATGGTCGTATGATGATTTGCCGATTGTTCCTGACAAATGGAAATATGTAATTTCACAGGCAACCAAGAAACAGTTTATGGTGTTGAAAGAACTGATGAGCCGGGATGACGTAACAGAGCTTATCGAGGCTACGGATGCCGGGCGTGAAGGGGAACTAATCTTTAGGCTTGTCTATGAAAAAGCCGGATGTCGAAAGCCATTTTACAGGTTATGGATCAGTTCTATGGAAGATGAGGCAATCAGAGAGGGATTTCAGGATTTAAGAAAGAGTAGTGATTATGACTCCCTTTATGAAGCTGCGGTGTGCCGTTCACAGGCAGACTGGCTGGTAGGCATCAATGGTACAAGACTTTTTTCCACACTTTATAATACCAAGCTGACAGTCGGCAGGGTACAGACACCCACACTTGCCCTGGTAGTCGAAAGGGCAAAGCAGATAGCCGGATTTGAAAAACAGAAATACTTTAATATCCATCTGGATTGTAATGGTATGGATGTGGTAAAGGAAAAGATTTTTAGTGAGGATGAGGCAGAGAAAATAAAGAATGCCTGTGGTGGTAAGAGCGCAACCGTAAAGGATATGATCAGTGAAAAAAAGACTGTAAATCCCCCAAAACTGTATGACCTGACCACATTGCAGCGAGAGGCAAACCGTGTCTTTGGCTATACAGCCCAGAAGACGCTTGACTATACCCAGAGCCTTTATGAAAAGAAGCTGGTCACGTATCCAAGAACAGACAGCCAGTATCTAACTGATGAAATGGGGGATACAGCTGCAAAGGTAATTAAGGCGATATTTGCAGCATTTTCTTTTATGGGAGATGTGATGTTTCAGCCGGATACGGACAGGGTACTTAACAGCAAAAAGGTCAGTGATCACCATGCCATTATCCCTACCGTACAGCTTGCAAAGGACAAACTGGATGATTTATCTGAAGGAGAAAGAAATACCCTTATGCTCATTTCCCAGAGATTATTATGTGCCACAGCACTTCCTCATGTATATGGGGAAACAACAGTAATTGTAGAATGTGCTGGTTATGAATTTGGCACAAAGGGAAAGAGTATCTTACAGATGGGATGGAAGTCTTTTGAGGAAAGTTTCCGTGCCAGCATTAAGGCAAAATCAGGGAAGGAAACCGAAGAGAATAAGGTAGATGCCAAAAAAGGACAGTGTTTTGAAAATGTAGCTGCAACCATCAGCGAGCATTTTACCACACCACCTAAACCATATACGGAAGATACCCTGTTATCTGCTATGGAAAAGGCAGGAAATGAGGATTTTGAGGATGACACGGAAAAGAAAGGACTGGGAACGCCAGCCACACGTGCAGCCATCCTTGAAAAACTGGTATCCAATGGGTATTTGGAAAGAAAAGGGAAGCAGGTACTCCCCACAACGGCAGGGGCAAATCTGATTGCAATTCTTCCGGAGAGAGTAAAGAGTGCGAAGCTCACGGCAGACTGGGAAAATATCCTGATGCAGATAGAGAAAAAGACAGCGGATGCAGGTGCATTCATGCGTGACATTACCGATATGGTATCAACACTTGTGAAAGAGAACCGTACCATTCCGGCGGGGGAAAAGGAACGGTTTGCAGGTAGCAGACCAGAAAGGGAAACAATGGGAAAGTGTCCCAGATGTGGCAGCCCGGTTTATGAAGGACAGAAAAATTTCTACTGTTCTAACCGGGACTGCCATTTTTCTATATGGAAAGAAAGTAAGTTTTTAACTTCCATGAAGAAAAAAGTCACAAAATCAATGGCGGTATCGTTGCTGAAAAACGGAAAGGTATTTGTAAAGGGGCTTTATTCCCAGAAAAAGGATAAGGAATTTGATGCCTACCTTGTGCTGGATGATACCGGGGAATATGTGAACTTCAAGCTGGAATTTCCCAAGAAAGGGGAGTAGAGCGTGAGGACAAAAGTGGAAAAGGAAACCGTAGTCTTATTCAATGAGGCAGAGGATAGGGCAGAAATATATACCCATAATGTCAGATGGAAAAACAGGCTGCAGGAACTTTCAAAACAATATCCAGATGATTGCAGCCTGATTAGCGAGAATGCAGATGGTGGAATGACCTTTACTTTGGATAAGAGGCTTGTTACCATCCGTAAGCCTTACAGCGAGGAAAGACGCAAAAAAGACAGGGAAAGAGCAATTAAAGAAAACAGAATTGATAATTGTAGAAAAAATAATGAAAATATGGAGGAAATGTAATTATGGAAGACAACAGAAATATGAGCTTTGAGGAATTTCAGGATACCTTAAAGGAAAAGGTGGAACAGACATTTTATGAAAAGGGTATTGAGGCAGATGTGATACTGGAATCAGTACAGAAGTTGAATGAAACCTATCACGGTATGCGATTTGTACAGCCGGAACAGAATGTAGCACCTACCCTAAATCTGGATAAGGTATATGAGAGCTATGAAAATGGTACATCAATGGATGAGATTATGAACCGTATTACGGACTTTATCAATCAACCAGTACCTACTGTGGATGTATCCGCAATCAAAGATTATGACGCAATTAAGGACAGACTTTTTGTCCGTGTAAGCAATGCAGAGAAGAATGATGAGGTTCTTAAAACACTTCCTCATACTATGCAGGATGATATGGCAGTAACTTACCATATCATGTTTTCAAAGGGCAGAGATGGTATTGCATCTGCGCCTGTCAATGAGGGAATGCTTGAAACATATGGGGTAACAGTGGAGCAGCTTCATGAGGATGCTATGAGAAGTTCGCAGAAC
>JBJEJE010000132.1:0-39186 GCA_051877755.1 Lachnospiraceae bacterium | reverse complement strand
TGGCAGTTTGTTCTTGCAGCATCCATTTGGTGAAATAGCTTTTCGGCATCATATATTTGGGGATGACAGCCTTTTTCACATTGGATATTTCCATAATCCCCTTGTGTTGCAAAGATACGGCTGTTGTCAAAACCAGCCTTTTGAAATTGATGATCCACATTGGTTGTCAATACAAAATGATCTTTATCCTTTACCAACTCGTGAAGCTGTTTGTATAATGGTAGAGCAGGCGGCAGAAAACGGTTTATCATACTGTGTTTTGACCAATACCCCCATTTTGCTTCCTGAGAAGGAAAAGGATAAAATCCAGCAGCATACATATCTGTCATATACATAGTACCATATTTCTCAATAAATTCTCCAAAGTTTTCTGTAAAGCGTGTGCCACTGTAAGTCAGTCCGGCGGCTGTTGAAGTGCCTGCACCTGCACCAATTAGTATGATGTCAGCATCTTTTATAAGATTCACGGCATTTTCGATTTGTTCCACATATGGATTATTTTGAAAAAAATAATCTTCGGCAGGAACACCATATAGAAATTGTGTGAATTCTGCTTTTTCTGTATTGCTCTTTTTCATCATTCATCAATCTCCTTTTCCAATCTTCTGCGTCACGTGAGGAATCTTCCGCTACGAGAAGGACGTTATAGACCAAGCTGCAACGTCCTTCTCGTAACAATTTATTTTCTTACTACAGAGATTCTTTCCTGAATATGATTACCTTTTGTAATCTCATCAACCATAGCAATTGCATAATCAGCATAACTGATAATACTTTCTCCCCTATTGTTCAATGTTAATTCTTCACCGGCAAGAATATATTCTCCTGTACGCTCGCCGTCTGCCTGAAAATCTCCAGCCGGACTAATAAATGTCCATTTCACATCGTTTCTTTCGCGAAGTTCAGTAAGTGCCTTGCCCTGAGCCTTTGCAAGTGGAAGAAATTGTGGTGGGAAGTCTGGACCGTCAGAAACAACAGCGGTATGTTCCGGATTTACATAAAGGCTGCCGGCACCACCGACTACAAGTAATCTTGTATTTGTGCCAGAAAGGGCATCACACAATACCTTGAGAGATTTGCTGTGGAGTGGTAGAACATCCTCTGTCCATGCTCCAAATGCATCAACTACCACATCAAAATCCTTTAAATCTTCTGAAGTAATATCGAAAAGATCCTTGTTGACAGAATGTGGGGCAGCTGACTTGTTTTCACCCCTGACGATAGCTGTTACATCCAGCCCTCTGTCTACTGCCTCTTTTGTAATCAGTTTACCTGCTTTGCCATTTGCACATACTACTGCAATCTTCATAATGATTTCCTCCTTATAATAAAAATTTTGTTGTAACCATTGTTGTTACATCTTGTGTAAGTATATTATCACCTGTTTGTTGTAATGTCAATAGTTACAACAAAAAATTTGAAAAAATTCAAGGCTTTAAAAAATATCCTTTCAAAGCCTTGAATTTTCCGAGGTTTCAGGAGCTGCTTTTACATTCCTGCTGTATATATTTTTCTGTATCCTGTTTCAGATCTTCTAGTGTAATGGAAGCAAGCTCTTTTTCCATAGCTGCTTGTACCTGAGTCAATTTATCATCTAAAATATGATGAATATTTTTACCTATAGGGCAGTTTGGATTTGGATTTTCGTGAAAGTGGAATAAATCTCCATTTTCAACACATTCCACAGCACGATACACATCTAAAAAAGTGATTTGGTTTAATGGTTTTGCAACCGTAGTACCGCCTGTACCTCGTGCCACCTCAATCAAACCTGCACTTTTAAGCTGGCCTAAGATTTTTCGTATAATAACAGGATTCACATTGGTGCTTCCTGCAAGAAAATCACTGGTTACTTTATGTTCCTCTCCAAACGTATCTATACAGGCAAAGATATGGATTGCCAGAGTAAAACGGCTTGAAATCTGCATATAACTTACCACCTTTCTACTATAGTTTACTTTGGTTTTGTTGTAATGTCAATGATTACAAGGTGAATTAAAAAGTGCTTCATTTATATAAAATGTCTATTGGATTCCGATACATATGAGCCATGGCAGGAAGCATTAGTTAGTGCAGCGGGACAGAAATGCGACTGGACGGATAAGAAGAATTTAGAACCGGTGCTTGCGTTTGTGAAAGAATAATTATCCTGCCATGAAAAAGTTATTCCCAAATTCGTATTGACTCGTCCCTTAGGGTAGACCTTATGATGGAATCTATATTACTACCGAAAGGAAGAGAGTCTAT
The DNA here is from genome assembly GCA_051877755.1 of Lachnospiraceae bacterium. Classification (GTDB taxonomy): domain Bacteria; phylum Bacillota; class Clostridia; order Lachnospirales; family Lachnospiraceae; genus CAG-590. The sequence goes on along the minus strand of JBJEJE010000132.1, from coordinate 36,939 downwards.
CATGGAAAACAAAATTATAATCAGGGGATTACGGCAGAATAATTTAAAAAATGTATCTTTGGAGATTCCCAAGGAGAAAATTGTTGTATTCACAGGAGTATCCGGCTCCGGTAAATCCAGTATCGTATTTGATACCATTGCGGCAGAAAGTCAGAGGCAGATGAATGAAACCTATAATTCCTTTGTGAGAGGAAGGCTTCCCAAATATGAGAAACCGAAAGTGGATTTTATTGACCACTTGACGCCGTCTGTCATCATAGACCAGAGCAGGCTTGGAGGAAATGTGCGTTCTACAGTAGGTACAATCAGTGATTTGTATGCGGCAGTAAGGCTTCTTTATTCCAGAATTGGAACACCGTATGTGGGGACTGCCTCCTATTTTTCTTTCAATGACCAAAACGGAATGTGTCCGGAATGTTCCGGAATTGGCAAAGTAATGAGCGTGGATTACGAGAGCCGGATTGACCCGGAAAAGTCATGGAATGAAGGAATGGTGGAGCTTCCGGCTTACCATGTAGGCAACTGGTACTGGAAACAGTATGCAGAGTCGGGACTGATTCCACTTGATAAGAAGTACAAAGATTATACAGAGACTGAGCGGAATATTCTTCTTTACGGTGCTTATGAAAAAGGCGGTGAACGTCTGGATAAAAAGGTGGAGGGAATTGCGAGTTTTCTGCACCGCACCATTGTGAACCGGGATCATTCAGATTTGAAGGAGGCGTCTCAGAAAAAGCTTCTCAGTCTGTTACAGGAAAAAGAGTGTCCGGTATGTAAGGGAAAGCGGTTGAATGAAAAGACCCTTAGCTGCAAGGTGGCTGGATATGGAATTGATGAAATGTGTGAAATGGAATTTGTTAAGCTTCGGGAGGTGCTTCAGACAATTACTGACCCGAGAGCTGCGACTATTATAGAAACATTGACAGCTTCCCTGACACGTATGATTGATATAGGACTTTCCTATCTTTCCATGAACCGGGAATCCTCCACCCTGTCCGGCGGAGAGGCCCAGAGATTAAAATTGGTACGGTATATGGGAAGCTCTCTTACCGGTATGACCTATATTTTTGATGAACCCAGTACAGGAATGCATCCAAGAGATGTACACCGTATGAGCAAGCTGTTAATGAGTCTCCGGGATAAAGGCAATACGGTATTGGTGGTAGAGCACGATAAAGATATCATCCGTATTGCGGATGAGGTAATTGACGTGGGACCTCTTGCGGGAAAAGCAGGGGGACAGATTTTGTTCCAGGGAAGCTTTGAACAGCTGCTTTTGTCCGGAACCCGTACCGGAAATGCGATGAAAGCCAGGACGGCAATTAAGGAAAATCCGAGGGTGCCGTCAGAGTTTTTACCAGTCCGGAATGCATCCTTACATAACCTGAAAAATGTGTCAGTGGATATTCCGCTAAATGTTTTAACTGTAGTTACCGGAGTGGCAGGTTCCGGAAAAAGCACGCTGATAAGAGATGCATTTTCAAGGGAATATGAGGACAGGGTGGTTATGGTGGATCAGTCGCCGATAACCGTAACCGGGCGTTCAACACCGGCGACATTTCTAGGCTTTTTTGATGAAATCCGCAAGGTGATGGCGAAGGAGTGTAATGCAAGTGCTTCTCTGTTTACCTTTAATGGTGCAGGGGCATGTCCGGTATGCAAGGGAAAGGGAGTTGTGGTAACGGAGCTGGTATTTATGGATCCGGTGACAACCACCTGTGAAGCCTGTGAGGGAAAACGTTACAGCAAAGAAGCATTACAATATACATACCGGGGAAAAAGTATCATGGATATACTTGATATGCCGGTGGAAGAAGCAGTGGAATTTTTTGCAGAGAATAAAAAAATCAGTAAAAAGCTAAAAGCGATGATGGAGGTGGGACTGCCATATCTTTCCTTAGGACAACCTCTTTCGACTTTATCCGGCGGGGAACGGCAGCGGGTTAAACTTGCCAAAGACCTTGATAAGGAAGGAAATATCTATATTCTGGATGAACCTACTACCGGACTTCACGCATCGGATGTGCAAAGCATCATGCAGCTTTTGGAAAAACTGGTCAGCAAGGGTAATACAGTGATAGTAATCGAACACAATATGGATGTTATGAAGCGGGCGGACTATATCATTGATGTGGGACCGGATGGCGGTTCAGCAGGAGGCGAGATTGTATTTACTGGTTCTCCAAAACAAATGGTAGAATGTGGAGATACCATAACGGCAAGATATCTGCGGAAAAATTGAAAAAAGAGTTAAAAGGAGTTATGGATGTGTATATGTTTTATTTCTAAAAGCATATACACATTCTTTTTGTTTTTTGATAATTTGAAAAAATATTTTCATACATTTTACTTTGAAATAACAATGTCATGATAGCATGACAGTTTAAAAAAATTTACACTAAAAAAGCATAATAATATAGAAAATGATATGGAGTATGAAAGGATAAGGTAGATGAAGGCAGTAGAGAAATTAAGAAAGTTGCAGCATAAGGGTAGTAAAGACAGTAAATCAATTCTTGGAATGATTCAAAATACATTATGGCTGAATCAAATCCTGCTTTTAATCTTAGCACTTCTGTTTTTGTTAATGGCATGCTATTGTCTGTGGGATTTAAAGCAGATTCAAAAAGAAAATGTGGAGATAAAGGAAACCGTATATCAATTGGAAAAAGATAATCTAAATGAGCAAAACAGTGTATATAAAATGTGCATTGCTACGAAGCAGAAGGTAAGAGATGATTATTCTAAGCTGAGTGACGAATATGATATGGCAGTTCAGGATGATATTAAAGAACTTCGCAGACTTATGCCGGAAGAGGAGCAGAGTCTGAATGAAATACAGGAGATTTTACAAAGTGCATTGAAGGACCGCAGAAAAGCAATTGTAAGTGGAAGCATGGGAGAAGATGGGGAACAGGCATTAAAGAATCTGGAAGAAAATTATGGCCCGAAGATGCAGGAAATTGCAACACTATGTAAGGGATTTTCTGAAAAGGTCAGTGAAAGAAGCCAGAGTCAGATTGTACAAATGCAGAGGATTATATTGGTAATGGCATTGCTGATGATTGTGATTGCTGCATCTTTGACAGTTTTTTCAGATAGAAAACGTAGAAAACTTAAGCGGTTAATTAATGTGCCTATTAAAGAGATGATAATAGCCATGGAAGAACTGGAAAAGGGTAATCTCCAATATGAAAGCAGCTATCAATCCGAAAATGAAATGGGTATTCTGGCAGAAAGCATAAGGAATACTGTGCGTATACTCCGAGGTTACATTTTAAACATTGAACAGGTTTTACAGTCTCTTTCCGAGAAGAATTATGATATTGACAATCATTATGAGTATCAGGGGGATTTTGTAAGAATCTCAAATGCTTTAAATTCTATTATAGAAGAATTAAATGAGACAATTGGGGATATATCAAACGGCGTTGATGTAGTAGAAAATGCCGGAACGCAGGTAAAGGATTCCGCAGTAACGCTTGCGAAGGAAACCATGGAAAATGCAGCAACGATTGAAGAACTTACATCATCCATGGAAGAGATCGTAGGTCAGGTTAAGCAGAATCTGGAAAAACTGGAACAGGTAAATATGCAGGAAAGAGAAATTACAAGATGGATTGAGAACTGCTATGCAGAAATGCAAGGATTGGAAGAGGTTATGGATGATGTGGTGAAAAATACAGAATGTCTGGAAAACTTCATGTCGGATATGGATGCTATTACAAAGGAAATCAATATGCTTTCATTAAATGCTTCTATTGAGGCAGCACGGGCGGGAAGCTTTGGAAAAGGATTTGCGGTTGTGGCAGAACAAATTCGGCATTTGTCGGATCAGACAGTGATTGTAACGGGTAAATCCAAGAAATATATTCAAAATTGTTCGGATTCTGTTAATAAGGGACAGAATGAGGTTATGCAGACGGGCAATGAAATGAACCGTATAGCAAGCCATATTAATAAAATTAAGGATATGATACAGGAAACATCAGAAGTATCTAATGCTCAGCTTCAAGCTATGGAAAATTTTGAATTGGCAATTGAAGATATGGCAAAAATTGTGCAGAATGATTCAATTATGGCGAATAATTTAGAGCAGCAGGCTGAGGATATGGATTTATCTGTAGATATGATTTTAACAAAAATCCAGGAATTTAATATGCGGACTGAATAAAAGTTATATGCTGTATTGATGTTCGATTGATGAGGGATGATAGTATGGACGAGAAAAAAGGTATGTATATGCGTGGGTGTATTATTGCATTTGCAGTGGTAATTGCTTTGCTGGCAATGCTGCTTTGTACACAGCGTGTAAAAAGTACACTTAGTGAATATATAATGGATAATATGCAGGAAATATCAGAACAGAATGCAATGGTTATTGACAGGCAATTGGAATCCATACAGAAACTGCTAGAGGGTATGTCTAATGAATTGCGGGAATATTCGGGCGAGGATAAGGGTGAGATTCTTCAGTATCTGGAATCCTATGTAGACGTTTACGGGTTGAAGCGTATCGGTTTTATCTATCCGGATGGAAGTGCTTATACGACAGATGGATACCAGCAGGATTTGTCCTTTCGGGATTTCTTTAAAAAGAGCATGGAAGGTAAAACCTGCATTTCAGATGTTATTACAGATTCCATTGGTGAACCAGAGGAGATCAATGTTTTTAGTGTCCCTGTTTATAACGAGACGGGAGATGCAATTATTGGTGTGTTGTTTGCAACCTATAGAACCAGAATGTTATGGGAACAACTCAGAGTTACTTCTTTAAGTGGTAAAGCATCAAGCTTTGTTGTACGTTCAGATGGTATCATAATGGCAGGGTCAGATGGTAATTCTATGGATATCACATCTAATATCTTTCAGTCAATGCTCCAATATCAGCAGAATAACCAGGAGGCGGTGAAGCAGATACGTTCCGATATGCAGCAGATGCGTTCGGGTAGAACGGAGATCTATTATGAATCAAATTACTTTTTATCTTACGTCCCGGCTACAACCAAGATAGACGATAGTACATGGTATGTTATCACCATAGTGGCAGATACACTGCTTGAAGAACGTGCAAAAAAAATTTGGCTGGATATGGAGAAACTTCTTGCAATATTGATTATTGCTTTAGTATCAGTGCTGGTTGGTTACATATATTCCTATCGGAAGCAGAAGAATGCACTTGCACAACTGGCATATTGTGACCCAGTTACAGGGGGTAGTAATTATGAAGATTTTAAGGAAAAATGTAAGGATAGAAAGGATATGCATGGGTTTCTGGTGACTATGGATATTGGGGAATTTCGTAATATCAATAATATATGTGGTGAGGAGATGGGGGATACAGTAATTAGGAGTATCTGGCATGTGTTATTGGAAAATGTGAAGCCACATGAGCTTATGGCACATATTAGTGCGGATCGTTATATATTGTTTTTGGAGGGGGAAAATGGGGAGATCTTGTCAGTGCGGATTGAAAATCTGACAAAGGAAATCAGTCAAATTGCTGAAAGATTAAACACACCAAGAATTATGCCATATTTTGGAATATACAAAACATTTAACGCAGAAACGGTGCGATTAGAGCAAACATGTGCCAATCAGGCAAAGGCACTGGCTAAGGCTAGAAAAACACCAAATTATGCATTCTATGAAGAGGTGAATGTGGATAAAGAAATGGAAAACCAGTGGATGGAATCCTGTTTTCAGAAAGCGCTTGATAAGAAGGAATTTGAAGTATGGTTTCAACCAAAATTTAATCCGGCAGATAATTCCATTGTAGGTGCAGAGGCGTTAGTGCGTTGGCGGGATGAGAATGGTAATCTGATTTCTCCCGGGAAATTCATTCCGCTTTTTGAACGAAATGGAATGATTGCTTCCCTGGACACCTATGTGATTGAAGAGGTTTGTGTGCAGCTGAGTAAATGGAAAGAAAAAAAGGAAAGGGTAGTACCTGTGTCGGTCAATGTATCCCGTGCAAGTCTGTATTATTCAGACATAGTAGAAAGATATAGGCAGATATTAGACAACAATGGAATTGCTCCTGAGCAAATTCAGTTGGAGATTACGGAGAGTGCTGCTATTCATAATTCTGAGATTCATCAGTTGGTGCAGGATTTCCGTAAGGCGGGATTCCGGCTTTTGCTGGATGACTTTGGTAATGGATACTCATCTCTGGCAACATTGAGTGAATTGAAGTTTGATGTGTTAAAGTTGGATAAGAGCCTGATTGATTGTATAGGGGATTACGATGGGGAAACATTGCTAACTCACATAATAAAGCTTGCACATTCCCTTCGACTTAAAATAACGGCAGAGGGAGTGGAACTGAAAGAACAGGTGGATTTCTTAAGAAAGCTGGAATGTGATGATATACAGGGTTTTTATTATTCCAAGCCATTACCGAAAGAGGAATTCGAGGTGTTATTATGACAAAACATACAAAACAATCCCTATTTGGAACTGTGGAAACAATTTGCAAACGAGGAATAACAATGTTACCAAGGCGGACTGCAATGGAGGCGTATGAGCAATTTGAGAAGGAAACAGGGCTTTACAGAGAAATTTCCTATCGCATCGGTCTCTATTGCCATTGTGACAAATGAACGTGAGGTAAGTAAAACGATAGAGGATTTATCCGAGCGAATAGTAAAAGCCAAGAAGCTGGCCAAGCAGAAACAGGGGAATGCAATAGTGATTTTGTAAATGAAAGAAAGTATCGGGTGCACGATTATATAATCCAAGAATATTATAATATAAAATGCATGCTAGAGGATTTTATCATGAGCGAAAAAGGGCGCCCCTTGGTAAATGAATGTGATTTTATAAATGTAAGACCGATTATGATGGATTTACCCTATCCGCCAATTCAGGTGCGGGAACCCAATCCGGTTTATGCCAATCTGCTAAGTGCGGATTACTGCGGTACGGTGTCTGAAATGTCTGCCATTACACAGTATATCAATAATGAAAACCGGATGTCTGCTGAAAGGTGCCCGCTGGCACAGATTATTTTAGGAATTGCAATGGCAGAAATGATACATCTGCAAAAGCTTGGTCAATTGATTTTTCTGCTGGGTGGAAATATCGATTTTACCGTAAAGCAACGCGATGGAAAACAGAAGATGTGGACACCGGAATATCTGACGATTCCTGGAAATGTAAAGAAAATGCTGTTAGCGGATATCGAGTCGGAAAAGGCAGCAATCAATCAGTATAAAATGCATATGAAAATGATAAAAGATAATTCCATCAATGCAGTACTTGCAAGAATCATTAAGGATGAAGAGTACCATATTATGATGCTGCAGGCATTACTCAGGGATTTGCAGTAATCCGGAAAGTCTCATTTGTCAGGAGAAATTAATCTTTGTCGTCAGGAAAATATTACCGTTGACAAGAAATAAGGAGTTAGTTTAGACTAACAAAGAGCTAAGGCAGTTATAGAATCTACCTGCTTGAACGGTTAGAAGAAAACGACGAAGGAGAGACAGATGAACAGGAAAAAAGAGAAATGGTTTACGGTAATTACGTTGGTGCTTTGTATATTGCTTTTTGGGAAGCGGTTGACAGGGGATATCTGGCATGCAGTGTTAGGCATGGTGTTTATGATTCTAATTGCGGTACATGTAGGCAGGCATATTGTCAAAATGAAATATAATAAACGCTTCATCCGGCTGGTGGATTGGATTCTCATGGCATCCACAGTTATTCTGCTTTTGACGGGGATTTTGCTTCATCCGATGCAGGGAGTTTTACTTATCAAAATCCTGCATAAGATTTCCGCAGTTTTATTTGTACTTGGAATTATCCTGCATATGGTACAGCACAGGGAGTAACCATTTTAGCCAGAGCAGAAGCCGATGAGGCATCTGTTGACTGTGGATGTGCTGAGAGTATCCGCTGCGATAAATAATATGTGTTAACTGCCACTGTAAAAGGTGGCAGTTTTTCTTATAGAAACAACAATGACTTGCCTTTCAAATGGGTATCGTATAAAATAGAGGTTGTCTGAACAGGAATGTGCTCATTTGCGTAGAAAAGGGATTGACAGAACCAATGAGAATTATAATATCACCGGCAAAGAAAATGAATATAGAGACCGATTTGCTTGCATGGAATAATCTTCCGCAGTTTTTGCCGGAAGCGGAAAAACTGGCAGATTATTTGAAGACATTGAATTATGAGGAACTGAAAACAATCTGGAAATGTAATGATAAGATTGCTTCCCTTAATTATGACAGGGTGCAGAATATGGATTTGCGGAAAACACTTACCCCTGCCATTTTATCCTATGAAGGAATTCAGTATCAGTACATGGCACCACAGGTGATGGAGGAGACGGAGCTTCAATATATAGAAGAGCATCTCCGTATTCTGTCTGGTTTTTATGGAATGTTAAGACCATTTGACGGAATTATACCATATCGTCTGGAAATGCAGAGCAGATTGCAGCATTTTGAGACGGACACACTGTATCAGTTCTGGAATCATAAGCTGTTTGATGCACTTAGGCAAGAGACGGGCTGTATTTTAAACCTTGCGTCAAAGGAGTATAGTAAATGTATTACCGCTTATAATAAAGGACGATGCCGGATGGTAACCTGTATCTTTGGTGAAATGTCAGATGGCAAAGTAAAGGAAAAGGGAACCTTCGCCAAGATGGCAAGGGGAGAAATGGTTCGATTCCTTGCAGGTCAGCTGGCAGAAGATGTGGAAATGGCGAAGAAATTTACCGGATTGGGTTATAAGTTCCGGAATGAGTTATCGGATGAGGAGACATACGTTTTTGTAAAGGAGTAATAATATGTTAGAAGCAGGAATGAAAGCACCGGATTTTGCATTGCCGGATCAGAATGGAAAGATGCATACATTAAAGGAATATGCAGGAAAGAAGGTAATCCTGTATTTTTATCCCAAGGATAATACTCCGGGATGTACGAAACAGGCATGCGGATTCAGTGAGTTGTATCCACAGTTTATGGAAAAAGATGCGGTAGTATTGGGTGTAAGCAAGGATTCTGTTGAATCCCACAAGAAGTTTGAAGAAAAATATAATCTGGGATTTACGTTATTGTCGGATCCGGAACTTGTTGTAATTAAGGATTATGATGTATGGCAGGAGAAAAAGAACTATGGAAAAGTATCCATGGGAGTTGTGAGAACCACTTATCTGATAGATGAGAAGGGGATTATTGTAAAAGTATTTAACAAAGTAAAAGCCGCTGAAAATCCGGCACAGATGTTAGAGGAGTTATCATAAGAATTGTATTATGCAGGATCATTTGGAAATAGAAGATTTAATTATTCCCGTGACATTACAAAGGGGAAAGCGAAAAACACTCGCCATAAAGATTACCCGGGAGGGCAGTCTGCTGATTAAGGCCCCACGTCAAATGCGAGAGAATGAGATTGAACGGTTTGTAAGACAGAAACGGTACTGGATTTATAAGCAGACAAAACGTGTTTTAGAGGAGAATCGGAACCGGGTTGTCCGGAGTGAGGAGGAAACGGAAGCTTTAAGAAAACAGGCACGGGAAATTCTTACAGAGCGGACAGATTATTATAAGGAGATTCTAAAAGTGGATTATCAGCGAATCCGTATTGGAAATCCGAAAACAAGATGGGGAAGCTGCAGCAGCAGAGGAACCATTTCCTATAACTGGCATCTCATTTTGATGCCTGACCGGATTCTGGATTATGTGGTTGTACATGAGCTTTGTCATCTGCTGGAGATGAATCATTCTCCGGCGTTTTGGAAAAAGGTTTCGGATGTTCTTCCGGATTATCAAAGCAGAAGAAAATGGCTAAAGGAAAATGGGAATCGTTATTTGTAACAGAATAGTATTTTTATGTTTTTTTGGTACATACTATTTCTGAGGTGATGAGATAAGATGAGTATATTAAATAACGATGAAATCCCAGTAGGACTTAGTATGGCTCTTGCGGAGAATCTTCATGCCATGGAAAAGTTCAGCAATATGGATGAGCAGGCAAAACAGGAATTTATCAATCGTTCCCGTAATGTGAATTCCAAGCAGGAGATGAGAAGTCTGGTTTCCGGTCTGGACAGCATGAATTAAAGAATCGGTTATACAAAAAAGGAACTGTTGTGGCAGTTCCTTTTTTGCGTTATAATGTAAAGTAAAGGATAAAGGGCGGTTACAGGGTACAGAAAGGAGAAGGTGCGTATGTTGAAAGAATGGAACAAGGGAGTAAAACCATCGGAAGAGGAACTGGAGCAAAGACTGGAGGATGCAAGGGCAAAGCTTGCGGCAAAACAGATTATCGTAAAGGAGAAAAAACTTCCGGTACTGGTGCTGATAGAAGGCTGGGGAGCAGCAGGCAAAGGAAGTGTACTGGGGAAATTGATCCGCAATATGGATCCCCGTTTTTTTAAAGTAGCAGTTATGGAAGAACCAACGAAGGAGGAACAGAGAAGACCATTTCTGCACCGGCATTTCGTTCGGATTCCGGCAGCGGGACAGTTTGTATTTTTTGATGGAGGCTGGATGGATGAGGTCACCAAACAGTATCTTCAGGGAAAGCTTAAGGAAGAGCATTACAGAGAGCGGATTACAAGTATTAAGAGGTTTGAACGGCAGCTTACCGATAATGGATATCTGGTAATGAAATTCTTTTTTCATATTGATGAGAAAGAGCAGAAGAAGCGGCTGGAGGGATTGTTAGAGGATAAGAATACCAGATGGCGCGTGACAGAAGCAGATTTGTGGCAGAATCAGAATTATGACCGCTGTAAGGAGGTCTATGACCGGTATCTGGAAGATACCAATCAGTCTACTGCTCCGTGGTATATGATTGATTCCAAAAGCAAAAAATGGGCAGAATTACAGATGCTGGAAATCTTATTAGAGGGGATTGATACGGCATTGATGAATGAATCCAGAGCAGTACCTGTTTTACAGAATTCATTTCCGTTAAAGTCGATTCCAAAGCTCTCAGATATTTCATTGCAGGACAAGATTTTGACAGAAGCGGAGTACCGAGAGCAGCTGAAAGCCTGTCAGAAAAAACTTCGGCAATTACATAACGAATTGTATCGAAAGCGGATACCGGTAATTATTGCCTATGAGGGCTGGGATGCTGCCGGAAAGGGAGGCAATATCAAACGGATTGCTGCAGCACTGGATCCGCGGGGCTATGAAGTGCAGCCGATTGCAAGCCCGGAACCCCATGAGAAAGCAAGACATTATTTGTGGCGGTTCTGGAACCGTTTGCCAAAGGATGGACATATTACCATATTTGACCGTACATGGTATGGGCGTGTTATGGTAGAACGGCTGGAAGGATTTTGCAGTGAAAATGACTGGCAGAGAGCCTATAATGAAATCAATGAATTTGAAAAGGAACTTGCTGACTGGGGAGCTGTTGTGATCAAATTCTGGGTGCAGATTGACAAGGATACCCAGCTTGAACGCTTTACTTTAAGACAGAATACACCGGAAAAACAATGGAAGATTACGGATGAGGACTGGCGTAACAGGGAAAAGTGGGATTTGTATGAGGAGGCGGTAAATGAGATGCTGCAAAAGACCAATACGTCATTTGCTCCCTGGTATGTATTGGAGTCCAATGATAAGAAATATGCGAGAATAAAGGCATTAAAGACTGTAATCAGAGAAATTGAGAAACGGTTATAGGAATTGTATTATAAGAAAACTCTTCATTGATAAAATCATAAAGAAAAGATATAATAGGATTAGCGAAAAACAGGAGGATACAGCATGAGAATAGATTATCTTTTAAAAGCAAAAAAATGGTGCGTAATGACATTACTGGGTGTCATTGGAATCGGTGCCTTGGGTGGAGAAGCCACGATGTCCCAGGTGTCTGCCAAAACAGAGCCCGGGTTCGTTGTAAGTGAGAACTGGTTAGAACCAGCCGAGATACATGTATCGGATGATGATATAGTTTCAAAACGTGGAGCTGTGCTTCCTTCTAAGTATGATGCGAGAGAGAATGGCTGGGTTACTTCCGTCAAAAATCAGGGTCAATATGAAAGCTGCTGGGCCTTTTCCAGTATTGCTGCCATTGAGAGTAATCTAATCAAGAACGGAAGAGCAACATCAGCAATTGATCTTTCGGAGAATCAGCTGGCATATTTCTTTTATAACAGACAGACTGATAAGCTGGGTTATACAGCGGGGGATTACAATATGACTGCAAGCGGTAATTATCTGCAAGCGGGTGGAACATTGCAGGGAACCGGGCTTGCCCTTGCTACATGGGCTGGTGTCACTACAGAAGACAAGTCCCCGTATCTTACCACTCCGGCACCTGCACTTTGTTATGCTTCAGATTATTTGGTAAAGAATGTATATTTATATGACTATAATGTGGCATATCTGCCTGGTTCTGTTGCAACGATTAAACAGGCAGTGTTAGACCACGGTGCGGTTGCCTGTGGAATTTATATGGACACAAGGTATCTTAACTATGATAATGCTTCTTATAACTGTACAGAAAAGAATGGTAACCATGCTGTTACAATTGTCGGATGGGACGATAGCTATTCGAAGAATAATTTTATTAAGAAGCCGTCACAGGATGGAGCATGGATTATAAAGAACAGTTATGGTACAGATGCAGACGCATGTGATAATGGATATAATTATGTTTCCTATGAGGACGCCTCGTTGTCTGAATTTGTTGCATTTGAAGTTGTAACAGCCGCTGAGCAGTATGACAATAATTACCAGCATGACGGAACAGCAAATCCGGCATATGCCTATAATAAAGCGGAATGGTATGCCAATGTATTTACGGCAAAGGGTGCTGGTGGTTATAATGAAGAACTAAAGGCAATCGGTGTATATAGCCTTTCCACCAATACAAAGTATGAGGTTCAGGTATATACTGGTTTGACCAGTGCCAGTAATCCTACCAGTGGAACAAAGGTATTTTCTGCTAATGTGACAGGATATCTTGCGGATGCAGGCTATCAGACCATTACACTGCCAAAGCCTGTATCCTTAACAGCCGGAGAGAAATTTGCTGTTTTAGTAAAACTGAAAGAATCATCCGGACAGAATGCTTATGTAGGTGTAGACAGTTCTTATCGGAATGAATGGATTACTTTTATTGCATCTACGAATAAGAACCAATCCTTTGTAAAAATAAATGGCAAGTGGTATGATTTTGGTAAAGAGGCTCAGGGAAATGCAAGAATCAAAGCATACACGGATGCTACGACCACCAAATCGAATTTTAAATTGAGCAGTACAAGCCTTGGAGTATCCAAAGGCGGTTCCCAGAACCTTTCTTTAAAGAGTGCAGCCAATGTATACCGGAATGTGACATGGAAATCCTCTAATACAAAGGTTGCCACTGTAAACAGTAACGGAAAGGTAAAGGGAAAATCCTACGGAACAGCAACGATTTCTGCAACCTTCATGGGTGGTTCTTCCAAGAAGACATTGAAATGCAAGGTTACAGTAGGGTCATCTAAGGTTAAGAATTTTAAAGTGTCCGGTGGCAAGAAAGTAAAAGTAAAATGGAAGAAGAGCAGTGATGCAAACGGTTATGAGATTCAATATGCCACCACTAAGGATGGAAAATATAAGAAGTTAGCGGTCATTTCAAAAGGCTCCACTACATCTTATAGTAAAAAACTCTCATCCGGTACTTACTATGTGAAGATGCGATCCTATAAGCTGTCAGGAAAGAAAAAATTATATGGAAGTTTCACTTCAGCTAAAAAGGTAATAATCCAATAATAAAAGGCTTATCGGTAAGCCACAACGATATCATGCTCCAGAATTACAGTTTTGCCGTCGGGAATGAGATTCTCCTCTCCTCGGATGATTAAGGCAATCAGCTCATTAGGCGGCAGCTGTAATTCTTCAATGGAGCGGTTGCACCATTCGTGGGTGCTGTCTATCTGAATTTCTTCAAGTTTTTCATGTTCTGCCGGTTCATAGGCTGGAACACTGAAAATCACATTGTCCCCTGCTAATATCCTGGTATCTCCCCGTGGAATAAGTGTTTCTTTGTTGCGTTTGATCATGATGGCAAGGGAACCTGTTGGTACACTGACATCGCGAAGCATTTTATTTTCCCAGTTATGCCCTTCCGGTATAAACATACGCATTAGGGTAATGGCTGATTCTTCCTGATAATCGTTAAATGTTTTACGGACATCGGAGGTGTCATCCACCATATCCAGTTTTCGTGCTGCAGCAGGAAGCAGCGTTCCCTGAATAGCCACAGAAAAAAGAGCCACCATAAATACGATATGAAATAAATCGGAGTTGAGCTGTACACCACTGGCGATGACCATGGTTGCAAACACAATGGAAGCGGCACCCCGAAGTCCTGCCCAGGATACCAGAAGACATTGCCGCAGACTGCATTTCAGTGGCTTTAATAGGATAAATACGGAAAGCGGTCTTGCTATCACAGTAAGGAAGAAAACAATGGCCAGTGCAGGCAGGATGATAGCGGGAAGTCTGTGTGGGAATGCCAATAATCCTAAAAGGAAAAATAAGAAAATCTGTGCAAGACTGGTAATGCCATCAAAAAATGGAATAAGTACATTTTTATTTTTTATATGGCTGTTTCCGGTGATGATTCCCATCAGGTAGACGCTTAGATAAGCATTTCCGCCAACCAGACTGGAAAGACCAAAGCAGAGTAGAACTGTTGCAATCATAAAGATGGTATCAAGTCCATCTGCAATGAGACTGCTTTTGGTAAGCAGCCAAACGGCACCCAGGGCAAAGAGAATACCAATGGCACAGCCATAGATAAGCTGCGCAAATACAGCATAAAAAAGATTTCCACCTTCCCCTGCACCAAGCAGACCAATACCGATTACGGTGAGCATATAAGCGACAGGATCATTACTTCCACTTTCCATTTCCAGCAGGGACGCAGTGCCATCCTTTAAATTCAGTTTCTTCTGACGAAGGATAGAAAATACACTGGCGGCATCGGTAGAGGATAATACAGCACCGATCAAAAAGCTTTCTGCAATGGAGAATTTCAGGAAAATATGACACAGGAAAGCAGTGATACCGGCAGTAATCACAACCCCGATGGTAGATAAAAGTACTGACTTTACAGCTACCGGGCGGGCTGATTGCCATTTGGTATTGAAACCACCGTAGAACATGATAAACAACAGTGCAATGGAGCAAAAGGTTTCTGTCAGGTTGTAATTATCAAAAGGAATTTTTAATATGCCATCGCTTCCAAATAGCATACCAATGAACATAAACAGAATTAAGGCGGGCATACCTGCTTTATCTGAAAAACGGTCTGCCAGGATACAAAGAAAAATGATTGCTGCGGTTAAAATGATGCCTGTTGTCATAGGATGTCCTCCTTGTCTGTGATTGCCTGCCATAAGTACATTAACGTATTGTGAATAATAAATATAACATAATTTGTTATCAGTATAACATTTCAACTGTTTTGTTTGCAAGAAGAAGCAATTAAAGGTATAATAAAACCATGTGTAAATATATGTGGAATCTATGAGAACATGAATGGCGGGATAGATATATGAATGAAAAGAAAATAGTTTTGTTAATAGATGCAGAGAATACCAGTGCCAGATATGCAGATGGGATTATGCAGTTTCTGATGAAAAAAGGGGATGTTATCAGTGCCCAGATTTATGGTGATTTTCTGGACAACAAGAATACGAAACAATGGAATGGTAAAGCGGTAGAGTATAATCTGCAAAGATATCAGGCAGATACCACAAAGGCAGGAAAGAATGCAGCGGACATCGCACTTGTAATTGATGCAATGGATTTTCTGCACAAGGAGAATCCGGCAGATATATTTTGTATTGTGACATCGGATGGGGATTTTACCAGCCTGGTGGAACGGATCCGGAAAGAAACCATTGAAGTGATTGGAATGGGAAAGGCAGATGCATCCCCAAGGCTCCGTCGGGCGTGCAGTGAGTATGTGGAATTGGAACGTCTGGAAGAGAAAAAGAATAAGAAACCGGAGACAAGGCAGGAAAAGACAGGTACAGAGAAGAAGCAGGACAAGAAGGATACGGAGAAAAAGCAGACAAAGAAAGGAAACGAGAAGAACCAGGACAAGAAGCAGGAGAAAAAACAAGACAAGAAGAATCCAGAGAAAAAAACGAAGAAAGAACCATTAAAAAATATCAAAATGACTTTAAATGAACTGGTGCAGCAGGATGAAAATGCAGGAAAGCAGGCAGATTTAGGAGGAATTAAGAGCCGTCTTCAGCTCCGGTATCCGGGTTTTGATGAGAGAGATTACGGTTACAAATCCATACGGGAACTGATTGACAAGGAAACGAAATTTTCTGTATATCAGGAAGGGACACAGGCCTTTGTGGCATCTGACAGAAAGGAAGTCAATACAGAACTTGAAAAAGTATGCCGGTTTATTATTGATACATATCCACAAAAGGTGATTGGCCAGCATGAGATTGGTTCTCTTGGAAGAAAATTGCGTAATCAGTTTCCGGATTTTCATTATAAGGATTATGGATATGGAAAATTAAGTTCATTTTTGGAAGAGATAGAGTTTACAATTTATTAGTTTTTTAATGATAAAGTGATGTTTAGAATCCGGAAAGAATGCCATACTTAATATATGAAAATAACTCTTCACAATTAGTGTTTAATATGCTATCATATGTAGTGTTAAAAACTACATCACGTAGCAAGGGAATGTGAGGATGGATTTATGAAATTTAAGATTGTTGGAGACAGTTGTACGGATTTTGTACCGGAGGATTTGAAAAAGGATTATATTGTATCGGTTCCATTGACCATTGATGTAAATGGTCATGAGATTGTGGATGATGAAAGTTTTGATCAGGCAGATTTTTTGAGAAGGGTAGCAGAGTTTGAGGGCTGCCCGAAGTCTGCCTGTCCTTCACCGGAAAGCTATATGGAAAGCTTTGCAGGGGCAGAGAATGTATATGTTGTAACCCTTTCTGCACAGCTCAGTGGTTCTTACAATAGTGCTGAACTGGCAAAGAAGATGTATGAAGAGGAGCATCCGGAAGTGAAGATTCACGTGTTTGATTCCAAGTCTGCTTCTTGTGGACAGCTGCTGATTGCCCATAGAATTGAAGAATATGCGATGGCTGGAATGGAGTTTGATGAGATTGTAAAGAAAGTGACAGCGTTTCGCGATAATATGCAGACCACTTTTGTTCTGGAATCTTTGGATACCCTGCGTAAAAATGGACGATTGACCGGTGTGAAAGCATTGATGGCAACTGCCCTTAATATTAAGCCGTATATGAAAGCGGTGGATGGATCGATTGCTCAGGCAGGTCAGGCGAGAGGAATTAAAAAGGCTCTTGGTAAAATGGTAGACTATATCGGAGAAATTGGGGATAATTTAACAGAAAAGACGGTTATTGTTGCAAACTGTAATTGTTTTGAGCGGGCAAAAGAAGTAGAGAATGAATTGATGGAACGGTATCATTTCAAAGATTCTCTCATTATTGATACAAAGGGGATTAGTTCCCTGTATGCCAATGACGGCGGTGTAATTGTGGCATTTTAAGAGAAAAAAGAGTATAATGCATATATGCCAATTGGATTGGTGGCAGGAAAGACTTTGGAAGGTGCAGGAGAAATCATGGAACAGTCAGGGCAGGACAGAACATTTTATCAGATGATTGAGGATATGAAGAGTTCGCTTAGACATAACAAATTAGTTATTTTTGTGGGAGCGGGTGTATCCAAGAATTCCGGTATTCCTACATGGGGACAGATGGTACGTGTATTTGCAGAGAAGATAGGATATCCAGTGGAACGGCTGTCTACCAATGAGTATATAAGGATTCCCCAGTACTTTTATGGTATGGATGACAGTGCAGATCATAAGGAATATTATGATACTTTAAGGAAAATTATTTCACCGGAGGCAAAACCGAATATTCTAAATGAGCTGATTGCAGACATACATCCGAAACATATCGTAACTACCAACTATGATAAACTAATGGATATGGTGGTAACAGATTATGCAGTTATCCGTCAGGACCGGGATTTGTTCCGGGCAGATGCAGACCATTACCTGATAAAAATGCATGGAGATGTGGATAATGTGGAAGATATCGTGTTCAAGGAGGAAGATTACCTTCAATATTCTGAAACCCATCGTCTCATGGAGACTTTTTTAAAGTCACTGTTGATTGACCATGTCTTTCTTTTTGTGGGATATTCGCTAAATGACTATAATCTCAATACCTTTACCAGCTGGATTGATTTTATTGCAAGGGAAATGAATGTGAAAGATGATATGCATAAGAATTTCTTCCTGTCCAGCAGCAATCATGCGGGAAAGCAGTATTTACACCGCTATTATGAGGATAAGGGACTTCAGGTGGTGGATCTTTATAATCTGCCTGAGGAAGTGTTGGAAAAGGCGAAGAATGTACCGCTTCAGGAAGAACTGGGGAGGAGAACCTATGCAGTGTTGGAATTGTTGACACAATAGGCGGGTTCGACACTCATTATCTGCTTACTGCAAGCCTTGTAGATTGAATGCTTTTCCAAGTGGTGAACATTTATATATGTACAGGGCTATTTTGTTGCTGTTTTAGAATACTGTAAAGAAAAGAAGGTGTACTCTATGCTGGAACTGACACAGACAGAATTATTTCGAAATATTACACAGGAAAGTATCATCCGGATGATGAAATGTACCCGGGCAGTTACAAAGGAGTATCTGCCGCAGGATTACATATTTCGCGAGGAGGATAAGCCGGAATTTCTCTATCTGATTTTGGAGGGGCGGGTTTCTGTGGTAAAAGATTTTGCTTCCGGAAGACAGGATATCCTTTATACTGCTAAAGCTGGTGAAGTATTTGGAGAAGACTTTTTTCAGCCGGGACGGACAAAGTATTGGTTTGATGCAGTAGCGGAAGAGAAAACCGTAGTTTTGCTGCTTCCATGGAAATTTTTCTTTGAGTTTTGCAGTAATGCCTGTGAACATCACCAGCAGATTAACCGGAATATGCTGGAAATCCTGTCGGAAAAGAATTTTTATATGACCAAGAAGGCACATATTTTGAGCAGTGTTACTCTGAGGGAGAAGATATCAGTGTGGCTGTTAGAAAACGTAAAAGAAGACAGGGTGGAACTTACCATGAACCGGGAACAGATGGCGGCATATCTTGGCGTTACAAGACCTAGCCTTTCCAGAGAATTGATGAAGATGCAGCGGGAAGGTGCTATTTCGGTAGATAAAGACCGGATTGTAGTGTTGGATTTTGATAAGTTATATGAGATATAAGGTAGAATATCTCATTAAATGCTGATAAAAATAAAAAAATATTATTTTTGTAACAGATGTTACGGAATAAAACAGGAATCATTACTATAATATAGCCATAACAAAATAATAAAATGAAAACAAATAGTTTAAGGCTTATGCAGACAGGAGGTAATGATTATGGCACAGGCACAGGTTGACAATTTAGTAAATATGTTAGATGGTTATGTACAGGAAGGCGGTTATCATTTAAATGTAAATGTATTAAACCGTGATACCCTGTTGGATGCACAGAAGCATCCTGAGAACTATCCGCAGCTGACAATCCGTGTATCCGGTTATGCAGTGAATTTCATCAAGCTGACTCCGGAACAGCAAAAAGATGTTATTTCAAGAACATTCCACGAGACAATGTAACAGATATTTATAAGAAGGATCCCGTATCGGTTCTGCAAAGGAATCGGATACGGGATTGTTTTTGTCTGCATTTTCAATAATAAATCTGGGATGCCATCGTAATCAAATTCTGGGTGCAGATTGATAAGAAGTATCCCGTATCAAAGCGTTAAAGACGGTGATTGGAGAAATCGAAAAACGGCTGGAATGAAAGCAGTCAGAAAGAGTCTTGAATCCATACAGATGATATGATACTATAATAGACGAAATTTTTGAAAATATTTATTAAACGGATATTATAATATGAAAGATGTTTAATTGTATTGAAGGAGGTATGGGATTATGACTTACGAAGAAGTATTTGAGAAATTTAAGAATATGCTAAAGGATGCAGATGTAAGTAAAGTGGAGGAGCATCTGGCATATCAGTTTAATATCACAGGAGAGGGCGGCGGCTCCTTCTATGCAGAAGTAAAGGATGGGCAGTTATTTATCGAACCATATGATTATAATGACAGGGATGCTGCATTTATCTGTTCTGCGGATACTTTGTTTAAGATTGTTTCCGGAGAACTGGATCCGGTAAAGGCTTTTACCTTTGGTAAATTAAAGGTGGATGGAAGCATTGATAAAGCTTTGAAAATCCAGCAGTTAATGTCATAATTTGCAATTTTTCTAGCAGGAAAACAGTCTAAAAGAAACGCTTTTAGACTGTTTTTTTAATAAGCAGGATACGGGAATCGAACCCGCCTCTTCAGCTTGGGAAGCAGACATACTACCGATATACTAATCCTGCAAACATTAATTATGTAAAACGATATCCCTATTATAAGATTTATTTTTCTGTTTTGCAAGAGAAGAAAAGAAAAAAATGAGTTGATGTGGTATAATGATCACAGTAGAGAAACAAGTGGCTGCGAAGCGGGTATTTGTTTTACAAGAAAATACAAAGGAGAATCTATTATGAATTGTTTGCATGAACCACAAATTTTAATGCCAGAAAAAGGAATTGATTTATACAAATGGTCAGTCATTGCCTGCGACCAGTTTACATCCCAGCCGGAATACTGGCTGGAGACTGAACAGGAAGTAGGAAATGCAGAGTCTGCATTACATCTTATTCTGCCGGAAGTCTACTTAGGTGGAGAGAGTGAAGATGGGCGGGTGGAGGATATCCATAAGACCATGGAACAGTATTTATCAGATGGAACCTTAAGAAAACTGCCTGAGGGGTTCATGTTAGTGGAACGCAGCTTTGGAAAGGAATATTCCAGATGCGGACTGGTGGTAGAGGTTGATTTAGAAACCTATGAATATAAAAAGGGTGCCCACTCCTTAATCCGGCCTACCGAAATGACAGTGGAGGAACGGATACCACCCCGTCTTAAGGTGAGACAGAGTGCGTCAGTTGAGCTTCCCCATATTATGCTGCTGATTGATGATCCGGACCGGACGGTGATTGAACCATTGATGGAGCAAAAGAAACAATTTGAGGAAATATATGATACGGATTTAATGCAAAATGGCGGGCATATAACAGGATGGCTGATTCCGAAGGGAGAAGAGACCAAAGAGATTATGGCGAAGTTAGAGCAGCTTGCAGACCCGGCAGTATTTCAGCAAAAATATGGATTGGAGAAGGAATATCCACTTCTTAACTTCGCGGTGGGAGATGGCAACCATTCCATGGCAACGGCAAAGGCAGCTTGGGAGAATATTAAGAAAAATTTAAGTGAAGAAGAACGAAAGACCCACCCTGCCAGATTCTGTCTTTGCGAGATTGTCAATGTGCATGATAAGAGTCTGGAAATCGAACCAATCCATAGAGTTTTGTTCCAGGTTAAGGAGGAGGAACTTTTGACCGCAGCCAAAGAATATTATGCGGAAAATGGTTGCCAGTGTGTTATAACCGAAGGCACGGAAGTACCAGCATTAGAGGAAACACAGACAGCGCATTGTTTTGTGATGTGCAGTGGGAAAGGCAGGAAAACCATGCAGGTGATACAGCCAAAGTGGGGAATTGCCGTAGCGACCCTGCAATCCTTCTTAGACGACTTTCTTGCAAAGCATGGGGAAAGTAGAATTGATTATATTCATGGAACGGATGTGGTGGAAACGCTTGGTGTGCAGGAAGGAAATGTAGGTTTCTTTCTGCCGGAGGTGAAAAAGGAAGATTTGTTTATCGGTGTAATCAAAGACGGTGTACTGCCGAGAAAAACCTTTTCCATGGGAGAAGCCAACGAGAAACGGTACTATATGGAATGTAAGCAAATCCAGTAAGCTGCAATAGAATCTTATAGATTGTATGTTTTTGTTGAACTTTACTGAATAAAGAGAGAAATAGAATAAAATATTCAGAAAATTTTACAAAAATAACTTTGAAATTCTGACAGAAAATGGTATAATATTTTCTATCAAGGGTCCGTAAGGAATCCGACAGAAAGAAGGTATGTAATATGGATAAGCAGATTATTATTTCAGTCGGCAGAGAATTTGGAAGTGGCGGTCATGAGATCGCAGAACGCTTGGCAAAGCATTATAATATTCCACTTTATGATAAGGAGATATTTGACCATGTAGAGGAAAAGGGTGCTATCAATGCAGATGTAGCAAAGTACTTTGATGAGAAACCGGTGAATCCGATTTTCTATCCGGTGTCCATGGATGGCAGTTATCTTCCATTAGAACAGACGGTGGCTAATCATATTTTTGATTTTATCCGCACTAAGGGTGAGAAGGAGAAAGAATCCTTTGTCATTGTCGGACGGTGTGCAGAGTATGTGCTGCGGGATAATCCGAACATGTTGAGTATTTTTATTCTCGGTGACAGGGAAGCAAAGAAGAAGCGTGTCATGGAGAAGTATGACCTGGATGAAAAGGCTGCTTTGAACCGCATGAAGAAGGAAGATAAGATGCGTAAGACGTATCACAATTTCTATGCGGATGGCAAATGGGGAGATTCCAGAAGCTATGACATCTGTGTGAACAGCTCCACATTAGGTATCGAGAAAACATTAGAATCGTTGATTGCATACATAGATGCATTTATGAAGTAGGGAATATTCATTACCATTTTGGTAAGCGGAATATATGGGATGATTTCCTAATAATAATTTTATGGAGGTATTTTTATGGCAAACAGATTTGTGCTGAATGAGACAAGCTATCATGGAGCGGGTGCAATTCAATCCATTGCAGATGAGATTTTAGGACGTGGCTTTCAAAAGGCATTTGTATGTTCTGACCCGGATTTGATTAAGTTTGGGGTAACCAAGAAAGTTACGGATGTATTGGACAATGCAAAGATTGCATATGATATTTATTCCAATATTAAGCCGAATCCAACCATTGAGAATGTGCAGACCGGTGTGGAAGCATTTAAGGCATCCGGAGCAGACTGCCTGGTTGCAATCGGTGGTGGTTCTTCCATGGATACCGCAAAGGCAATCGGTATCATTGTAAAGAATCCGGAATTTGCAGATGTGAGAAGTTTGGAGGGCGTTGCCCCAACGAAGAACAAATGTGTACCAATCATTGCAGTTCCGACTACAGCAGGAACCGCAGCAGAGGTTACCATTAACTATGTAATTACAGATGCTGAGAAGAACCGTAAGATGGTTTGTGTGGATGTACATGATATTCCGGTGGTAGCAGTTGTTGACCCGGATATGATGAGTTCTATGCCAAAGGGACTGACTGCCGCAACCGGTATGGATGCGTTAACCCATGCAATTGAAGGTTATATTACTTTAGGAGCCTGGGAAATGTCAGATATGTTCCATTTGAAGGCAATTGAGATTATTTCCAAGAATTTAAGAGGTGCTGTTGAAAATACACCAGAAGGCAGAGAGGGTATGGCACTGGGACAGTACATTGCAGGTATGGGCTTCTCCAATGTAGGACTTGGTATTGTTCATTCCATGGCACATCCGCTTGGCGCATTATATGATACTCCTCATGGTATTGCCAATGCCATCATTCTTCCAACGGTTATGGAATACAACGCACCGGCTACCGGAGAGAAATACCGTGACATTGCAAAGGCAATGGGTGTAGAAGGCGTGGATGCTATGTCTTTGGAGGATGCAAGAAAAGCAGCCATCGATGCAGTAAAACAGTTATCCAAGGATGTTGGTATTCCGGCTGACCTTAAGGAGATTGTAAAGGAAGAGGATATTCCATTCCTGGCACAGTCTGCATATGATGATGCATGCCGTCCTGGTAATCCAAGAGACACCAGTGTAGAAGAGATTACAGAGCTTTATAAATCATTGATGTAATCGGTTAATGGCTTGATACAGAATACTCATAACTTTTGTTATGAGAAGGAATTATATAAGAAGCAAAGAAGTGACCGGGTTCCCATTCTCAATCTTTCAGGAAGGTTGATAAGGGAATCCGGTTTGTTATTAACGCGTTGTAAAAGCAGAATGAGAGTTTTGTAAGAAAACACTTATATTAGATAGACATTTCAGGTAAAAATGGGTAAAATATATTCTATGAGAGTCATATCGATACAATCATATAGGGAATGAGGCGTTCTCTATATAGAAAATATGCAAATTAGGAGGAAAAGAATATGCCATTTATTGATTCAAAAGTAAGTGTTTCCATGAGCGAGGAACAGGAAAAGGAATTAAAGACCAGATTAGGACAGGCAATTGCCTTGATTCCGGGAAAGAGCGAGTCCTGGCTGATGACAGGATTTCAGGATAATTATCATTTATACTTCAGGGGAGATAACAGTCAGCCGACAGCGTTTGTGGAAGTGAAGGTATTTGGCAAGGAGAATCCTTCTGCGTTTAATGCCTTGACCGCAGAGATTTGCAAGATTTTTGGAGAGGTGCTTAATATCGCACCGGATCACATCTATATCAAATATGAGGCAGTTGCCAACTGGGGCTGGAACGGCGGTAATTTCTAGAGGAGAAAGCAGCATGATTGACTGGGAGAATTATCATAATGGAGAGGGATTTATTCCGTATTATACGAGACGATTTAAAAAGGATGCAGGAAGCTTTATAAAATGGATTCTGCTTGCTTTTCTGACCGGTTTCGTGGTGGGAGGAGTCAGCAGTGCTTTTTCCTTTGTTCTTACGAAGGTGACGGACTTTCGGGAGGGACATTTGTGGGTGTTTTTGTTTCTGCCTGTAGCGGGAGTTGTCATTGTTTTTTTATATAAAAAAATCGGGAAAGATGATGGTGGAACGAATCAGGTATTTTCGACGGTACGTTCTAAAGATGAGGTGCCATTCCGCTCCGCACCATTGATTTTTGTGGCAACAGCAATCACCCATCTGGCAGGCGGCTCTGCCGGAAGAGAGGGGGCTGCCATCCAGCTGGGCGGCAGTATTGGAAATCAGCTGGGCCGGTGGTTTAAAATGGACGAGGAAGACATTCATGTTATGGTTATGTGTGGTATGAGTGCCGCCTTTGCTGCCATGTTTGGAACGCCTATGGCGGCAGCAATTTTTGCCATGGAGGTTGTGAGCGTTGGTGTCATGTATTACACTGCTTTAATGCCATGTGTCATTTCCTCTTTGATTGCCTCACGTTTTGCAGTGAATCTTGGGATTCATCCGGAGGTGTTTCATGTGACGGATATCCCAAAATTAACCATGGTTAATGGATTGAAAATGGGAATCATAGCCATAGGATGTGCTGTGGTCAGTGTTGTTTTTTGTATTGCTCTGAAGCAGACAGGAAAGCTGTTTCAAAAACAGCTAAGAAATCCATATATCCGGGTAATTGTAGTCAGTGTAGTGATTATATTGATTACCGTCTGTCTGCAGACAACAGACTATATGGGTGCCGGAATCGGTATTATCACCAATGCAATTGAGCATGGAAAAGTGGGTTATTTTACATTTTTCTGGAAGATGCTGTTGACGGTATTAACCATGAAGGCTGGATTTCGGGGAGGAGAGATTGTACCTTCCTTTAGTATTGGTGCTGCTCTCGGCTGTGAACTTGGTACTTTTTTAGGACTTTCGCCTTCGTTATGTGCGGCGGCAGGAATGGCGGCTGTGTTCTGTGGTGTGACCAATTGCCCGATTACCTCGGTTTTAATTGCCTTTGAACTTTTTGGATTCGAAGGGGCAGCCTATTATCTCATAGCGGTTTCTGTAAGCTATGCAGTATCCGGTTATTACAGCCTTTATAAAGACCAGACCATTGTATATTCCAAGTATAAAGCAAAGTATGTGAATAAGCATACAAGATAAAACTGTTTGTAAAATGAGAAAGGATAATGTATATGGAAAATAAAATGCTGCAGGTAAAAGATGAAATTAAAAAAGCGGTAAAGGGCAAAGATGAAGTGATTGAAAAGGTGCTGGCCGCTATGCTTGCCGGAGGGCATGTTCTGCTTGAGGATATTCCTGGTGTGGGTAAGACAACCCTTGCCATGGCAATTGCCCGCTCCATGTCCTTAAGTTATAAACGTGTGCAGTTTACACCGGATGTCCTGCCCAGCGATATTGTGGGATTTTCCATGTATAATCAGGAAACCAGAACCTTTGAGTATCAGCAGGGTGCTGTATATTGTAATCTGTTTTTAGCGGATGAGATTAACCGGACTTCACCAAAAACACAGTCTGCTCTCTTAGAGGTAATGGAGGAAGGAAATGTGACGGTGGATGGGGTGACCCGTTCCCTGCCGGAACCATTTACGGTAATTGCCACAGAGAACCCTTTGGGTTCTTCCGGAACCCAGATGCTGCCGGAATCCCAGCTGGACCGTTTTATGATCTGTCTTTCCATGGGTTACCCGGAACATGAGGCTGCTGTGGATATTTTGAAAGAAAATGCAAAAAAACCATTATCACTGCTGGAAAATGCCATTACTGTGGAAGAATTCATGGTTCTCCGAAACCAGACAAATGATATGTATGTCCACGATTCCATTTATGAATATATTGTAACTTTAGTCGAAGGAACAAGGACAAATCCATTGTTTTCCATGGGAGCTAGTCCAAGGGGAAGTATTTCTCTTCTTCGTATGGCAAAGGCAATGGCTGTTTTGCATGGAAGGGATTATGTTACTCCGGAGGATATCCGTAGTGTGTTCATGGATGTGTTAGGACACAGAGTGAAGTTAAGTACCAAAGCCAGAGCAGAAGGGAAGAATGTAGAGGATGCATTAAATGAATTGTTTCAGGGTGTAAAGGTACCAAGGACATAAAGGAAGGAAACAGGTCTTGCAATGAATCTGACCGGATTTAGGAGAGGAGGAACGGAATGAGACGGATACGCAATTTGTTACGGTATATTGTAATCATTGGATTAAATGTATTTGTAATGCTTGCATTTCACAGTTATTTGAATCTTGTTTTGCTGATAGGTCTGATTTTGTTCCCTTTTTACAGTATATACGGTGTATGTAAGGTTAAGCAGAATCTTACTTTGAAAATCAGTGCTCCGGCGGATGCCATGGCAAGAGGGGAAACCTTTTATCTGTATTTTGTTCTGGATAATCCCACTTTATTTCCGCTGGTCAATGTAACACTTCAGGTGGAAGCAGAAAATGCGTTTTATGGAGAAAAGGGAACGCATTATCTGAATCTTCCGGTGAGGGCAGGAAAGAAGACGGAGGTGACTTATCCGGTTGTTATGGAGTTTTGTGGACATTTTCGGGTGTCTGTAAAACAAATACGGTTGATGGACTTATTGGGAATATATGAAACCACTGTTTCTTTGCAGGAGGAAGCGGAATGTCTTGTACTTCCGACGGGTGTGGAACGGAATAAGGAAGCAGGAGAAATCTACCGAAAAGGTGTTTCTGAAGCAATGGAAAGCAGAGAAAAAGGATATGATTTTTCAGAAATCAGCGGTATCCGGGAATATATTCCCGGTGATAAACTGCAAAATATCCACTGGAAGTTATCCGTAAAGAAGGATGAACTTATGGTGAAAGAACGGGTTAGTGTGTCAGCAATGCAGCTGAATGTCTTAGTGGACCTGGAAAATGACGATGATATGCGGCTGGAGGGTGTTTTGGAACTTGCAGACAGTGTTACAAGGGCTTTTGTAATCCAGAATCTGCCCTTTACAGTGCATTATTACAGCACGAATCTGGGGGCACTGCGGGAATGTTATATCGGCAGTGAGATAGAACGGCAGCAATGGTTGGAGATGTTATTGTATGATACCTGTTATACAGATGGTCTTTTGGTGGAGGAGATGTTTTTTAAGCAGAACACCTCTGTTGGCTCCTATCTTTACATCGGATATAGCAGAAGCGATGAAGAACAGGCAGAAGCACTGGTTGGAGACAGGCAGGCGATTGCCATATTAAGAAAATAGCAGGCAGGAAATAGATTATAGCAGCAGATGAAACAGGGGTGCATAAAATGTTTTTTAAGAAAAAGAAGAAGGAAGAAGTTCATAAAGATGATCTGTTGCTGGCAAAGGGTATTTATTTAAAACAGCCGGATATGAAACATGGCAATATCATTTTGAATTGCTTTTTGCGTTCAATGATTGTGTTTCTTCTGGTATTTGGCTCTTTAGGAGGATTTTTGTCTGCCTTTGAGATATCCTATAATTATGTAATGGTTATCGTGGCATATCTGCTTCTTTCCATGTATTTTTCCTTCTTGTATTCTACGCCCAAATTTGTATATCGTGACATCGGATATATTCTGTTTTTTGGTGTGTTTATTCTGGCAATTTATTTCTTCAGGATTTATGCAAATTCCGGTCTGTATGCCATTATCAATACGGTATTAGAACGTGCCCAGGCTTTTTTTAATCTGTCTGGTGTACGGAAGTATGAAACACAGATTGATAATGATTATATTACCATTGCCTTTCTAGCAATTTTTATCGGTATGGTCATTATTATTATTTTAAATATCTGGCTTTATTCTGTGATGAGTCTGTTTTGGACTGTGTTGCTGACGTTTCCACTCTTGTTAATACCATTGTATATGAAACTGACGCCGGATCCCCTTTATATGATATTACTGGGAACCGGATATATTGCGGTGGTTATATTTAAAGCCAACGGGCATTATCTTGCATTTGCCTGGGATACACCATTTAAGATTAAGGGAATGAAAAAGGACAGAGTGGAATATACACAGGATGCAGGGGTTTTCAGACAGATTCTGCTGTCTATGGCTTTGTTGGGCTTTTGTGTTGTGGTGCTGTTAAATACCTTTGTTTCTCCTGCAGCTTTTGAGGCACGTTTTAAAAATGACCGTCTGCGGGACAAGACCGCTGATGCTGTCGGTAATTTTCTGCTGTTGGGATTTGGCGGACTGTATAACCGTTATAGTGCTACAGGAGGATTGAGTGGTGGAAAGCTTGGAGGGATTTCCAATGTCAGACCGGATTATCTTACAGATTTAGTGGTATCCTATACACCATATGGAAATGAGGCGGTTTATTTAAAAGGGTATACCGGTGGTCTTTATCGTGACAGCCAATGGCTTAGCCTTTATGATGATACGGGAGACTTAGGTGGCGAAGATATTGCCATTTTTGAAGAGGAAAGTATGAAAAATGAGGCAGAACAGTTAAGCAGCCGGAAAAACGAATATTATGCAGCTGGACGTATGGATGTTAAAAATGTGGGGGCAGATACTGCTTATCTTTATTACCCTTATTATACATTATTCGAGGATTATTCCATTTATAATAATCATAACCTGCTATCTTCTGTACAGGGAATTGGGATTCAACAGGAAGTGTCCTATTATTATTATCCAAAGATTGTTTGGGAGGATCAATATGGCGAGATTGAGCCTGCCAAGATAAATGTGGAAGGAATCAACCCGGATTTCTTGGATGTGCCGGAAAAGAACAGAACGGTTATTAAAAATGAGTGTGAAAAGATAGGCTTAAATGATTCCATGACGGAAAATGAGATTGTGGATGCGGTAAAACAATATTTTGAAGAGAATATACCATATACATTAAAACCGGGAGCTACTCCAAGGGATGAAGATTTTATCAATTATTTTCTGACAAATAACCGGAAAGGATATTGTGCACATTTTGCTTCAGCAGCCACACTGATCTTCCGGCAGATGGGAATACCGGCACGTTATGTGGAAGGATATGCCTTTAATTTAGAGACGGTTTTAGCTTCCGAAATCAATAATGATAAAAATAAAGTAAATT
Organism: Lachnospiraceae bacterium; assembly: GCA_051877755.1. Classification (GTDB taxonomy): domain Bacteria; phylum Bacillota; class Clostridia; order Lachnospirales; family Lachnospiraceae; genus CAG-590. The sequence goes on along the minus strand of JBJEJE010000132.1, from coordinate 7,170 downwards.
ACTATTATGGCTATTCTGAAATTGGGGATTCACCGGTTATGGATGTGGAAGTAACAGATGCCATGGCACATGCATGGGTGGAGATTTATGTAGAAGGATTCGGCTGGAAAACAGTAGAGGTTACACCGGGAAGTAACGAGGTGACAGATGAGGACAATTTCTGGGATGCCTTTAGTGAAATGCTTAACAACCTTGGAGACCAGGAAGGAAACGGGACCGGTGGTAACCGGTTTGGTGATTTGAATTTGAAGCAGTATGCATGGCTTCTGAATGTTGTTTTGTATGTAATGTCAGCTTTTCTCATCTATGTAATAGGAAAGCTTGGAATCCGGAAGGTAAGAAGATACAGAAAATGTCATCAGAAAAATGAACGGGAGGCAATGATTGCCTGCTATGCAGATGTCTGTGACAGAATCCGGCTTTGTGACAGTGTTTTTAACTGCTGCAGGAGCCACAGGGAACAGCTTTGTTATATCAGAGAACATTATTTACCGGACATTGATGTAGAACAGTTTTGCGAGGAACTGGAACGTATGAGCTTTAGTAATGGATCTGTGTCTGAACAGGAGAAAAAAGAAATATATGAATTGATACGGAGTCTGCGGAAACAGATCTGGAAACAGGCTGGAATGAAGAAAAAACTTGCTTTGTGGAAACGCTGACAGATAAAAATCGGAGTGGGTAAAATGAGTTAAAGGAAGACAGGTTTGTAGAATGAAACAGAAGTGTTTGATCATACTGGGAATTTTATGTGTTGTGACAGTTGTGGTGTTATCCTATACTCCGGTCCGGGACTGGATATTGGAAACTGGTGGAGAAAAGACAGAAACAGAAGCACCACTTTATGGGAAAGGAACAGTAAAGAGGGAACAGGAAACTTTGCAGATTCCGGGAGTGAATTTGACGGAATTGGAAAAACAGCAGGAGGAAGAACGCCGCAAGGAAGTGCAACGGGAGCAATATATTGAGGAATTGATTGAGAACATGACTTTAGAGCAGAAACTTGCCCAGATGATGATTCTTACCAATGAAAAAGACATTACAGAAAGCAATCTGAAAACGTACCAGCCAGGAGGAATTATCTTTTTTAAAGTTGATTTTAATGGCAAGACGGTGGACGAAGTGCGTCAGAGGGTAGATATCCTGCAATCCTATATGGAGATTTCTCTGTTTGTGGGAGTGGATGAAGAAGGAGGAGAGGTAAGCCGGATTGCCGGATTAAAGGAAGAGGATATTCCTCAATTTCGGAGCACCAGAGAACTTTATTCTTTGGGAATCGATCAGGTGGCGGAAGAAACAGAGATTAAGACAGAATGGTTAAAACAGATGGGAATCAATGTAAATTTTGATCCGGTGGCAGATGTTGTAAGTAATAAAGCAGCATATATGTATGAGCGTTCAGCCAGTGGGGATGCTGCCAAGGTGTCAGAATATGTGAAAACTGTGGTCTCTGTTATGAAAGAGCAGAATATGGGATGCTGTTTAAAGCATTTCCCCGGATATGGTAATAATCTGAATACACACCGGACCTATGCGGCGGATAACAGGGAACTATCTGTTTATCAGCAGAATGATTTTCTGCCTTTTCAGGCAGGCATTGCAGAGGATGCGGACATGGTGATGGTTTCCCATATTGTAATGAAGTGTGTGGATGAAGATAATCCTGCATCTTTATCGAAAGCGGTACATGAACTGCTCCGGTCAGAAACAGGGTTTGAAGGTGTTGTCATCGCAGACGATTTGAATATGCGGGCTATCCTTGATAAAATGACAATTGAGGATGCGACGTCAAAAGCCCTTGCAGCGGGAAATGATATGATATTTTCCGCAGATTTCCATGCTTCAATGCGGGGAGCAAAAAAAGCCGTGGAACAGGGAGAACTGTCAGAGGAGCAGATTGACACATCCTTAAAGAGGATACTTAAGATGAAACAGAAGCATAAAATGATTGCAGACTTTTAGGAAATGTACAGAAAATAGAGAAAGAGGGAATAGTATGGGCGAAGACACAAAGCAGGGACGCGATGTATCCGTATCACAACGGCAGATTTATATTTTATCATTATTATCTGAAAATCCAAAGGGATATCAGGTAGAAGAGATTCGGGAACGGCTCAAAAACTGGGATATTGAGGTGAGTAAGCGGACCATAACCAGGGATATTGATGAGTTATCACTCAATTATGGAATTTGTGAGGAGGAGCGGGGAGGAAAGACCTATTATTATGCAGATAAATATACCCTGAAAAATGTGGACCTGACTATTGAAGATCTGGCATCCCTTGCTTTTGCAAAAGAAATGCTTGGAGAGTATGCACATCTGGATATGGGAAATCATGCCATTGCCTTTATTGATAAGATTGTGGAAGGCTCTGCTTCTTTGAACAAGTTGCAGTTTGAAAAGCTTTGTGGATATTTCAAACAGGGAAACAAAAAAAGCGGAAATGTTGATGTGGTGGATGCCCGGACAGAAAAGATGATTCAAAATGCCATTGATAACCGGAATAAAATCGAGATGGAATACTATAGCTTTACCAGTGATGCGTCAACGAAACGGATTATCCATCCATACCGCATGCTGTTGATAGATTCTTATCTGTGTGTGGAGGGATACTGTGAACTGCGTAAGGAGGTGCGGAGATTCCGTCTATCCAGAATAAAGGAGCTTACACTTTTGGATCAGCATTTTGACAAAGAGGAAGAGGAGAAAACCCCGGAGGCATTTTTGAAACTGGCAGGGGACCAGGAGGAGGACATGGAACTGCTCTTTACCGGAGGCAGTATCCGTTATGTGAAGGAATATGAAGCAGCCAGAGCAAAACAGCTTCATGAAAAGGCGGACGGACTTCATTTTTATCAGAGAACTGCTATTGCACCGGATGTGATAAGATGGATTCGGGGATTCGGACCGGAGGTAAAGGTATTAAAACCGGTCTGGCTGGAGGAACAGCTTATGGAAGAAGCAAGGAAGCGGATGGCTTGCTATGGCTGAAATCGCGGATGCAAAATACAGGGATTATATAAAGATTGATAATAAGATATTCACCAGATTCAAATGAAAACCTCAGGCAAATATATGTCGCTTCATGACCAGGAAAAATGGTTGTGAGGCGATTTTCTTTTTGCCGGCATTTCTGCCTTTTGATGTTTTGATGGTATTTTTATGACACACATCCTGTTATATTAATAGAGTATAGAAAGCCTTCCAAGGTGATTTGCAAAGTTGTATAAGGTTTGCAGGAGCAGGATGCAGCGGATGATTGCAATATGGATAAGGATGTTGAAGAAGCTATGGAAGAAGGTAAGCAGCATTTTATAGTTCAATGTAGAACAGAAAGGTGGTAACATTATGGCAATGTATGATTGGAATTGGGATGGCAAGAATGATATGTTGGATAATTATATTGAATATCAGATTTATAAGGATGTGACAGGGCAGAAAGACAAAACCTCTTATACACCGGGTAAAGGTAATGGGATGTCTACGTTTGGTGCTATTGTAAGCATGGTTGCCGGGTTACTCATACAGTCTGCGTTATATGTAGCATTGGGGATTGAAGTTGAAAATGTACCAGCACTAGTTATTCTGATTTTATGGATTGTTTTCACAGGGGTTGCAGCGGTAATAGTGGATAAGATTGGATTATAGAGGAACTCAGGGGTTTGTTTTATCTGCTGTTGTTGTGAGAAAAACAGATGAACCTGATATTAGAAATAAGATGAAGAAGATAAAACATAGGTTTAATGTGAATGAAATTCATCTGAGAAAAATTATGGATTTTAATAAACGTGGATACATAGTTAAAGAGCTGGCGTTGGAGAGATTTGTATACATGAATATAATTGTGGATACAAGCAAATTTGCTTCGGAGAAAATTCCGACTTCAATAGTTGCTTATAATTACATATGCAAATATCTATTGCAACGTGTTTCCATTTATTTGAATGATAATAGATGGAAAGCTGGCATAATCCTATCTGCAAGCAAAAAGCTAGTATGTGTTAGAAGGGAAAAACGATGAAAAAACTGATATTTTGGTTAAACAAGAGGATGAGAATGGAAAAGAAAAAGTGCGGAATGTGTTGTCTTACGTGTAGTTACTATAGGGAATGTGTTGAGGATGAATAGAGTGATATAGAGAGGTAAGTAATACATTTCATACTTTATGAATGATATATTGTGTGCTATAATAGGGGTGTGAATTACAACTTATTATTTTCGTAGAGGGATGTTATGGCAAGGGGAAAGAATCAAAAGTTAAAGTTATTATATCTGGCGAAAATCATGCAGGAAGAAACAGATGATTTCCATGCACTTACGATGCCACAGATTATCGAAAAACTGGCGGCATACGATATCGAAGCACAGAGAAAGAGCATCTATGATGACATGGATGCACTTACGGATTTTGGAATTGAAATCATTAAGGAGCAGGTTGGAAGACAGACGTTTTATCATGTGGGAAACCGCAGGTTTGAAATCGCAGAGCTGAAGCTGTTAGTTGATGCCATCCAAAGCTCCAAGTTTATCACTTCCAAAAAGACAAAGCAGTTAATTGAAAAGCTTGGTGAGGAGGTCAGCCGCTATGATGCAAAGCTGTTAAAACGGGAAGTGTATGTTGCCGGACGGATTAAAAATATGAATGAGAGTATATATTACACGGTGGATGCACTTCATAATGCCATTAACAGCAACCATCAGATTACCTTTCACTATTTTAGCTGGAATTTAAAAGGAGAGCCGGAGCAACGCCACAATGGGAAACTGTATCAGGTCAGTCCGTGGTCGCTATTGTGGGATGAGGATAACTACTATCTGATTGCCTATGATGAAGAGGATAAGATAATTAAGCATTACCGGGTGGACAAGATGCAGGATATCGAACAGATGGAACAAAAGCGAAATGGGGGAACAGCATTTAAACAGCGGGATAAAGGTTCCTACACCCAAACCCGATTTGGAATGTATGATGGCAAAGAGACGATGATTACATTACTCTGCGAGAACCGTATGACGAATGTTATCTATGACCGATTTGGCAGAGACATTCATGTAAGGGAAGTCGACAAAGAACATTTTGAGGTGAATGTGGACGTGGCAGTAAGCGGTAATTTTCTTGGATGGATTATAGGGGTTGGTGGTGTGAAGATTGTTGGACCGGATAGTGTGGTGGAGCAGATGAGAGCAATAAAAAGTAAAATGAACGAGTGGTACTAAGAATTGCATTGAAACATTATGATACAGTAACAATGGAAAGAGGTAAAAAATGAGAACAACAATTGAATTATTTGCAGGTGCTGGGGGGTTGGCATTAGGAGTCGAACAGGCAGGTTTTAATACAATAGGTTTAATAGAATTTGATAAAGATGCCGCTGATACTTTGAAGAAAAACCGTCCAAACTGGAATGTGATTTATGATGATATTTCAAATATTTCATGTCTGGACTTAGAGGAATATTTTGGAATAAAAAAAGGCGAGCTTGATCTACTTTCAGGTGGGGCACCATGCCAGGCATTTTCTTATGCAGGAAAGAGATTAGGGCTTGAGGATGCAAGAGGAACATTGTTTTACCATTACGCTGTTTTTCTGAAAAAGCTACAGCCTAAAATGTTTCTGTTTGAGAATGTAAGAGGTTTACTTACCCATGATGGCGGAAAAACATATAAAACCATGTTGGAGATTTTTGAAAAAGCAGGATATACCATTGATAAAAAAGTGCTAAATGCATGGGATTATGGTGTGCCACAAAAAAGAGAAAGACTTATTACCATTGGGATAAGAAATGATTTGAAAGACGACATCATTTATGCGTTCCCGAAAGAACACGATTATAAGCCGGTATTAAGAGATGTTTTGTTGGATTGTCCAGAAGGACCAGGTGTTCCGTATGGAGAGAAGAAACGAAAAATCTTTGAGCTGGTTCCCCCGGGAGGATATTGGAGAGATATTGATCCTGAAATTGCGAAGGATTACATGAAGAGCTGTTGGGAAATGGAAGGTGGCAGAACCGGTATCTTACGCAGAATGAGTTTAGATGAGCCATCTCTTACTGTTTTAACTTCACCGTCACAAAAACAGACGGAACGGTGTCATCCAATAGAAGCACGTCCGTTTACAGTAAGAGAAAATGCCCGCTGTCAGACATTTCCGGATGATTGGGAATTTTGTGGGAATGTATCATCACAGTATAAGCAGGTAGGAAACGCGGTTCCAGTTAATCTTGCTTATGAAATTGCAAAAGAGATTAGTAAGTCGTTAGATATGCTTGAAGATAATAATAAAATGAAGGAGGCGATGTAATGGGGTGGAAATTAAATTTTATTTCTGAGGATGATTTTACAAAACATGTAGCAGCAACGATAGCACAGTATGATAAAAAATTATTGCCGATTGATATTGAAAAATTTAACAGCAATATTGTGGATCCAGTAAAAATGATATTTGATAAAAATGTATATCAGTACAGCTGGGAGGAACTGATTGGAAATGAGATTTTCAGACAGAGAGATAAATCAACAAATAATGATATCGGATATTTTCATCAAAGAATTTTTCAGTATATAGATAACTGCCGTGTACCGGATAATGGCAAGGAAGGCGGATGGGATGTCATATTCCATAATGAAGAAGGTATCGACCTTCCGGATGGTGACAGGGTTCGAACTGTTTATGTGGAAATGAAAAACAAGCATAACACAATGAACTCTTCTTCTGCAGGAAAAACATATATTAAGATGCAGAATCAGTTATTACAAAATGATGACTGTGCGTGTTTTTTAGTAGAAGCCATTGCAAAGAAATCACAAAATGTGAAGTGGACAACTACAGTAAATGGTTCGAGTGTCTCGCATAAGAGAATCCGAAGAGTGAGTATGGATCAGTTTTATGCATTAGTTACAGGCTGTGACACGGCATTTTATGATATGTGCATGGAGCTGCCAAATACGATTTCTAAAGTTGTATCGACAGACAAAAATATTGCCATTCCGCATGATACGGTAATAGATGAATTAAAAGAAATTGCTGGCAAGTTGAATTTTGAGAATGAGGAACTTGCAATGGCAATGGCGGTTTATATGTTGGGATTTAGTACATATCAAGGATTTGACCAATGTGTATATTTTCCGGATTTTACGAAAAATGAAAATCTGTTAAAGAGACTTTATGC
>JBJEJE010000131.1:0-8386 GCA_051877755.1 Lachnospiraceae bacterium | reverse complement strand
TTCCGATAATAACGATTATGTCTGGCTGTAAAGCAGCCTGCCGCACAACATGTATGACGGAACTGTAAGACGGTTTATTGATTGCACAAATTGCGGTGATTTGAATATACTAGATTTATAAGAAAATCCGCCTTTGAGTGTTTTACAGTGTTATTGGTGCAGGAAGTCTGATTACAGATTTTATGGGAAAATACAGAATTTAATGTGAGAGAGGTCAAAGGCTTTATGATAAGAGAGGATAAAGGAAAAAATACAGCATATACCTATATAGTGGAGTGTGGTGATGGGACGCTTTATACCGGCTGGACGAACCGGTTAGAGGAACGTATGAAATGCCATAACGAGGGAAAAGGTGCCAAATATACAAGGTCGAGACTTCCGGTCCGATTAGTATATTATGAGGTGTTTGCCACAAAGCAGGAAGCCATGAAACGGGAATGTGCCATTAAAAGGTTAAGCAGAAAGGACAAGCTTGCCTTGATTGAGGGACAGCCGGAACAGAAAGAGAATCGCAATTGATCAGAAAATGACAAAGGACAACAGATGACAAAATGAAACATCAATACCAGAGATTTTACAAAAATACAAATGAGAACCGGAAAAGGAAACAAAGTGACAGGAGAATGAAGGAGCGGAAAAAACGGCTGGTTACAACAGGGATTCTTGTGTTTTCTGCACTGCTTGTACTGCTGGCGGTAATTTATTCTTTCCGGCATTTTTATCAGCAGATGAAGCGGAGAGAGGAACCGGTAACGGAGGAAGTCATTGAAGTACCACCACTTTCCGGTGTGGCAGATAAGTTTTCCGATTTACCTGTTACAGAAGAATTTCTGACTGTGAATCCCTATTCCAGACCGGGACTTGCCCTGACCACCAATCCGCAGTATATTGTCATACACTATACCGCCAATCCCGGCTCCACTGCGGAGCAGAACCGCAATTATTTTGAAAATCTGAAGGATACCGGAGAGACCTATGCCAGTGCCCAGTTTGTCATCGGGTTAGAGGGCGAGATTATCCAGTGTGTGCCTTGTAATGAGATGGCATACTGCTCCAACAACCTGAATGAAATATGTATTTCCATTGAAATGTGTCATCCGGACGAAACCGGTAATTTTAATGATGCCACCTATAACAACTGTGTATACTTGGTGGCACAGCTTATGAATTATTATCATCTGGATATGGATCATTTGATACGGCATTATGATGTGACAGGGAAAAACTGTCCCAAATATTTTGTGGAGAATGAAGATCGTTGGGAAGTGTTTAAAGGATTTGTGGAGGAGTACCGGGAGAAGTATAAAAATGGAGAAAAATAGAGGCTTGCATTCTCTTCTGTTAACAAGTATGATAGATACAGTATATCTGTACACAATAATTCATAAAATTGGGATTATCAGTTCGCTGAAGATTACCCAAATGAAGGGAGAAGAAAATGGGAAAATCATCTAATACCAACAGAGATGCAATTTATGATGCAAGACAGCTTGGTGTACCGAAGATGCTGATTCTTGGTATTCAGCATATGTTTGCCATGTTCGGTGCTACGGTTTTAGTACCACAGCTTACAGGACTTAGTGTGTCTGCCACCCTGTTGTTTGCAGGAATCGGAACGCTGTTGTTTCATTTTATATCAAAGGGTATGGTGCCTGCATTCTTAGGCTCATCCTTTGCTTTTTTAGCCGGATATGGTGCCATTGCACCAAATGGGGAAAAGGAGCTTCTGCCTTATGCCTGTCTGGGTGTTGCCGTTGCAGCTTTGCTTTATTTTGTGCTGGCAGCATTGATCAAAGTATTTGGTGTAAAGCGGGTTATGAAATTCTTTCCACCGGTGGTGACTGGACCTATTATTATTGCAATTGGTCTGACACTTTCCCAGTCAGCGGTAGATAACTGTTCTTCCAATTGGCTGGTGGCATTAGTGGCAATCCTGATTGTGGTAGTCTGCAACATCTGGGGAAAGGGAATGATTCGTGTAATTCCGATTATTCTCGGAGCATTGGGTTCCTATGCGGTGGCAGTTGTTCTTGGTATCGTTGATTTTACGGCGGTAAAGGAAGCTGCATGGATTGGACTTCCGTTTCAGATGGAGGATACCGTGTTTGCCATTTTTAAGAATCCGGATACCTCATTGATTATTACTTCTATCATAACCATTGTGCCAATTGCCATTGCAACCATGATGGAACATATTGGTGATATTGCGGCGATATCTTCTACAGTGAATAAGAACTTTTTTGAAGAACCGGGACTTCACAGAACATTAGTGGGGGATGGTCTTGCCACTCTGGTTGCTTCTTTATTTGGAGCACCTGCAAACACTACCTATGGAGAAAATACCGGTGTGCTGACACTTTCCAGAGTGTATGATCCAAGGGTAATCCGCATTGCTGCATGTATTGCGATTATATTTTCATTTTCACCGAAATTTGCGGCTGTGATTAGTTCCATGCCGGCGGCTACCTGCGGAGGTATTTCCATTGTATTGTATGGTATGATTTCAGCAGTAGGTGTCAGAAATGTGGTAGAAAATCAGGTGGATTTCAAGGAATCCAGAAATGTTATTATTGCGGCATTAATCCTGGTGCTTTCTATCGGTATCAAGTATAGTGCAGCGGGAGCCATTAATATTCAGATTGGAGAAGTGACCATTGGATTAAGTGGTCTGGCAGTTGGAGCATTGGTGGGTATTATTTTAAATGCAGTACTGCCGGATTATTCTACAGAGGAAGTAAAAGAGGGAGTTGAGCCCAAATCCCTGAAACAGTGAATATAATATACCAGAGTCTGATTGCTCAAAGATAGGAGAAGAATTATGGAGAAGAGAGAGAATGTAACATTTTTAGAGCATCCATTAATCCAGCATAAGATTTCCATGCTGAGGGATGAGAACACAGGAACCAATGAGTTCCGTAAACTGGTGGAAGAGATAGCAACCCTTATGGGATTCGAGGCACTTCGGGATCTGCCTTTGGAAGATGTGGAGGTTAAGACGCCTATTGAAACCTGTATGACACCAATGATTGCAGGCAAGAAACTGGCAGTGGTTCCAATTCTTCGTGCGGGACTGGGTATGGTAAATGGAATTCTTACCCTTGTGCCTTCCGCAAAGGTTGGACATATCGGACTTTGCAGAAATGAAGTAACCCATGAGCCGGAGGAGTATTACTGTAAGCTCCCAAACCCTATTGACCAGCGTACTATCGTAGTAGTAGACCCGATGTTGGCAACCGGTGGTTCTGCGGTATCCGCAGTGGATTTTATCAAGGCAAGAGGCGGAAAGAATATTAAGTTTATGTGTATTATTGCTGCACCGGAGGGAATTGACCGTCTGATGAAAGCACACCCGGATATCCAGTTGTACGTGGGACATCTGGATCGCTGTCTGAATGAAGATGCATATATCTGTCCGGGACTGGGAGACGCAGGCGACCGTATATTTGGAACAAAATAGGAAGTACCAATACAAAAAAGAGGCTGGACGCTTTTCGATAACTTGTTTCTGTTATCGGAAGGCACCAGCCTTTTGTGCTATGCCGCCGAAGGAAACTTCCAGTGGCGTAGGAGTCTGTTATATTGTTACAGCCGGAACTTTATCTGGATTGGTTCTTTTAAATGCTGACCACCTCTGGATTTTACCTTGGTGGTAATATTCAGATAGTAATCTGTATTCTGGGCATATGGCTCTAGTGGTTCTAATTCAATCTCCATAGTGGCATCATTATAGTTGAATTTGGTATCCATTCTGGCTCCAGTTTCGCTCTCTACATATAAATTGTCGGAGGTAATGGTAGATGGGTCTAAAGCAGTTGTAAAGCGACAGCGCCATACAAATTTTCCTGTTTTGAAACTTAAGTTCTGTTTTACTCTGTTTTCATATCCTTTTGGGATATCTTCTATTTCAATAAAATTCCGTGCCATATGTAATACCTCCTATTGTTCAAATCCAACTAAAAATGCTTTCTGGTTGATTTCCACAGTCTTAGGGGGAACGGTCTTTGCAATGACCTCTAACCAGTCCTCCTTGCTGAAATCCATATGTTGTGCAGCAACACCGAGAACAATGTTGTTGAATACTCTGGAATTGCCGAGTTTTAGTGCTTCGGCAGCAGCATCCACAGAGTATACTTTGTATGTTTTGGAAAGCTCTTCAATAATGTTCTCCGGATATTTCGCGGCACCGGTTACAACGGTAATCGGATCAATCCGCTGGTCATTTATGACCAATGCACCTCCCGGTTTCAGGAAATGGGCATAACGAAGGGCTTCCAAACGCTCAAATGCAATAAGTACATCTGCCTGCCCTTCCTCTACTATGGGTTCAGCTACTTTTTCGCCATATCGTACGAAGGTGACAACGGAACCGCCACGCTGTGCCATACCGTGTACTTCAGACAACTTTACATCATATCCGGCAGTAAGGATGATTCCGCCTAAAATCCGGCTGGTGAGCAGGGTTCCCTGACCGCCCACGCCAACAATCATAATATTCTTTGTCTCACTCATTATTTTGCCACCTCCTCAATTGCATCAAATGGACACAGATTCTTACATAATCCACAGCCGTTACACATGGTTGCATCAATGGAAATGGTTCCGTCTTCATTCTTTGTAAGAGCAGGACAGCCAGGTTTTAAGCACATACCGCATTTCTTACATTTTTCCGGAACAGGAACACATTTATTCGGGAAGTGGACTTCCTTTAACAGTGCACAAGGAGATTTGGTAATGATAACGGAAACGGCATCCCTTGCCACTTCTTCCTTGATTACTTTTTCCAATTCTTTAATATCAAATGCATTTACCTCGGTAACGTGTTCAATTCCCATAGATTTACACAAATGATAAATATTAATGGCAGGAACAATCTCACCCTGTAAGGTCTTACCGGTGGCTGCATGATCCTGATGTCCGGTCATGCCGGTAGTGGAGTTATCTAAAATGATAACGGTTCCGGTTCCCTGATTGTAAACCATGTTCATCAATGAATTGACACCGGTATGCATAAATGTGGAATCACCGATAACAGCAACCCAGTTCTTGATATAATCCTTGCCCTTTGCCTTTTCCATCCCGTGTAAGGAAGAAATGGAAGCACCCATGCAGATTGTGGTGTCAACTACGCTGAGGGGTGCAACGGCACCTAATGTATAACAGCCGATATCACCGGCAGCATGAATCTTTAATTTGTTAAGAACCGTATACACACTTCTGTGTGGACAGCCCGGACAGAGAAGCGGCGGTCTTGCAGGCACTTCAGCAGGGGTGTTAATCTGCAGTTCTTCCTTCAATACTACTTTGCGGATCATATTGGCACTGTATTCACCCTGTACGGTAAATGCTTCCTTGCCGATGCATTCGATGCCCCAGGCACGAACCTGTTCTTCAATTACAGGCTCTAATTCTTCAAATATGTAAAGGGTATCTACCTTAGAGGCAAATTCCAGGATTAATTTCTTTGGAAGTGGATGTACCAGACCAAGCTTTAACACGGAAGCATTTGGACAGGCTTCTTTTACATATGTATATGGAATTCCACTGGTTATGAAACCGATTTTGGTATCATTTATATCCATACGGTTTAATGGAATCTCTTTTCCGTCTGAGGTATAGGAAATGCTGTTGGCATCCTCACTCATTTCATTCAATCTTTGCTCTACAAAAACGTGGCGTTTGATGGCGTTTCCTGGCATCATAACGTTTTTGGCAATATTTCTCTCGTATGGCTTATCCTCCGGAGTAACACGGTCTTCTAATGCAACCACGCCCTGGGAGTGTGCCAGACGGGTTGTAGTACGAAGTACCATTGGGGTATCGTATTTTTCGGAAAGTGTGAAAGCAAGCTTCATGTAGTCCTTTGCTTCCTGGGAATCGGACGGCTCTAAAACCGGAACCTGTGCAGCCCGGCAGATCTGTCTTGTATCCTGTTCGTTCTGGGAACTGTACATACCAGGGTCATCTGCCACAACGGCAACCAGACCGCCGGATGCGCCGATATATGCAGCGGTATACATTGGGTCAGCCGCAACATTGAAACCAACGTGCTTCATGGATGCCATGGCACGGACGCCGCTGATAGATGCACCGATTGCAACCTCCATGGCAACCTTTTCATTTGGTGACCATTCGCAATAAATTTCAGGATATTGTACTAAGTTTTCACTAATCTCGGTACTTGGTGTTCCCGGGTAAGCAGCAGATACTTTGACACCTGCTTCATATGCACCGCGGGCAATCGCCTCATTGCCGAGCATAACCTTTTTCTCTGACATGAGAATCCTCCTTTTGTAACTGAACTTAAATCATTAAAGATTATTATAACGGAAATGCTAAGATTTGTCATTAAAAAATAGAAGCTGGTTGAATTTGCAACAGGAACGTATTATAATAAATAGCAGGAGATGGTGACAGAAAGGGGGATTTTGCATGGGTTTTATCATTCACTATGATATTGCAGCTATTATTCTGATAGTGACGATTATTATCCATTATTATTGCAAAAAGACGATTGACACGAAGCCGTCAGAACTGTTTGCAATCATGCTTTGGGTACATTTGTGTGCAACCCTTCTGGATCTGGGAACAGCATTAATGATTAATTCCGGTCAGGATTTTTCTACCGGGACTCTTTATTTCTGGAATAGTGTATACTGTATTATGCGCTATGGCACAACACCATTTTATCTTGGTTATCTTATATTTATTACCAAAGGTCTTTCTAATAAATGGTCTGTTTATGATTATCTTAAAGTGTGTGGACCGATTATGCTGGATATTATCTGTATACTTACAACTGCTTCGTCGAAGTTTGTATTTTACTTTAATGAGGACGGAAGTTATTATCATGGATTGGGATATTATGTACTGTATGCAAGTTCAATTTTGTATTTCTTCATGGCAGTACTGCAGACCTATCACTACAGGACCCGTCTGCGGCAGGAACAACGGGTTACCGTCTATATCTATTCCCTGTTGAATATTATTGCAGTAGTGGTGGAGATGTTCTCTCTTTATTATTTGATAACACAGTTCGTTATGTCTGTTTCTATTTTGCTGATCTACTTTGCAGTGGAGAATCCGGAGGATTACAAAGATAAGAAGCTTGAAATCTTTAACCGGGAGGGCTTCGTGCTGCGGTTAAATAGCGCTCTGGACAGCAGTAAATCTTTTCGGCTGATTGGAGTACATATTGAAGGTATGAATTATCTGAATGAGACTATTGGGGAAGAAAACAGGGATATACTCTTAAAGGAGGTTGTGGAATTCCTTTGCCATATTGGAGGCAATCGGGATGTGTTTGCAATCTCTAATACGGAGTTTGTGATTCGTTTTGAAGATAATGCATTTTCTGAGGAATGTCTGATTGAAGCCATTCAGAAACGGTTTGAAATACCATTTTCTGTGGGGAATATGGAAGTTCTTCTTTCTGCATATATGGCAGTGCTGCACTATCCGGAGGATGCAGATACACTGGATAATATTATCGATCTGCTGGAATATGCCATGAGCGAAGCGGTGACAGAGAAAGAACGAAGAGTGGTATATGCCAATGAGAATATTCTTAAGAAGAAACGCCGGGAAACCCAGATTCTTCAACTGATGAAGAAAGCACTCCATGAGAAAACATTTGAGGTATATTACCAGCCTATCTTTTCTGTGAAGGAAGGACATTATACTTCGGCAGAGGCGCTGATCCGTATGCCCCAGACAGAACTTGGATTTATCAGTCCGGAAGAGTTTATTCCCATTGCAGAGAAGAATGGACTGATTCTGGATATCGGGGAATTTGTGTTCCGTACAGTTTGTGAATTTATGGTCAGGGAACAAATCTGGGAAAAGGGAATAGAGCATATTCATGTGAATCTTTCTGTGGTACAGTGTATGCAGGAGAGGCTGGCGCAGAATTTTCTGGAAATTATGGCTGAGAATAATCTTCCGTGTAAGCGGATCAGCTTAGAGGTGACGGAAACTGCAGCGGTGGTTTCCAGCGAATGTTTAAGTATGAATATGAATAAGCTTATGGAACAGGGCGTGCAGTTTGCATTGGATGATTATGGGACGGGCTTTTCCAATGCAACCAGTCTGATTGAATACCCGTATCAGACCATAAAGATTGATAAAGGCGTTGTGTGGGCGGCAATGGAGAACGATAACGCCATGAAGGTATTAACCCACTCAGTTGCCATGATCAAGTCGCTGGAGAGGGATATTGTGGCAGAAGGTGTGGAGACTTTGGAACAGGCAAATGAATTAAAGAATATGGGCTGTGATTATTTCCAGGGTTATTACTATTCCAAGCCGGTGCGGCAGGAGGAATTCATTTCCCTGCTGAATGAAAGCTGTGCGTAGGAAATTATGATTGTTCGATAAAATGTAAAAGGGG
>JBJEJE010000130.1:0-8440 GCA_051877755.1 Lachnospiraceae bacterium | reverse complement strand
GTCCGCATTTTCCGCACAGCAGGATTCCGGTCAGTGCGTAACCGGAGGAATACTTGCTTTTCTGATTCTTCTTTCTGGTCACTGCCGCTTTACTCATGGAAGATCGCCGCATGATTTCTTCCTGCACCCGGTAAAATAATTCCTTCGGTATGATTGCCTCATGGTCATTTTCCACATAATACTGTGGGACGATACCGTTGTTCATGACCTTTTTCTTGGTCATGAAGTCAACCGTGTAGGTTTTCTGCAGCAGGGCATCTCCCATGTATTTCTCGTTTTTTAACATTTTCATGATAACCGAGTCATACCACTTCTCCTGTCCGGTCGCGGTTTTAATCTGATGCTCCTCCAGATAACTGCCGATTTTGGCTGTGCTGTAGCCTTCCAGATAAAGCCGGAATACCAGCTTTACGATCTCCGCCTCCTCTGGTACGATGACCAGCTCTCCGTTCTCATTCTTGGTGTATCCCATAAATTTATTATGGTTTACGATGACCTTCCCTTTTTCAAATCTTCTTACTACTCCCCATCTGGTGTTCTCACTGATGTTTCGGCTTTCCTCCTGCGCCAGACTGCTTAGGATGGTAATCAGGATTTCTCCTGTGCCGTCTAAAGTATTAACCCCCTCTTTCTCAAAAACTACTGCCACGTTTTTTTCTTTCAATTTACGAATCGTCATCAGGGCGTCTACCGTGTTTCTTGCGAAACGGCTGACGGACTTGGTAAGGATCATGTCGATTTTCCCGTCCAGTGCATCCTTAATCATGGCATTGAAGTCATCTCGCTTTTTGGTGTTCGTTGCACTCTTTCCATCATCAGCATAAATACCTGCGTTCTTCCAGTTAGGATTTTCCTCTATCTTTTCTGTGTAATACTCTACCTGTGCCTCGTAACTGCTCTCCTGCTGTTCCAGTTCCGTACTGACTCGGCAGTATGCCGCTACCCTCAGTTTCTTCTCCGTCAGCTTGATATCCCGGTCATACTGTGCTTTGGCAGGTATCATGGAAATCTTCTTTTTTACTGCTGTCTCTGCCATACGTCTCTCCTTTCCGGATACCTATTTGTCGGCGTATCCTGTTTTAATCCGGCTTCCGTTTATAAATATCACTTCTGCCGTCTGATCTTTATAAACCACAATCTGAGTAATCAGCTTCCGATATAATTCTTCATCGAACTCCACCAGTTCTTCCCTGTCTGCAAGGATTTCCCGCATTTCTTCGATCTTATAATCGGTATCCCTTATCTCTAATGTCCGGTAGCGTTCCGCTGCTCTTTCATATAAAAGTTCCATGAGATCAGCATGAGATGTTCTCTGGAGCTGCGCCTCCTTTGCCTCTGTTATCCTGCAATCCAGCTTTCTGTATTCTGCACTGACTCTTTCCCCGTACCGTTCGGGAGGATTCATCAGCTTTCTATCCTGCATAATTCTGTTGATAGCGTTTACACAAACATCCTTTACCTGCTCGTCTGAAATAAATCCCCCGGCGCAGGTCAGGCGGTTCTGATACACATAATTCTTGCATTTCCATTTTGGAATACCACTGGCTCTTTTTTTATCATGTGGCTGGATATGGCTGTATACTGCCCCACACTCTGCACAGGTGATAACACCTCCAAACAGGATTCTCACATCCCTGCCCGGTCTGTGGCTGCCTTTGCCACCATCTGCCCGTATCTGTTCCCTGCGTTTCTGTACCCTTTCAAACAACTCCGTTTCGATGATCTGCGGATAGTATTCTGTACCGAGGTAATTGTGGTTTTCCAATATCCTGCCGATAGACACGTGGGTCCAGGCTACCCTGTCCTGTGCATTTTTAATACCTCTTGCTTTTAAGCCCTTTGCAATCCTTGTAGCGGAAATTCCACTGTCATAATCCTCAAATATTTCTTCTACGATTTTTCTGTTTTCCTCGCATACTGTGATTTTCCCATCTATGACTTTATAGCCTATTGGCATGTGCCACTGCATTTTCATCCGCTCCTTTCTCTGTCAGTTTCAGTCCGTTATGGAGGCAGAAGGTGATGTCATGCTCTTTTGATACGCTTATCTCTTTTACAGACAGCTTGAAGAGGTTTTCATCAAATTCTCTAATCGGATTCTTCTGTTCCGCAAGCAGTCCGATAAGCTGTTCCGTCCGGACGATCTCTTTTGTCCTCTTCTGCTTTCTGGATAACAGGATTTTCTTTCTTCTGCATTCTGTCAGCTTCTGGATAATCTGGCTGTTGCTCTCCATAAAAAGAGCAGAGTCCATAGATCCTTTCTTCATGACTTGATTCAGGATTCGACTCTGCTCACTTAAGTTGTGAATTTCTTTATCCAGTTGTTCGATTTCTTCTGTATCCGGCCTGTCTGCCACAAGCTCTCTCAGTTCCTTTAGCAGGGGTTCCAGCAGGGTTCCCTGATTGGTGAACAGCTTGTTCCACATATCCATAAATGCCTGCTGTATCCTATCCTCCCTGATGGCTTTCATGGCACAGGACTCTTTGTCCTCCACATGTTTGTGGCATGTCCAGATGATTTTCTCATAGGGCTTCCCTATGTATATTTTCTGTCTACGGAAATGGCTTCCGCATTCCTCGCATCGGATTATGCCTGAGAACAGATACCGCTTCTGGTAGTCTCTTTCATTCATACGCAGTGTGTTTGTACGGTATTCCATGACATTTCTTACTGCCTCTGCCTCCTCATGGGTTATGATTGGCGGATGGGCATCCGTTATAAGGTATTGGTTTCTCTGACCTGTGTTCACCCTTCGGACAAAAGGGAACTGTGTTTCCGTGTATGTCCTCTGCTGCAGGCGATTTCCTTCATACACCGGGTTCTTTAAGATTTCCTTTATCACGCTGTCCTGCCATTTCTCACTTTCCCGGATGGTGGGTATACCTCTCTGGTTCAGTTCTTTTGTTATCATGTAGGTTCCCATTCCGTTTAAGTAGGCTTCGAAGATCCACCGTACCACCTCTGCCTCGGATTCTTCTATGATAAGGTTTCCATCCTCATTCTTCCGGTATCCATAAGCCGGTGTTCCAATGATAAAGGTTCCGTCCCGGAACCGCTTCTCGATTGCCCAGCGGTTGTTACTTGAGAAGTCTTCCGATTCCCCCTGTGCAATGGATGCCAGCAGTGTCAGCATTAGTTCACTCTTTTCCGTTAATGTGTTCAGATTTTCTTTTTCAAAGTAGATGCCGACTCCAATTTCTTTCAGCCTTCGTATAGTCTGGATACATTCCACGGTGTTTCTTGCGAATCTTGTGATGGATTTGGTCAGAATCAGGTCGATATCTCCGTCCTCACAGGCTTCTATCATGGACTGGAATTCTTCCCTGCCCTTTACCTTTGTACCGGTGAGTGCTTCATCCGCATAAACCCCGGCAAACTCCCACATGGGATTTCTTTCAATCTTTGTGGTGTAATATTCTACCTGTGTGGCGTAGGATTCAGCCTGCTTGCTGCTTCCAGTGCTGACTCTGGCATATCCGCACACTCTCATCTTTGGTCTTTCCAGCACCTTTTCGGTACCGGCTGTTCCCCTGATGACGGTTACTTTCTTTGCCATGTGCTTTTCTCCTTTCCCTGTATTTTCAAGGGTTTGCGCCCTTGTCAGCAACATACACTACCACACAAGTCGGAAGATATCTAGTGTTTTTACAGATATACTTTGGCAAGTTCCGGGGAAAAAGTCTCAATGTTCAAAACAGTGATTTTTTCCCTTTCTTCCTCACTAATCAGACCATTTTCCTGCATCTTTTTTAGCAGGAATTCTGCCATCTTGTACATCACTTCATTGGCTCCGTTCTCCACCGCTTCTACCTGCTTTCTCTCCACGAAATCAATCTATCTGATAACTTCCGGCGGCTATAACTGCCATCGCCGCCAGTACAAACACAGCAATGACTGCAATTCCTGTTATGCACGTAACTACTATGACAATTTCCATCTTCTGTGATACCTCCTCATTTTAGGTAAACTAAAATTACCGCTTAACAAAACACACTTATGGCATACTCATCTCTGCCATTGTCACAGCTTCATCTTCCGCGGCAAAATACTCATCAGCCACATCCCTGTCAACGCCGAGAACCTCTCCGGCCTCCTTTTCTCCCATCTGGATTGGTATCAGGAACGGGTGAATCTCTTTACAGAAGTTCTGATCCGGGCAGTTATTCAGAAAATACCCACAGGTGTCTAACACAAGCCTGTCGCACATATCCGTGATAACCATTTTTTCTGCTTCAAACATATGGCTGCCGATATAGTTGGCGATATTTTCCGGGGTAGTGGAAATCATGGACTCCTGTCTTGCCCCTCCGTCACGTGGGTAAAGATAGGCATATCCTACTCTCTCTGAATCAAAAATCCTCGCAATCATTTCCATATCTTCTTTTCTCATTACAAAATCTCCTTTCATGGTGCTTAATCCCACAAGAATACGGCGGAAGGATGTCCCTCCGCCGCATGGATTCTGTGATTAAGTCTTACTGCCATAATCCTTCACTTCATGTATAAAGTGATCTGCTCCTATTCGACACTACTTCCCGGAGCCGGAACGGCGCAAAGACAGAGCGAAAAATAATCACTCTGTCCGTGGTCATTCCTGGGCAGTCAATCCAGACTGTCTGCGGTTCCTGCCTTATTTGGCAGACAGACATCACAGGAATCTCACCTCCACCACTGCGTGCTGGCTAATCTCAAGGAGTATCATTATAGGCCATCTCTCTCTTCGCACCTGTCTACCACAGACAGGCTGTACCCCGGCTTTCCCGCTCGGCTCCTTAGATGCGATCTTTTTTACAACATACGGAATGTTGCAGGAGTGTCAGTGCGCCCCGGTTACGGCTCCTTAAATGGCTAATGTATCTGGACTGCTGGATATGGCTGGCAGGTCACATCGTGATCTGTGTGCCTGCTCTCGAAGACTGACACCATAGTATCCTCTCCGGCATTTGTCAAAGTACCTTGAGAGGATATTCAGAAGAGACCATCTGTCCGAAAAAGTTCCTCTCATAAAGTACTCACACTAAAACGCATTTTGCACACCCTGAAAAATAAAATTTTTCATTTTTTTGAAATTTTGAGAGAAAATCACGCAAAAAAAGCCCGTAATTGTTCCAGTATTCCCTGTATGGATTTCCATACTGCATTTCTGTTCACTCCCTGTTTCTCTGCGATTTCCCGGATGGTCATCCCCTCAAAAAAATAAAGATGCAGTCGCTCCTTCTGAACTTCAGTGAGTGACTGCATCGCTTTCTGCAATATTTCCAGTTCTATCTGTCTGATGACCATATCCTCTAGTGTTTCCCCTGTCTCCTGCGTAAGCTCCTCAGTCTCTCCTTCCGTATATCCGTCCCGTATCGTATGCCGCAGGTCTTTCATTTTCTGTGCGTGGGCTTCCTTCCGGAAGGTATCTGCCAATGCCTCATAGACTTCTCTGGTGACATAGGTATATTCTGTTTCTCCAACAGCATTATTATAAAAATCTTTTATTCTTATCCTGATCCATTCTGACATCTTTGTGTCCTCCATTTCGCAATTATTTGAAATGAAGGACATACGGCGGACCTCTGGAGCTATGACCAGGAACCAAAGGTAAGAAAAAAGGGTGCGTTTCACACGCTAAATAAAGCGCGCGACTCAGCACCCAAATCCTTTCACTATTAAATTCTCCCTTCCTGCCGTCTTCCACAATCCGGTACGGCACAGCTCCCCTAACATGCACCAATCTGCCTTACCCCTATCGCCTTTTGGCGGTACTATACTTGTAAAGTAATGGTGATTCAATAAATGTGTAACAAGTGTTAGGTTAACTGTAATAAGTTGCAATTATAATACTATATTTCCTACTTTTCCTGCTTCTTGAAGTATAAAAAAATCCTCCCCGTTTTAATCCGGGAAGGACTTGCATGTCATTCCATATGCGCTTGCAGATATAGCTGAATTTTACCGATAATCATAAATCCTGCCGTGATACAGATACTCACATACACAGCATAAGCATATGGAGTCAATTCTGCATACCATAACACGCCTAGTATGGTCAGTTCTAATGCTGTTATGAGTCTTGCCTTTCTGCCAAAATGCTTCAGTTCTTTGTCATCCAGTTTCCGATTTTTGCTGTGCATGGGACTTAACCAAAAGATGATACCCGATGCCAGAATCAGAAACAGCAATAATATCATGAATGGTGCTTTTAAAAACAGTTTTTCCGTATATACCGGAATAAAAAGCACCAGATTGGAACCAATGTAGCAGAATACACGGCTGTCTGAATGATACCCGCCGGTATAGCTGCGAAGAACCATAAAAGAAACCGTAAACACTGCAACAACCAACAGTTTTTCCGTCACCAGTCCTATCAGAAATGCTGTTACAATGTTAAGCAGTAAAATCATTCCATTTCGGATTCCAAACTCATAGATTTCCTGCTCCTCTTCTTTTATGATTCCCCGTTCTACCATCCGGTGGCTGAGCCACTTTGTCATTGCTTAAAACTTTCTCAGTTTCTCGCAACCGCTTGGCATCTTATCCTGACCCAGATACCACAGACAGCAGCGGTTGGTTGCTACTGCGGTTACCATAAGTGCCATAGCTGCCATGATGTTCATGGTCTTACCGCTTAACTTGTTCATCCAGTTTCTTTTCTTCATCTGTAGAGCCTCCTTTGCCTTGATGGCTCTACTCTACCAATTCTATTTCCAAATGCAACCTATCTGTAATAAGTCGACACTTATCTGTAATAAGTTGCATTTTTACTCTAATTTTTCAATACCGGTCAGCAATAGTATTGCTTCAAATTCCTCTCCATTATCGTGCAGTATCAGATTTCCTCCATATTTTTCTGCCACCTTACGCACAGAGTGGATACCCCTGCCATGTTTCCATTTGTCTACTTTCGATGTGACAAATGTTGGATTTTTCTTAGGCAGTTTACTATTCACAATCTTTAATAACAGCTTGCCCTCCTGGTATCTGGTTTCCACAGTAATATGGCGCTTTTGAAGTTCAACAGTATTATTCGCCTCAATTGCATTATCCAGAAGGTTACCGTACAAAACCCCCATATCCCCTGTTTCGACTGATATCTTTCTGGGTATCAATGCGGAGACCTCAAACCGGATTTCTTTCTCCTTTGCCTTTGCACTTTTTACCTTCAAGATGGAATTCAGCACCGGGTTGGCAGAATAAATAATCTCTTCGGCAAGTTTGATATCTCCCAGCATTTCCTGCAGCTTATCCCTAATGATTTCACTATTCCCCTGCTCTGCCGCATCCAGAAGTCCAGTCAGCCGGTTCTTCATGTCATGCCTGATATTCTGAATCTGATCCTGATATCTCTCCATATCCCGGTAGTATTCATCCCGATACGATACCTCTCTCTGCATCATCTCTTCTTCATGCTGCTTCTCTGCTACAGTAGTATACTGCTCAATCATTATGAATATGAGATAATTGGTCACGATAATGGCAAAAATAATACACATACACAGGACCATCATCTGTGCAGAAATCAGTTCCTTTGAAACTTCAATCAGTAAAAAGCAACTGATCAGACTGGTCATTGGGATAATAGCCAGCATATAAAGTATTTCTTTGGGTATAAGGGACAAACGGATGCTCTTTCCTGACTTTAAACGACAGAATATCTCTACGATTGCTGCATTCAATAGTGCCATCACAAAGACTGTAAAATAATAGGAAACTGTTGTGTCCCGAATTATTTCCTCCATGAATGCTTTATTGCACAGATATCCGATTGGCTCTGTGATTCCTACGATTCCTATGTAAAGTAATATTGCAATAAACTTACTGGAGATTTCTCCTCCGTACTGGCATATATAAACACTTGATATAACAATTGTCGTCAATAGATTCAGCCAGTTAATACCAAGCTGATTTACAGCACTTCCAATCAGTTCGCATCCAATCAGCAGGAGGATGGAAAACTCCACAGAAGTCTTCCTTTTTCCAATAAACACCTCTAAAAATCGGCGATAGACACACAGGTCAAAAATGTTGATCATTAGCCGAACTCCATACAAGACCATGTCACATTCCTCCCTGCACAAAAGCCATATATTTTTCTAGCAGGCTCTTCCGAAATCCCCTGCTTATCGTCAACTCTGTTCCGTCCGAAAGTGTAACTATTACTCCTGAGACATTTTTTACATGCTTCAGATTTACAATAAAAGAACCATGTACAGCGGCAAACACTCGCTCATCCAGTTTCCCCCATAATTCTTCTAAGTTCATGTTTGTTTGGTAAAATTCCCCCGGTGTGTGAATGATTGCCTGACGTCCTTTCTTTTCCAGATAAAGGATTTCGTCAAACTTAAGACTGTACCGGCTTCTGCGGTAACTGAAAGAAAAGTTTTGATTTGTCATGTTCAGATAGGTTTCTGCTTTGTCGAAAAGCAGGCGGAGCCGATCTTCTGTAATCGGCTT
>JBJEJE010000129.1:0-8445 GCA_051877755.1 Lachnospiraceae bacterium | reverse complement strand
CAAAGCAAATGGAAGAAAAGAAATGTAGATAAGGAAGGATGATGAAAATGAAGAAAACAGAATATGAAAAGAATATGGAGCATATGTTGAAGCTTCTCCATGATGAGTGGAGTAGAAGTGGTAAGAACAAATCCGAGGTTTTTCTTTCAAAGGAAAGCACCGAGAAATTAGCACCACTGATTAGGGATGAAACCTTGCTCTTGCAAGATTTGGTGGATAGTGATGATGTATCGTTTAAGGATAGTCTGAAGTATTCCCAGGAAGCGTTCATTCATTATCGTATTGCAAAGAAGGTAAAGAAAGCATACGACAAAACATCAGAAGGAAATGTAGTGCTTTTATTGGATAAGCAGGAACTAGCGAGATTTAAAGAACTTGCACTTGCGGGGGGTGTTGATTATTGGGAAAGAAATACCAGATAATATGGGTTACTTTTCTCAAACTTAAAGAGGGGATGTCGAATCTATTCTTACAGTTTAGTTGATAGAAGGAAGGTGTAGCAAATGAGCGTAGATTTTAAGGTGCGTCAGATATACAATGCGGTAATCCATGATGTTACTGCTTCGGAGAATGCATGGAAAGATGTTTTGAAATTAGCTGGTAACATTTATAAGTTTGAGTTTGATAACGTGGTTATGGTGTATGCACAAAAGCCACATGCCACCTTGATTGCAGATTATGACACTTGGAAAAAGGTGGACCGTTATGTGAAGAGAGGTGCCAAAGGTGCAGCAATTTATCCCTCAAGAGCATTACTTTCAGAGCGAATGCGATATGTGTTTGATATTCGTGACACTGGTGGTAAAGAACAAAACCTCACATGGGAATTAAGCGATGATATGTTAAAAGACTATGTGGAATCGCTTGTGTTTACGAATCAGATGAATATGCCGGATTATACGGATAAAGAAACGTTAAAAAATGAATTAAAGGACTTTACAAGAAAGCGAATTGATGCCATAATAAAAGAGGACTACGCAATGCGTGTTAATGATTTGGCAGCGCTTACAGGGCGTGTGAATTTAGGTGACAAGAGTAAAACGCCAGAGGTTGCAACAGAGGATTTCGTAAAGAAATGTATTATGTATGTTGTAGCAACGAGATGTGGATTTGACTTATCCAGCCAAGAACAGGATTTTAAGTCGATAGTTAATGTGACAAACGAAGATCACATTTACGCACTCGGTTCTTTGGTATGTGACGTTTCCTGTATTGTTCTTAAGGAGTTCAACCGTAACTTAAAGAGAATCGAACAAGAAAGGAGAATGTCGTATGGTAGAACTGGCACTAGAGTATCACGAGGAGAACGGGATACTGTACCCGAACATCGAGATGGAGCAGGAGGACTTGTCGAGTCTGAACAAATACGGGCTCATCGCGATGGATTATCTGAAGGAGAACCATTACGAGAGGTACCGGTCACTGGTGAGATTCGGTCGGTTAGTGGAAGTGCTGAAGCCGGTTCAGGAGGAAGCACAGAGAATGATAGACCAGTTGATGGAGAAGTATTTGGCAAAACACAAACCGAAAAATCCGAATTCCACAATGGAGATGTGGCAGATACGAGAGCAGGGTCTTCGCCAGGCGGAGGAAATCGTACTTCATCAAATCGTGAATCAATATCATTAGAAGTTGAAGAGGAATTAAATCAAGAGCTTTTAGAGTTAGAAGCAGGAGAGCAAAGAGAAGCCGAGTATAGACAGGCTTCTCTTTTTGACTTTCTGGATGTTGGTACACCGACAGAAAGTGTCCTCACAAAGCTTGAGCGTGAGGCAAAGGAAAAATCGGGTAAAGAATACACTTATTTGAATCCAAAGAAAGAAGATAATGTGCCGCATGAATTTATTGTGCAGACATTGCTAAAAGGCAGTGGCTTTCAAGGTGGAAAGAAGCGTATTTATGAAATGTATCAAAAGGATATGTCCACAACGGAACGGGCAAAGAAGCTGAAAGCAGAGTATGGAATCGGTGGTTCCGGATGGCCTATTGAGGGATATGGACTTCACGGTTATGACACTTATAAATCAAAGGGACTTCGATTGCAATGGCGGGATGAAGAAGGTGAAAAGGAAGGTTATATCAGTTGGAACACCATTGAGCGTGAGATTGCTGCATTGGTGATGTTAGGTGAGTATTATCAGCCTGAAGAGATTGAGCCTGGTATTGTCGAAGAAAAGGTTGAAGATGAGATAGAAGCATATCAGGTAGAGCCTCCGGAAGATGATTTCCTTGATGAGTTTGCAATTCCAGAAGAAGTCGATGAGATGGGGATTCCCGACAATCAAAAAGTATTGTCGGAATTTTCGACAGAAGATGCTATTGCAACGTATGCGGAATATGCCAGTGAAATTGAAGCAGAGAAGAATCTTGAACCGGATTTGTTTAGCACACTCTCACCTACACTGGAAAGTCCAAAAGAAATGCCACAAGGAAGCAATTATCACCTGGATATCTGGGAAACCAAAGATGCCGGGGATAAGACCAGATGTATGTGGAACTTAGAAGCAATCAGAGAATTGAAAAAGATTGAAGCGGAAGGACGACCAGCCACAAAGGAAGAACAAAAGATACTTTCCCGTTATGTTGGCTGGGGTGGATTATCACAAGTGTTTGATGATAAATCTACTGCTTGGGGAAGAGAGTATTTACAACTAAAAGAACTGCTTACAGACAGTGAGTGGGAAGCAGCAAGAGCCACAGTTACGAATGCGTTTTATACGCCAAGCACTGTGGCTTCTTCTATTTGTGATGCACTTTCTCAGTTTGGTTTTCGAAAAGGAAATGTATTAGAACCTAGTATGGGTATCGGTAATTTCTTTGGCTGTATGCCGGATTCCTTATCGGATTGTAAGTTGTATGGTGTAGAGATTGATGATATTTCAGGACGGATTGCAAAACTTCTTTATCCGGAGGCAAAGGTTGAGATAAAAGGATTTGAAGATACGAAGTATCCGGATAACTTCTTTGATGTAGTAGTCGGTAATGTGCCCTTTGGTGATTACAAAGTGTTTGATCCAAAGTACAACAAAATGAACCTAAAGATTCATGACTACTTCATTGCAAAAGCCATAGACCAGGTTCGTCCGGGTGGAATGGTGGCAGTAATTACAACGAAAGGAACCTTGGATAAGCAGAATGGTTCCATGCGAAAGTATATTGCTGAGCATGCAGAACTGGTAGGGGCAATCCGGCTTCCAACGCTTACGTTTAAGGGAAATGCAGGAACGGAAGTGACTTCTGATATTTTGTTTTTTCAAAAGCGGGAGCGGAAGGAAAGTATTGAACCGGACTGGGTGCATCTTGGTTTTACACCGGAGGGAATCCCGGTCAACAGTTACTTCGTGGAACACCCTGAGATGATGCTTGGAACGATGGAATATGATAAGGGAAGATATGGAGAACAATCCACTTATACCGTCTGCGTGAATCACGAGGATGGATTTAACCTTTATCAATCTTTGCAAAATGCAATTAAGAATATCCAGGCAGAGATTAAGGACTTTGATGTAATTACAGAGGATGAAGAATTGAATGAGGATGATATTGTTGCAGATCCATCGGTTAAGAACTACTCGTACACTTTCTTTGATGACAAGCTTTATTACCGGAAGGATTCTAGAATGTTTTTAAAGAAAGCGGGTGACAAAGTAATGGACCGAATCAAGGGAATGATAGCAATTCGTGAAGCAACAAGACATCTTATTGAGATTCAAAGAGATGGGTGTAGCGAGGAAGAGTTAAAGGAAGCACAAAAGCAGTTGACGACTGTATATGATGCATTTGTTAAAAAGAACGGTTATATCACTGCAAAGGCAAATGCAACAGCTTTTCGTGATGATGCGGATTATCCACTTCTTTGTTCTTTAGAAGTCGTGGATGAAGATGGTAAGGTAAGTAAAGCGGATATGTTTACGAAGCAGACCATTCGGGTGAAGCAGGAAATAGACCATGTAGAAACGGCAGTGGAAGCATTAAACATTTCCATTAATGAGTTCAATGGTGTAAATATTCCGTTTATGCTTTCTCTTTATGAACCGGATATCAGTGATTACAAGAAGAAAGTGGAAGAAGCAGATAAGGAAGACGCACATTTTTCTAAAGCGCTGGATATGGAATTGAAAAGAGAAAAGCTGATTGAGGAATTAACCGGCATTATCTTTTTGAATCCGGATAGATATAACGAGAATGACAAAAATGTTGGCTGGGAGACTGCGGATGAGTATTTGTCCGGCAATGTGCGGGATAAACTTCGCTTGGCTGAGGCTTGTGCCAATGAACACCCAGAACTGTTTGGTAGTAATGTGGAAGCATTAAAGCAGGTACAACCAAAAGACCTTGATGCGTCTGAGATAGAAGTAAGAATTGGAACGACTTGGATTGAACCGGAAGATTATGAACAGTTCATCTACCAACTGCTTAATACACCGTATTGGTCGCAGAATCATCATAATGGAGGATATCGAAGCAACCGTGGAATTAGTGTAAACTTGAATAAGTACAACATGGAATGGTTCCTTGAGAACAAATCAAGGGATAAGCATTCCGTAGCTGCAAAAAAGACGTATGGTACTTCAAGGATGGATGCTTATACGATATTTGAGAATCTGTTGAATCTTCGAACCATAACGATTCGAGATAGGATTGATGATGGAGATGGAAAGTATCATTATGAGCTTAACAAAAATGAGACCATGCTTGCCAGAGAGAAATCCAATCAGATTCAGGAAGCATTTAAGTCTTGGATTTGGGAAGATGCAAAGCGTCGTCAGAAATATGTGGACTATTATAATGAAACCTTTAATAATGTAAGGCTCCGGGAATATGATGGCAGTCATTTGGAATTTCCGGGAATGAATCCGGATATCCACTTAAATCCCCATCAGGCAAATGCAGTAGCAAGAGTATTGATGGGTGGAAATGCATTGCTTGCCCATTGTGTTGGTGCCGGTAAATCTTTTGAGATGATGGCAGCCTGTATGGAACAAAAAAGACTTGGACTTGCCAATAAGACCGTAATGGTTGTACCGAAATCTTTGGTAGGACAGACAGCAAGTGAGTTTCTAAGACTGTATCCGTCAGCGAATATCTTGGTAGCTACGGAACGTGATTTTAGTAAGGCAAAAAGACAACAGTTTATTGCCCGTATTGCAACCGGTGATTATGATTGCATTATTATGTCCCATTCCCAGTTTGAAAAGATTCCGATTTCTAATGAGCGTAGAATGGAATTGTTAAATCGTCAGATTGATGATATCAGTTATGCGATTGCTGAGATGAAGGAACAAAATGGGGAACAGTGGACCGTAAAGCAGATGGTCGCACAACAGAAAAGATTAGAGGAACAGCTGAAGGAATTGACGGTTGCTGATACAAAGGATGATTTGATTACCTTTGAGGAGTTAGGAATTGATTCTATTATGGTTGACGAGGCTCATGTCTTTAAGAATCTTTCTATCTTTTCTAAGATGAACAACGTATCCGGTATTACCGGTGGTGGTTCAAAAAGAGCGATGGATATGTTTTTGAAATGCCAGTATATTACGGAGTTAAATGGTGGTCGTGGAATTGTCTTTGCGACAGGAACACCGATAAGTAATACGATGTGTGAAATGTATGTTATGCAATCCTTTTTGCAGAAGGATACGTTAGAACAGATGGGCATTTATCATTTTGACAGCTGGGCAGCAAACTTTGGCGAAGTAACGACTGCGTTGGAGCTTACAGTAGAAGGTAGTGGGTTCCGATTCAAAAGCCGATTCAACAAATTTACGAATCTGCCGGAGCTTATGAATCTGTTTAAGGAAGTAGCAGATATTCAGACAAGAGATATGCTTGACCTTGATGTGCCAACTCTTCGTGGAGGCAATTATGTGATTGTGCAATCAGAACCGGATTGGTACACGAAGATGGTTATGGAACAGTTTGTAGAAAGAGCAGAACGGATTCGTGGTGGCGGTGTTGATCCAAGCGTTGATAATTTCCTTAAGATTACCCATGACGCAAGATTACTTGGAACGGATGCGAGGTTACTTGATCCTGATGCACCTGAATCACCGGAAGGGAAGCTTAATAAGGTAGTTGAAAATATTCTTTACGAATACCATAAGGCAGAGGATGAGGGAATCATTGGAACACAGCTGGTATTTTCCGATATTGGAACACCAAAGAGTAGCTGGAAAGAGGAAATGCTTCAGGAAGGTTATTGGAGAACCAATGGAAACGGTGAGGTAGAACACGAATTTGACATTTACAACTATATCAAAACGGAACTGGTTAAAAAGGGTATCCCGGCAGATGAGATTGCATTTATTCATGATGCACCAACAGATGCCAAGAAGGATACCCTTTTTCGTGAAATGCGTATGGGTGTAAAAAAGGTGTTGATTGGTTCTACCGAAAAGTGTGGTACCGGAGTTAATGTGCAGACACATCTGGTTGCCATGCACCATGTTGACTGTCCGTGGAAGCCTTCAAGTATTGAACAGCGGGAAGGTCGAGGACTTCGCCAGGGAAATGAAAACGACGAGGTTGCAGTGTATCGTTATGTAACGAAAGGAACCTTTGATGCGTATAGCTGGAGTTTGGTTGAGAATAAGCAGCGATTTATCTCTCAGGTTATGACGAGTAAGACAGTGAGCCGTAGTTGTGAAGATATTGACGAGGCTACGCTTTCTTATGCCGAGATTAAGGCTGTGGCAACCGGGAATCCGTTAATCAAAGAGAAGATGGAGCTGGATAATGATGTGCAAAGACTGAAATTATTGAAGTCAGCTTACGATAGTCAGCACTATGCTTTACAGGATAGTTTTATGGTGAAATATCCAAAACTGATTGCTACAGCGTCAGAGAAACTAGAGTGTGTAAAACAGGATGTAAAAGCAAGAGATGCGATGATTGTTGCGGAACCTGATTTTGCAATTAAAGTAGGCGGTATGACATTCACGGAACGAGCCGATGGTGGTACTGCCATGCTTGCGGCGGCTAGTAAATGTAAGACCGGGACGATTACTGATATTGGTGAATACAAAGGTTTTACCATTGCAGTGGAAAAGAACTTCATGGGTGCTAATTATGTTCTTTTGCGGGGGAAGATGGAATATCGTATGGATTTATCCACTTCCCCGGTAGGAAGTATGGTGAGACTGGAGAATGCCTTTAATGAAATGCAGCAAAAGATTACCTTTTTCGAGCAGAAATTAGAGGAATATCACCGTGATATGGAAGCAGCAAAACGGGATTATGAAAAGCCTTTTGAGTATGCTTTGGAACTAGAAGAGAAACTGAAAAGACAATTTGCACTAAACACAGAGTTAGACCTTGAGAATAAGAAGGTATCCGATGTTGATTTGACAGAAGAAAAAGAACAGGATGGTGTCACTAAAGTTGCAGAAAAAGGAAATGTTTATGATGCAAAAAGAAAGTAGAGGTACTAGAAAATGAGCAAAAGAAAACTGAATAAAGGAATTATTATGATTATGTTAGGGATTGCTGTGATTGCAATCCCTTTCGTTATGCGGGTAATGGATGAGAAACGCTCGCAGGATTATATCGCTAGATTTGAGGAGGATAAACACCATGAAGATGAAAAGGAAAAAGACTCCTCCCACGAAAAGAAGAAGGATGCCTTATTTAACGAGGAGAATGTTATCGGGATTATTGAAATACCGAGTATAGACCTAAAGTATCCAATCTTTGAGGGGGATGGAAATGACCAGCTTAACAATGGAATCGGACATTTGACGGAAAGTGCTGCTTTGCTAGAGAAAGGCAATTGCTTATTAGCAGGACACAATGGTAGTCGCAGAGGGATATTCTTTACCAACCTCAATACCATTGAGGATAAAGTAGAAGTCATCATTACCACAAAGGATGACCGGACAAGAACGTATGAAGTTGTGGAAACCAGAATTGTTGGTCCGTATAACGCTGCTATCAGAGAGCAGACATTAGATGAAACATTAACGCTGTTTACCTGTGCTTATCACGGTACGCAGCGTTTTGTTGTGATATGCAAAGTAAAAAGTAACCAGTAAACCAAGCACTATGGGGACAAATAAAAATGAAAAAGGAGGAGCAGTCAGAGAAAAAACGGAAGCTATGACACCCCAATCTGACTGCAAAGAAGCGTATGAACTATACAGTAAAAGTAAATGAGGTAAAAAAGGAAGGTAGCAACGTAAAAGCATTTGCCAATGTTGTATTTGGTGATAGCTTTAAGGTGTGCAACATTGCGATTGTGGAGAATAAGGAAGGTAATTTGTTCGTATCCATGCCTAGTTACAAGAGCAATGAAAAAAACGAGAACAATGAGGCAGTGTATAAGGATATCTGCAATCCGATTACAAAGGAATTTCAGCAGGAGCTTAGTGAAGCAATTCTTTCAGCGTATGAGAAAAGAAATGAGCTTGGTAAGATTGCACTTAGCATTGGTAATCCGGAGGAAGC
>JBJEJE010000128.1:0-8653 GCA_051877755.1 Lachnospiraceae bacterium | reverse complement strand
TAATTAACTTTAATTAACTGGATTTTTTTTGAAATATATGTTACGATATAGCATATTTTTTGTTTTTAAGGAGAATAGAGTATGAGTAATTCACTAGTATGGATTTTACTTGCATTTGCAGCATATATGATGGTTATGATCATAATTGGTGCCAGATATGCAGGTAAGACCAAAAATTCAGAAGACTTTTTTTTGGGAGGAAGAAACCTAAATGGCTGGGTTGCAGCCCTTTCTGCACAGGCCTCTGACATGAGCGGATGGCTGCTTATGGGACTTCCGGGAAGTGTATATGCATTTGGTACCGGACAGGCATGGATTGCAGTTGGATTGTTTATTGGTACAGTATGCAACTGGTTGTTTGTATCTTCCCGACTTAGAAGATATACAATAAGGGCCAATAATTCCCTGACGCTGCCATCCTATTTGGAAAACCGTTTTCATGACAAAAAAAGAATTTTGCTGGTTGCATCTTCTCTGGTAATTGTAATTTTCTTTTTGGTATACACTGCCTCTGCATTAACGGCAGGTGGTAAACTGTTTTCTTCTGTATTTGGGATTAATTATAAGATTGCTTTGACCATTGGTGCAGCGGTTATTCTGATTTATACATTTTTAGGCGGATTCATGGCTGTTTGTGTAACTGATTTTATTCAGGGTATGCTTATGCTGGTAGGTGTGCTTTGTGTTCCTCTGCTTGCATATTTTATGGTAGGACCAGAGAATTTAATCGGTATATTAGGAGATTCCGGTGTGGCAGGAGGGGCCAGCTCCTTCCTTAATATTATGGAGGATTCCGGTAAACCGGTGTCAGCTGTATATATTATTTCTCAGCTTGCCTGGGGATTAGGATATTTTGGTATGCCGCATATTTTGATTCGCTTTATGGCGGTAGCCAGTGAAAAAGAGCTTAAAAAATCAAAAGTGATTGCAATTATCTGGGTTGCCATTTCCTTAAGCTTTGCTGTTATTATTGGTATTGTGGGACGAGCTTATCTTTACCCAACAATTTTAGGAGAGACAACAGATATTACTGCAGAGAATGTATTTATCGAAACCATTAAAAAGTTGTTTATTGATGATTTGCATCTTGCATTTATTGGTGGGTTATTCCTCTGTGGAATTTTGGCAGCCATCATGTCCACTGCGGATTCCCAGCTTTTGGTTACTTCTTCTGCTGTGGCAGAAGATTTATTCAAAGGTATCTTTAAAAAGGATGCAAAGGATAAGACTGTATTAAAGGTTAGCCGTGCAACGGTAGTAATCGTGGCTGTACTTGCATATCTGATTGCATTGAATCCGGAAAGCTCTGTAATGGGACTTGTTTCAAATGCGTGGGCAGGATTTGGTGCTGCGTTTGGTCCAATTGTATTACTTTCTTTATACTGGAAACGGGTAAATCTGCCTGGAGCCATTGCAGGCATTGTCTCTGGAGCAGCAACGGTACTGGTTTGGGACTATATACCAATTTTCCATACCGGTGTTATGAATGAGAACGGAAAAGAAATCATCAATACACTTAGTTCACAGACAGGACTTTATTCCCTGGCAGTCGGTTTCTTAGTAAGCCTGATTTTGATTGTGGTTGTATCTATAATAACAAAGAAGCCTTCTGAAGAGATGATGAAGGAATTTGATGATATGAAAAAAGCAGATTTATAGAAAAAAGCATAATTTCAATTGATAATTTTTTCAAAGACTTAAAACATAAAAGAGACCATGTAAATGGTCTCTTCTTTGTATAAGTATAAGGGAGAATTAATGAAAAAATTATGAAAAAGTTACTGTATTTAATATAGAATAAAAATATGAACAAATTATGACATTGAGAAAAACAATTTGAAAACATTTAAGAAAATCAGAGAGGAAATGTTGTGTTATATCGAATATTGTGTGTGGGGAAAATTAAGGATGCTTTTTATAGAGATGAGATAGCAAGACTTTGTGACCGGATTCGAAAGGGAAGGGATGAGATTGAAATCATAGAACTTCCGGATGTTAAGATACCGGATAATCTGAAAGAGAACAACAAAGAAGCTTTTTTAGAAAAAGAATGCAGCCGGATGCAGGATAAGATCAGCAATCATGATTATGTGATTGCCCTTTGTATTGAGGGTAAGGAAATTACAACAAAAAAACATAAGGAATTTATAGAAAAAGCAAAAGAAGAAGGATATCGGAGTATCACATATGTAATTGGAGGTTCTCTTGGTCTTCCTAAGTGGGTAAAAAAAAGAGCGAATGTAAGGCTGAGTTTTTCAAAAATGACATTTCCTCATCAGATGATGCGGATGGTGCTTTGTGAAGAAATTGCACATATCCAGTCGTTGTAAGAGTTTTTTAGCGATTTATTTGTGATAGGTTTTTCCCTGCAATATTGTATAAGCACGGTAAAGCTGTTCATAAAACAACAGGGTTAAAGTCTGGATGGAAAGCTGGCTGCTTGTCAGAGAAAACCTGTCTGGCTGATGACTGATGCAAACAGTATTTAGTGCATTATAGAATTCTTCTTCTGTATATCCGATTACAATATGGACTGTAGAATTACCGCTTTGCTGAAGTTTTTGCAGATAAACAGCAAATTCTTCGGAAGAACAGGAAGAAGGACCGGAACAAATAAAAAGAAAATGGTGGTTATTTTTTGTAAACTCCTTTGAAAAGATAAGAGTAGAAGCAGCATGAAGGGTTGTATCGCAGTAGGCGGACAACCTTTTTTCAAATTCAGCAATAGCCGTGCGATGACAGGATGCTATGGATTTTTCTTTGCAGTAGATATGATAGTGCATAACCAAACCTCTTTTTTCAATCAAAAATGCACCAGAGAAGAGTCGAACTTCCTCACATGGCTCCGGAGGCCATTGCTCTATCCGTTGAGCTACTGGTGCAATCGCAAATAATATAATACTACAAAACTTTCAAAATAGCAAATATAAAATAAAAATAGTAATAAAAGGATTATTGCATTTTAATAGGCATTTTGTTAGAATAAGACCATATGGCGTAAAAATATATGAAAAAAGCTTTAAAAGTACTTTTATGATAATA
Source organism: Lachnospiraceae bacterium (assembly GCA_051877755.1). Classification (GTDB taxonomy): domain Bacteria; phylum Bacillota; class Clostridia; order Lachnospirales; family Lachnospiraceae; genus CAG-590. Next base: position 5,611 of record JBJEJE010000128.1, on the reverse strand, counting down.
TAGAATATTTGACAGGAGAATGGCTATGAAGAAAAATATATTTGATAAAATGTCAGATTCCTATGAAAACTTTCACTTAAAAGAATCTGAGATTACAATGGGAAATGATAAAATTTCCATTAGTCCAAGGTTGAAATTGACACTGGGCTGGAGTTTATTTATATTGTGTTGTGTATTAGCATATGTGTTTGTTGGGATGCCTTTTGGAAAGAGCAAACCTGCCAGTAAGGAAGAAAAAGAGGCTGTCTTAGATGAGAAGATTGACGTGGATGAAGAACACGATACCATTGTTCCATATGAGAAGGACGCAGATAAAGAATTAAATTCCTTTATCGAAGAATACTTTAATGCAATAACTGCCTGTGATAATGTAAAATTACAGGATATGGTAACAGATGCGTCAGAATACAGTAATGATGAGAATCTAAAGAGAAAAGCAGAATTTATTACAGGATACAATAATATTACAGTTTATACAAAGGAAGGTTTAGATGACGGAAGCTATATCGCATTTGTTGTGGCCAATTTAACAATAGCCGGAGTGAATTCTTCACCATATGATATTGTTACCTTATATATTGTGAATGGTGCCCAGGGGTACCGTATTCAAAATGGTACATTGCCGGAGGATACGGCAGAATATATCGAAAGAATAAAAGGAGATAAAGATATTCAGAAGATATACCGTTCTGTAGAAGAAAAGAATGAAGAATTAAAGGAAAAAGATGCTTCATTACAGGAATTCTACGATATCATCAGCAGACGGGATGTGGAAACAAATGCAGCAGCGGATCAGTTGACAACTGCTGAAGGAGAGTCTACAGAGGAATTGGAACAGGAAAACAGCAGTGAAGTGTCTACAGAGGAGGTACAGACAGAGGCACCGGTACAAGAAACTCCTGCTGAATAAAGGAATATACATTCTGAAAAATAAGAAAACCGGATTCATAAGGATATGAATGACCGGTTTTCTTTTTCACAAAGGATTATTATGAAAAATAGAATCATCAGGAATTATACTTCTTCGTCAAGGTTTGTCTCATCAGGGGCACCGGTGGCATATACATCAATTCCCCTTGGCTTGACAGGAGTAGAAAAGACAATCTGTGTTTCTGTTTTGCCATATTTTTGTAATTGTCCAATAAAGGAATCCAGTTCCATTGTACTTGGAAAGGCAACTTTGATCAGCATGGAATATGCACCGGTGACACAGTTGCATTCTAATACATTGGGACAGGCCTCTATGTAAGGGTAAAACACAGGTTTCTGTTTCGGGTCTAATGACATATTAATAAATGCGGTCACATGATAATCCAGCATAACGGGATCTACTGTTGCATGATATCCTGTGATGATTTCGGCTTTTTCCAGTCGGTCAATCCGGGCAGACACGGCTGGAGAAGATAAAAATACCTTGCTTGCCAGATATTTCAGTGGGTATCTTGCATTTTCTTGTAATAAATGTAGGATTTTCTTATCGATACTATCCATGACATCACTTCCTTTAAATTATTTGTTTTGACATAAAAAACGAGATGTCCTTAATTAAAGTAAGAACACCTCGTTGTATTCAAGTTGTATTATATATGCTTTCCTTAATTTTTTCAAGTATAAAATAAATAAAAATTATATTTTTTTATAAAGTACAAAAAATTAGTGGAAAAAGAGATGTTTTTGTGAGAAAAATTTGAAAAAGAGTAGTGACCGTGTTATGATAAAAAATATATTTTAGATTGCAGACGAGGAAATGCTATGAGTGAAACAATCAGATTAAACAAATATTTAAGTGCATCAGGTTTTTGTTCCAGAAGAAAGGCAGATGAATGGATTGCGGAAGGTAAAGTATCTGTAAATGGAGTTGCCGCCAATATGGGTATGCGTGTGTCTGAGACGGATGAAATCTGCGTAAATGGACAGATTATTAAACGGGAACAGCCATTTAAACTGATTGCATTTTATAAACCAAAGGGATTCGCCTGTACTTCTCATCATGGGGATGCGTCTGGAATTTTTCAAAATTTTGATTTGGATCTGGATTTGAAATATATTGGAAGACTGGATAAAGACTCAGAAGGTCTTTTGCTTCTTACCAATGATGGCGATTTGTGCAATGAGATTTCCAAGGCAAGAAACCAGCATGAAAAGGAATATGTGGTAACGGTGAACCGTACTATTACTGAGGATTTTTTAAAAGGAATGGCACAGGGAGTCAGAATCCATGATTCTAACAAGGATATATGGGTGGTGACGAATCCGTGTAAACTGAAGAAAAGGAATGATAAATCGTTTTCAATTATTTTAACCCAGGGATTAAACCGCCAGATACGGAAAATGTGTGAACATTTTGGATACAAGGTGGTGAAGCTTCGTAGAATCCGGGTTATGAATATAGAAATTGGTGAGATGAAACCGGGGGAAATCCGGTCTGTTACAGAAGAAGAACTTGCTGAATTGAAGAAGAGGATTGCAAAGGATAAAGAGGCAAAGAATTAGAATAGGAATGAAGGAAGATATATAGTATGGATAAAAAGGAAAGGTTAAAGGAGCTTACAGCTCTTTTGAATGAGGCTTCAAAGGCATATTATCAGAAGGATACCGAAATTATGTCCAATCTGGAATATGATAAGTTGTATGATGAACTGGCAGCATTAGAGAAAGAGACGGGAATTGTGTTGGCAAACAGTCCAACAATCCGTGTTGGATACGAAGTTTTAAGTGAATTAGAGAAACAGCCCCACCCGTCACCTATGTTATCACTGGATAAGACAAAAGAGACAGCGGTGCTGAAAGACTGGCTTGGAAATCATGAAGGCGTACTTTCATGGAAATTAGACGGACTGACGGTGGTACTTACTTATGAGAATGGAGAACTGCAGAATGCAGTAACCAGAGGAAATGGAGAGATCGGTGAGGTGATTACCAACAATGCAAGAACCTTTGTCAATCTTCCAAAGCAGATTCCATATAAGGGGAAACTGGTGTTGAGAGGCGAGGCGGTTATTAAGTATTCGGATTTTAATAAAATGAATGCAGAGCTGGCCGAGGCAGAGGAGAAATACAAGAATCCGAGAAATCTCTGTTCCGGCTCTGTCCGGCAGTTGAATAATGAGATTACAGCAAAACGCCATGTGCATTTTTATGCCTTTGCATTGGTAGATGATGTTTTAGATGACCAGAGGATGAAAGAATCCGGATATGATAATACTATGCAGGGAAGGTTTGCGTGGCTAGCTGGACAGGGGTTTGATGTGGTGGAGCATTTTGCTGTCAATGCAGGTAATCTGGAGGAGCAGGTTATGGATTTTGCAGCAAGGATTCCGGACAATGATATTCCTTCCGATGGTCTGGTGTTATCTTATAATGATATTGCCTATGGAAAAAGTCTTGGACGGACAGCAAAATTTCCAAGAGATTCCATTGCATTTAAATGGGCGGATGAACTGGCAGAAACCACACTTAAGGAAGTGGAATGGTCACCCTCCAGAACAGGGCTTATCAATCCGGTGGCGGTTTTTGAACCGGTGGAATTGGAAGGAACAACTGTAACAAGGGCAAGTCTTCACAATGTCAGTATATTGCGTGCTCTGGGATTGGGACTGAATGACCGGATTACAGTGTATAAGGCAAATATGATCATTCCACAGGTGGCTGAGAATCTGACAAGGAGCAATAATTTAGAGATTCCCAAAACTTGTCCTGCCTGTGGCGGTGCGACTACTTTGCAGGATGTAAATGGGGTACAGTCTCTTTACTGTATGAATCCGGAATGCAGTGCAAAACAGATTAAAGGGTTTTCTCATTTTGTCTCAAGAAATGCCATGAACATAGACGGTCTTTCGGATGCTACATTGGAGAAGTTTATTGCCCATGGCTATCTAAAGCGTTTGCCTGATATTTTCCATTTGGATCGGTTTCGGAATGAAATCGTTGACATGGAGGGTTTTGGTGAAAAATCCTATGAAAACCTGATGCATTCCATTGAAACAGCAAGAACGGTGTCCATGGCAAAGTTTATATACAGTCTGGGAATAAGTGGGATTGGTCTTGCCAATGCCAAGGTGATCACGGCACATTTTAAGCATGATTTTGATGCGATTACCAATGCCTCTACAGAGGAGCTGACAGCTATTGATGGAATTGGTGAGGTACTGGCAAAGGCATTTTATGATTTTTTCCGGGACAAAGAGCGAATGCGGGTGGTAATGGAATTATTAGAAGAGATTACCTTTGAAAAAGAGGAGATTTCAGGAGAACAGACCTTGGAAGATAAAGTATTTGTAGTTACAGGCAGTGTGGAACAGTTTGCTAATCGGAATGAATTAAAAGATTACATTGAAAAACTGGGCGGCAAGGTGACAGGGTCTGTGTCTAAGAATACGGATTATCTGATCAATAATGATGTAACTTCCAATTCATCCAAGAATAAGAAAGCAAGGGAGCTTGGAATTCCGATTCTTTCAGAGGAAGATTTTCTGAAGCTTTCACAAGGAGACAACTCGTAAAAAGAATTATCTTATATGCACTAGACGTGAGTCTTGAATTATTTGAAAAAGAAAAGAGGAATCGATATGCCAATTCGAATAGATAATGATTTACCGGTAAAGAAAATATTAGAAGAAGAGAATATATTTGTTATGGATGCAGACCGTGCCATGAGCCAGGATATCCGACCGCTGGAGGTGGTAATCCTGAATCTGATGCCTCTTAAGGAGGACACGGAACTTCAGCTGCTGCGAAGTCTTGCAAATACACCATTACAGGTGAATATTTCTTTTATCCGCACGGGAACCTATGAACCGAAAAATGTGGCACGAAAGCATCTGGAACGTTTTTATACCACCTTTGAACAGATTAAACACCGTCGGTTTGACGGTATGATTATTACCGGTGCACCGGTGGAGAAAATGGATTTTGAAGAAGTGGAATATTGGAAAGAACTTACCGAAATCATGGACTGGTCAGAGAAAAATGTTACCTCCACCCTTCATATCTGCTGGGGAGCACAAGCTGGGCTTTACTATCGTTACGGGGTAAGAAAATATGACCTTCCAAAGAAGTTTTCGGGTATTTACAAGCATTATACCTTTCATAAGAGAACTCCGCTGGTACGTGGGTTTGATGATTCTTTCCTTGTACCGCAGTCCAGGTATACAGGAGTCAGTAAAGAGGATATTGTAGCAAATGACAAATTGGAGATTGTATCTGAAAGCGATGTGACGGGACCTTATCTGATTATTGCAGAAGGAGGCAAAAATATTTTTGTTACCGGTCATCCAGAATATGATACCATGACGTTAGATCAGGAATATAAAAGGGATTTGGAAAAGGGGATTTATCCGGATATCCCTTGCAATTATTATCCGGATGATGATCCGGAAAAGAAACCGATCAAGTCATGGAGATGTCATGCCAATACACTCTATTTTAACTGGCTGAATTATTACGTGTACCAGGTGACACCGTATGTATTGTAGAAGATAGTGTGGTAATATGAGAAAAGGAGGTGTAGCAATAACACCTCTTTGATTTTTTTATTTTAATTTCCGTTCCATATGCATAAAATGAATATGGAGAGCTAAATTTAACAGAATCATCACAATTTTTTTTAAAA
>JBJEJE010000127.1:0-8721 GCA_051877755.1 Lachnospiraceae bacterium | reverse complement strand
AAATTGGCAGGCAATTACCGGAGTGGAATCTTTCCGGTTTTGCACAGGCGGCAGGATATGAATGTGCCATGCAGGCAGCATTTGTAGAAAAAACAGCTGCATTTATTGAGAAAGAAAGACAATTTTTAGAGTCTGGATTAAAGCAGGCAGGCTGTCAAGTGTTTCCGGGAAAAGCCAATTTTCTCCTGATTTATTGCGAACAGCCATTATATGACAGATTGTTAGAAAAAGGAATTCTGATTCGTGACTGTGAAAATTTCAGGGGATTATCAAATGGATTTTACAGAATTGCAGTAAAGAGCAGGAAAGAAAACGAAGTTTTATTAAGAGCGATAGGAGAAATCAAGTGGAACTGAAAAGCAAGATAGAACATTTACTTCCGGAAGAAATTGAAAAGAGAAGTTTTGAAATTATTACGGAAGAACTGAAGAAACGAGGAATTTCTCTTCCGGCAGAACAGGAAAAGATTACAAAAAGAGTAATCCATACCAGTGCAGATTTTGACTATGCAGATACGCTTGCTTATTCCAAAGATGCGGTATCTATTGCAATAGAACTATTAAAAAGTGGAGCAGACATTGTGACAGATACCAATATGGCACTGGCAGGAATCAACAAGAAAGCGCTAGCGAAGCTGGGGGGACAGGCTCATTGTTTTATGGCAGATGAAGATGTGGCGAGGATTGCAAAGAAAAGGGGAGTCACAAGAGCTGTTGTCAGTATGGAGAAGGCAAAGAGTATAGAGAAGCCTGTTATTTTTGCAGTAGGTAATGCGCCGACAGCATTAATCAGGCTATATGAGATGATGCAGGAAAGCAACTGGCATCCCGCATTTGTGATTGGTGTTCCGGTAGGTTTTGTAAATGTGGAGGCTGCAAAAGAGTTGATTATGGAAACAGAAATACCGTACATCATAAACAGGGGAAGAAAAGGTGGCAGTAATGTGGCGGCAGCTATCTGCAATGCACTTTTGTATGAACTGACAAGATAGAGGAATTTTATGCGATATGGATTTACAACAGGAAGCTGTGCAGCGGCAGCAGCAAAAGCGGCAGCATATATGCTTCTGACAGGAAAATTGAAAAGGGAAATTACAATAGAGACTCCAAAGGGCATCCCATACACAGCAAAGCTTGTGGATATCAGCCGCAAAGAAAGAGAAGTCAGTTGTGCAGTAGAAAAGGATGGCGGAGATGATCCTGATATTACGACGGGAGCTTTCATTTATGCCAGGGTTTCTTTTGAAGAGAATAATGTGGGGGCAGATGTCGAAGCGGGAAAAGAAACATTAATAAAGATTGATGGTGGAACCGGGGTTGGCAGAGTGACAAAGCCGGGATTGGACCAGCCGGTAGGGAATGCGGCAATCAATCATGTCCCGAGGGAAATGATTGAAAAAGAAGTGATGCAGATATGTCAGCTGACAGATTATAAAGGCAGCTTACGGGTGGAAATATCGGTACCGGATGGAGAAAAGCTGGCACAGCAGACCTTTAATCCAAGGCTTGGAATTGTGGGAGGTATTTCCATCCTTGGAACTACCGGAATTGTAGAGCCTATGAGCAATCAGGCGATTCTTGATACCATTCGGGTAGAGTTAAACCAAAGAAGGGTACAAGGGTTTGATTATGTGGCGGTTTCGCCGGGGAACTATGGACTTGATTTTATGAAAAAGTCCTATGATTATGATCTGGACAGAAGTGTGAAATGTAGTAATTTTATCGGAGATACCATTGATATGGCGGTAGAATTGGGTTTTAAGAAAATGCTTCTTACCGGACACATCGGGAAACTGATTAAAGTTGCCGGTGGAATTATGAATACCCACTCCAAAGAGGCAGATTGCAGAATGGAGTTATTAGCAGCGTTTTCTGTGAAAGCGGGGGTGGAGACAGAAAAAATTCGTCAGGTATTAGATTGTGTTACCACAGAAGAAGCGATTCCTGTTTTGGAAGACAGCGGGAAATTACCCGCTATTATGGAAACGATAGTAGAGCGTATCTGCTTCTATTTAGAGAAGCGTGCCAAAGGAAAGCTTCAGGTTGATTGTATTTTATATGCCAATGAATTTGGTGAACTGGCAAAAAGTAAGGAGGCGGTGAAATGGTTTACTTTGTTGGAGCAGGAACAGGTGCAGCAGATTTGATTACAGTAAGGGGAATGCGTTTATTAGAGAAGGCAGATGTAATTATCTATGCCGGTTCTTTGGTAAACCCGGAACTGTTACAATATGCAAATAAAGATTGCGAGATTCATGACAGTGCAAAGATGACTTTGGAAGAAGTCCTGACAATTATGCAGAAAGCGGAAGCAGATGGAAAATCAACGGTAAGGTTGCATACCGGTGAGCCGAGTATCTATGGAGCAGTCAGAGAACAGATGGACGAACTTGACAGCCTCGGAATTTCTTACGAAAGTTGTCCGGGTGTGAGTGCCTGTTTTGGAGCCGCTGCATCCTTAAATTTGGAATATACTCTGCCGGGAATCTCCCAGTCATTGATTATTACGAGAATGGAAGGAAGAACGAAGGTACCGGAAAAAGAAAGTATTGAAAGTTTTGCCGCACATCAGGCATCTATGGCAATTTACTTAAGTACAGGAATGCTGAAAGAGTTAAGTGAAAGATTAGTGGCTGGCGGATATCGCAAAGAGACACCTGCGGCACTTGTTTATAAGGCAACGTGGCCGGAGGAGGAAGCGTATACTTGTACGATTGAAACCCTTTATGATACAGCAAAAGAGCATGGAATCACAAAAACAGCACTTGTTTTAGTAGGAGAGGTTATCACGCATCAAAACTATAAAAAATCAAGATTATATGCGGCTGATTTTTCTACAGAATTTAGACAGGCAAAGGAAATGTGAAGAATATGAAGTTAAGTATCATCAGCTTTACTCAAAATGGAATAGTGCTTTCTGAAAATATTGCGAAGCTATTGGATGGAATAGAATATACATTATATACCAAACATAAGGCCTGTTATCGGGAAGAACAGACAGTACGATTTGTCACTCAAAATATTGGGGAATGGACAAGAGAGCAATTTGAAGAAAGAAATGCATTACTGTTTATCGGAGCCTGTGGAATTGCAGTCAGAGCGATTGCACCTCATATTACGGACAAACTCCATGACAGTCCGGTTCTGGTAATGGATGAAAAAGGAGAATATGTGATTCCGATACTGTCCGGTCATGTAGGTGGAGCCAATGAGCTTGCGATTTCTTTAGCAAAAAAAACAGGAGCTAAGCCGGTTATTACCACTGCAACGGATATTAACAAACAATTTGCAATCGATTTGTTTGCAAAGGAAAATGGGCTTACTGTTGTGAATAAGGATGGCATCGCAAAGGTGTCATCAAAGGTATTATCAGGAAAGCATATCAATATGTCAATTGAGCATGGACATTTTGAAAAAAATGGGAAACTGCCCGGAGAAATAGAATTGGTAGAATATCCGCCAAAACAGAAGGTTGATGTTGTGGTCACTTCTGAAAACAGAAAATTTGATACAACGATGCTTCTTGAACCAAAGAAATATGCAATTGGAATTGGATGTAAAAAGGGAAAAGAAGCAGATAGAATAGAAGACTTTATTATGAATCATTTGCAAAGAGCCGGAATTACTCCCATGCAAGTATTCGGTATGGCATCCATTGATGTAAAACGGGATGAGCCGGGACTTCTTGCATGGAGCAGAAAGGGAAAAATTCCATTCATCACATATACAGCAGAGGAATTAAAAGCTGTAAAGGGAGATTTTCATAGGTCAGAGTTTGTAAAGGAACAGGTTGGAGTAGATAATGTCTGCGAGAGGGCAGCAATGAAAATGTGCGAACCCGGAGGCAGACTAATCTATGAAAAGCACGCAGAGGATGGAATGACGATTGCCATTGCAGGAAGAGAATGGAGAGTGCACTTTGATGAAGAATAAGATATTTGTGGTCGGAATAGGACCGGGGAAAGAAGAAATGATGACGGGGGAGGCACTGTCTGTATTAGACCAGGCAGATGTGCTTATTGGCTACACAGTTTATCTGCAATTGCTTGGGCAGCGTTTTCAGGAGAAAGAAATGATGTCGACGCCTATGCGACAGGAAACAGAAAGGTGCAGGCTTGCTTTTGAAGAAGCAAAGAAGGGGAAAAAGGTAGCCTTGATATGCAGTGGCGATGCCGGCATTTATGGAATGGCATCGCTTATGTATGAAGTCGGGAAAAACTATCCGGACATAGAACTTGAAATAATTCCGGGTATTACGGCAGCAAGCAGTGGAGCTGCAGTACTGGGGGCACCATTAAACCATGATTTTTGTGTGATTAGTCTGAGTGATCTTCTCACACCGTGGGAGAAAATTGAAAAAAGATTAATTGCAGCTGCAGAAGGGGATTTTGCAATAGCAATTTATAATCCATCCAGTCATAAGAGGAAGGACTATTTACAGAGAGCCTGTGATATCTTGCTTGCGTTTCTGGAAGAGGAAAGAGCCTGTGGTTATGTGGAGAACATTGGAAGGGAAGGAACCAGGGCAGTAACCTGTACCTTGAAAGAATTAAGAGATAAAGAAGTAAATATGTTTACAACCGTTTTTATTGGAAATGCAGGAAGTGAAATTATAAACGATAAGTTGATTACAAAGCGAGGTTATCAGGTTGAACGAGATACTAATTTTTGCGGGAACAACTGAAGGAAGGAAATTGTCTGAGTGTCTGGCAACATCCGGGGTTTATCATACAATCTGCGTTGCAACGGAATATGGAGAGATTGTATTAAAAGAGAATTCTTTTATGACGATTCATCGTGGAAGAATGAATGAAGACCAAATAAAGGAATTTATTCAGAATGGTAAATTTGAGGCAGTGGTGGATGCAACGCATCCTTATGCTGACATTGTTACTGAAAATATCAAAACGGCAATGGAAGGAATGGAGATACCATATCTGCGTTTGAAAAGAGAAATGGACCTTTCACAGAAGGAGAACAATGTATTTTATTTTGAATCAAATGAAGCGTGTGCAAAAGCATTGGAAGAAATTCAGGGAAATATTCTGCTTACCACAGGAAGTAAGGAATTAAAAAAATACTGCGTTTCTGAGGATGTAAAAAGCAGGCTCTTTGTAAGAGTTCTTCCCGGGCTTGAAAGTCTGTCACTTTGTATGGAACAGGGGATCAAGGGGAAACAGATCATAGCAATGCAGGGACCGTTTACAATTGAAATGAATGAAGCCATGATCCGGCAGTATGGGATTTCATATTTGGTTACCAAACAGAGCGGTGTATCCGGCGGGTATTTTGAAAAGTTAGAGGCTGCAAAGAAAACTGGAATTTCAGTGTTTGCTATTGGACATCCGGGAGAAGATGCAGGGTATTCATTCCATGAATTGTGCAGTGAATTAGAGAAAATCTGTCAGCGAAAAATACAGGTAAAAAATGAGATGGAAATTACGCTTGCCGGAATCGGTATGGGAAGCAAAAACAATCTTACGAAAGAGGTTTGCGAAAAAATTTCGAAAGCAGATATTTTGCTTGGGGCAGAGAGAATGCTGGAGCCCTATAAACCAAGAATGGAGAAAAAGCCTTATTATCTGGCGAAACAGATTATTCCGTACCTGCAAGAAATTCAGAAGAAGTATCCGACACAAAACATGAAAGTGGTTGTTCTGTTTTCAGGAGACAGTGGTTTCTATAGCGGATGTCAGTCTTTATATCATGCTTTGCAGGAAAAAATTACTACAGGACGTTTAAAGGCAGAGCTTCATATTATGCCGGGAATTTCTTCGGTGGCTTACCTGGCGTCCTGTATTGGGGAAAGTTATCAGGATGCGGCTGTTTACAGTATGCATGGAAAAGAAATATATAATCTTACTCACAGAATCCAAACAGAGAAAAAGACATTTCTGATTATGTCCGGTGTGAAAGATGTAAACAAGCTGGGAGAATCTTTCATAAAAGCAGGGCTTAATGACTGCGAAATTATTACAGGCTTTCAACTGTCTTATTCAGAGCAACAGATTAAAAAAAGGACACCGGCTGAGTGTATAGAACTGAAAGAGGAAGGGCTATATACCTGTTTTGTAAAGAATCCTAATGCAATGAAAAAGAAGCTGACCCATGGCATCACTGACGGAGAATTTGTCAAAGACAAGGTCCCTATGACAAAGGAAGAAATAAGGGAGGTCAGCATTTGTAAATTAAAATTGTGCCAAGGTGCAGTTGTTTATGACATAGGGAGCGGAACAGGCTCTATTTCTGTGGAGATAGCAGGGCTTTCTCCTGATATACAGATATATGCCGTGGAACAGAAGAAGGAAGCTGTGTCACTCATATGGCAGAATATGGAGAAGTTTAAACTTGAAAATATAACTGTAATCGACGCAAAGGCACCGGAGGGTTTACAGAATCTGCCGAAAGCAACACATACGTTTATAGGCGGGAGCGGAGGAAATTTAAAAGAGATATTGCAGGCATTGTATGAAATAAATCCGAATATGCGGGTTGTCATCAATGCAATCAGCATGGAAACAATTTGTGAATTAAAAGAAATACAGACATTGTATCCGATAGAAAATGAAGAAATTGTTCAAATGCAGGTCAGCCGGGCAAAAGAAGCAGGAAAGTACCATTTAATGCAGGCAGAAAACCCGGTGTGGATCTGTTCATTTGACTTTCGTAAAGAGTGAGGTCTGATATGAAACTGAACCGAATTATGATTGCTGCACCGGGGAGCGGAAGCGGTAAGACAACAATTACCTGTGCTTTGCTAAAGGCACTCAAGAACAGAGGAGAACAGGTAGTTTCTTATAAATGCGGACCGGACTATATAGATCCCATGTTCCATGAGAAGGTAATTGGTATCCCTTCCAAGAATTTGGACACTTTTTTCACAGATGAAAATGTCACAAGGGAGCTTTTTCTTAAAAACAGGACAGAAAAAGACTTTATTGTGATGGAAGGGGTAATGGGGCTTTTTGATGGACTGGGGGGAATCAGAGAAGAAGGAAGCTCCTATCATTTGGCAAAAGTGACACAGACACCGGTTGTATTGGTAATCGATGCAAAGGGTATGGGGCGTTCTGTAATACCTATGATTGCCGGTTTTCTGGCATATGATAAGGAACATCTTATTCAAGGAGTCATTTTAAACAGGATGTCAAAATCCTATTATGAGATCATAAAACCTCTGATAGAAGATAAGTTAAGTATAAGTGTACTTGGATATTTTCCGGAACGGAAAGATATTCATATAGACAGCAGGCATTTGGGTCTTGTAATGCCAAATGAGTTAACAGATATACAAAGGCAACTGCAGGTTATTTCAGAAGAATTTGAAAAGACTGTGGATGTGAAAGCAATAGAGCATATAGCAGAGCAGGCAAATAAGGTGTTGATTACGCAGAAACAAATGAACAGAGATGGTTACCTGGAAGATAAAGGAAGTAGCAGACCTGTGATTGCAGTTGCAAAGGATGAAGCCTTTTGCTTTTATTATGAAGATAATTTACTCATGCTGCGGGAAAAAGGTGCAGAGATCATATATTTTTCTCCTTTGCATGACACAAAAGTGCCGGATCGTTGCGATGCCCTGCTAATTGGTGGCGGATATCCGGAATTGTATGCAGACGAGCTGAGCAGGAATGTTACCATGCGTTATGCAATGAAACAGGCAATTAACGCAGGGATGCCTACTGTGGCAGAGTGTGGTGGTTTCATGTATTTGCATGATACGATTACAGATAAGAATGGGGTAAGGCACGAAATGGTTGGAGTAATTCCGGCAACTTGCAGCTATAAGGGGAAATTAGTACGTTTCGGTTATGTAGAACTACGGGAAAACAGGAGTTGCTTTTTACCGGAGGAACAACTTATAAAAGGGCATGAGTTCCATTATTTTGACAGTACTGATAATGGAGATAGTTGTATTGCTACAAAGCCAACTACAGGGAAAGAGTATTCTTGTGTGATAACGGGAGAGAGCTATTGGTTGGGATTCCCGCATCTTTATTATCCATCAAATCCGTGTTTTGCAGAAAGTTTTGTAAAAAAGGCAGAGGAATATAAGAAAAGAAAGGAACCTGCATAAATGGAAAATTCGCATCGATTTTTTGAAAATAGAGAGTGTAAATATTTTCCCTGCCATAAGGGATTAGAGGATTTTAACTGTCTGTTCTGTTATTGCCCCTTATATAATAAGGAGAAATGCCTGGGGAATCCCAAGTTTGTAGAGAAAGAGGGACGTACAGTAAAAATTTGTACGGATTGTACATTTCCACATCAGCCGGGAAATTATGATAAAGTTGTGCAGATTTTAAAGAGCAGGTGAAAATAATTTATGACCCTTCAACAGCTAAAATACGTGATAACAGTGGCAGAAACCGGAACCATTACAGAAGCAGCAAATAAGCTGTATATCTCCCAGCCGAGTCTTACAAATGCCATTCATGAACTGGAAAAAGAGATGAACCTTGTTATCTTCAACAGAACCAATAAGGGAATCAGTTTATCCAAAGAGGGGGAGAGCTTTTTGGGATATGCCAGACAGGTACTGGAACAGGCAGCAATTCTCGAAGAAAAATATAAAGGAAACGGTGGCGGGAAAAAGCAGTTCTGTATATCAACACAGCATTATTCTTTTGCGGTGAATGCCTTTGTGGAGCTGATTAAGGAATACGGACAGGAGGAAAGAACATATGAAGTGGATGATAGCATCAGATATTCACGGCTCAGA
>JBJEJE010000126.1:0-1806 GCA_051877755.1 Lachnospiraceae bacterium | reverse complement strand
TAGAAGCAAACAGAATTATTTGTTTTACAAAGAAATTGAAGGATTCTGTTATTGGGAGAAAAGTAACGGTTACTGTTGACAGACCATTGGGCAGTTACCACCCAGAACATGAGGATATGTATTATCCAATAAATTATGGGTATGTGGAAGGCGTCATGGCGCCGGACGGGGAAGAACAGGATGTTTACATATTAGGTGTGGATGAAGCGATAGATAAGTTCACAGGTAAGATTATCGCTATTGTTCATAGGAATGATGATGTGGAAGAGAAATGGGTTGTTGCACCGGAAGGGATGACATTTACCAAGGAAGAAATCAGGGAGCAGATTCATTTTCAGGAACAGTATTTTGATAGTGAGATTGTGATGTAAAGGATTTGAAAGGGTTGCAGGTAATAATAAAATGAAATTACTATATGGAACGGGGAATCTGGCAAAATTATCGGCAATGAGGAACCGACTTGAACAGTTAGATATAGAATTAGTTGGATTAAATGACTTGAGAGCAGAGGGCAAGATTGTTCCAAAAGTAATAGAGGATGGAAATACCCCTCTTGAAAATGCGAGGCTGAAAGCAATGGCATATTATGAGGCTTTTCATATTCCTGTATTTTCTTGTGATTCAGGATTGTATTTTGATAATGTCCCAGATGAGGTCCAGCCTGGCGTACATGTTCGTAATGTGAATGGAAAATGTTTGTCAGATGATGAAATGATCGATTATTATTCAGGATTAGTAAAAGCACATGGAAACCTTGTGGCAAGGTATAGGAATGCAATCTGTTTTTTAATGGATGATACACATATATATGAGGCAATGGAGCCGTCTATGGAAAGTGAGAAGTTTATTTTAACAGATAAACCTCACAGCACAATTAGAAAAGAGGGCTTCCCGTTGGATAGCATATCTCTTGATATAAAGACGAATAAATACTATTACGATTTGCCAGAAGATAGATTAGAGCAGGTGGCTGTTGAAGATGGTTTTTTACAGTTCTTCAAGAATATTTTAAATCCGAATTAGCAATTAGTACTGGAGGTTTGGTGTCATGACAGAAAGTGTAATTAAGTTTGTTAAGGGAATATTTGCTTATGATTGTAGTGGGCATGACTATCATCATACTATGAGGGTTTATCGTTTGGCTATGCAGATTGCAGAGCAAGAAAATGCGGATATGTTGATTGTGCAGTTGGCAGCTTTATTACACGATGTAGATGATGTTAAGCTTTCACCGGAAACACACGAGGCAAAGAAAAATGCAGTTGGATTTATGAATAATAATGGCGTGGATGATAAAGTTATAGCTTCTGTGTGCAAGATTATAGATGAAGTTTCTTTTGCAGGAACGGATTCAGTTGTACCAAGCACATTAGAAGGAAAATGTGTACAGGATGCGGACAGACTTGATGCTATAGGAGCTATTGGAATTGCAAGGACATTCGCATATGGTGGTAGTAAAGGAAGAAGAATACATGATCCGGATATAAAACCTATGACTAATATGAATAAGGCGGATTATAATCAGAACCATAATTCTACAAGTATTAATCACTTTTATGAAAAACTCTTGCTGCTTAAAGATATGATGAATACTGAGACTGCAAAGAAAATGGCTGTGCATAGACAAGCTGTTATGGAGGAGTACCTTGTAGAATTTTTAGCAGAATGGGAAGGAGAAAAGTGATATGTTGGAAGTAAAATTTTATGATACAGTAGATGATTCACTATTGAAATTTGCAGTAATTATTTCGCAGAGCAATGGCAAATGGGTATTTTGCAAACATAAGGAACGAGATACCTATGAGG
>JBJEJE010000125.1:0-8943 GCA_051877755.1 Lachnospiraceae bacterium | reverse complement strand
GATGTGGTAGCCCAGTTTTCCTCTGAATCGGCACCGCCAAGTGCAACCGGGTATATATGATCCACCGTTGGGATGAACTCCCAATATGCATTATGACACTCTTCCATTTTCCAATGAGAGTGATACGGAAATTCCTCCGGCATATAATGAGATAAAACCTTTAAAAACCCTGGGTTCACCAGTTTTTGACCACTATACCTATCTATAAAACCATCCTTTTTGAATTGCTGCATTTTCTGTTTATCCGTATATGCCCTTCCGGTTGCTTCCATATGTCTAAAGGGATACTGCTCATTTATCAATATCTTTGCAGCTTCCTGTTCTCCCAAAAGAAGATTTTTTCCAACTTTCTCTAAGGCTTCGATTTTTTCCATTACATTTCCACCTACCCATTTATCATAACTTGTCTGTTTTGTGCCGATAGAATAGTTTCTCTTAATTCATTCGATATTTCTACTCGCTTCAACTCTATTCCAAACTGACGGATGCTTTCTGCAAGTGCCGATTTCCCTGACAGAGTCCTTTCTTCTTGTTCATCACAAACCACAATTATTTTTCTAAAACTTTTACACCGATCTTTTTCAATCAAAAGCATTTTTAGAATATCATTGGCTATTTTAGTGCTTTGCCCTCTCTTATTTCCTCCAATATGAGCAAATATTTCTCCAATAATACTATGTTCTTCTGAATAGAAATCTGGCTCAATATGTACCTCGTCATTATTTTTCATTTTTATCTTAGGATTTCTACTTACTTTACACCCCAACCAATCTTCAACCATACAAAATATTTCATCTTCTGCCATTTGCTGTTCTATAGAACTTGATTTTTTCGTATCTGCCATATTCCCTCCGTTCATAGTACTGTGAAATACAAAATGACTGCTATTACAATAATCCCTACTACTATCGCCGGAATTGCAGTATTTGCACCATTACGCATATTTTCTTCGTCAGTTTCCATTATTATTAAGTCTTCTTTATCAGAAATACCATTATTATTATAATCGTGCATTTAACCACCCCTATTCCATTGGTAAATCTAAATGACAATATATAATGTCTTCTTCCCTATCTACTATAGCCTTAAGTTTCTGAAACAGCTTTATGCTTCTAGTATTGCTACTATCAATCCTTATATTTATCCTATGATATCCCATTGTTGTGCAAATCCAATTCAGCCATTCTTTTAATAATAATTCACCATATCCTTGCCCTTGATATTGTTTCACGATTATAATTGCCAACTCGGGAAACTTGTTATCAATACCTTGTAATGCTACTCTCCCGAGCAAATCTCCATTTTTAAGGAAAACGGAATAGTTTATCTCTGTATCATCTTCAGTCATGCTTTCCCAATATACTTTTAATCCAATATCCGGTTCCACATCATAAAGCCTGCCAAATAAGTATTCTGCTTTAGCGACTTCACGAAACAGTTCCTTATCATTTTCGCTAACACGCCTGATATCAAATAATTCTGAATGATACTCTTGCTCCAAAATCAAATCCTTCTTCCATCAAAATGTGTGTATCGGTTGCATCCCTTACAATGGAATGTAACTGACCCTAAGCCATCTTCCGTTATAATTACCTCTAGATTTTCCTCATATCCACAGTTTGGGCATCTTCCGGTTTCACCGGTATTAGAAAATCTTTTCATAATCTCCACCCATTTTTGCGATTCATTCATTCTTCCCAAAATAATCTCCTGCGATTTTCTCCAACTGTTCTGCTATTTGTGAGAATGGCAGATTCAAATCCAAAGTCTTTACCCATATGGTATTGCCACCCATGGAATACTTGTTATTTGGAGTAATCTGTTCCTGCGTCTTGGCATATAGAAGCATCCCCGCAACATTCCCAGTATTATTCTTGTCTAAGTTTTTCACATAGGTAAATACCTGATATAGATTGCCGGAATGAATACTCTGTATGTCATATTGGCTCTGCATAGTATTGGCATAATATTTTGCATCAATAATCAAAGTTTTCTCACCATACTTCAGTGTAATATCAGTAATCATAGCCGGGAGAAATTCAATCACACCATCATCAATATCCCAAGGAATTGTATCCGGATTAGCCTTATATTCCGGATGATGATACCGGTAATATTCCAGTATAAACTTCTCATAAAGGCTGTGCATAGCTCTGTCATCAAGGAAAGTTGCAAGCTTCACTTCTCCTTTTTCTGTTGATAGTATCAATCCTGTAATTACCAGATAACATACATTCATCAACATTCTATAACTCTGATTATTTTTTTGATACCGAATCCTGTCCCAATTAATCTGACCTGGTTCTATCACATCTACATTATCAAAGAATACAAGGTTTTTCTTCAATACCACCTTATGCTCCTGCTTCACAGTCTTTTGCCGTACCAGAATCCTCATAGTTGTCTTTAATATCTGATTGAGCAGATTGTTCTCTGAAAGTTCATCATATTCACAGGACAGCTTCTGCTTATGCTGAATTTTATTTCTTATTGTTCCCTGAATATTAAGTTTGCCACGCAGTACGGAAAGCTCCTCTTCCTGCAATATATACTCACGATACAATCCTTGCTTTAACTGACTTGCAACACCCTTTCCAAGAATGGCCGCAAACATATCATGAATATTCTCAAACTCCTCCGCAGCCACTAAATCATAGTTTGACTGACGCAGGGACTGAAAGGCATAGGTCAGCATATAATATATATTTTTTATCAAAATCCCTTTGTCACTTGTCATTAGTCGTTAAACACTCCTCTTAGTATGTTCTGCCATTTCTGTATTTTTGTAGGTTCGTCAAACCAGTATTCTTCCAGCATCGGAAGAATATCATACTCTACTACTGACTGCATCCATTCATCACTGCAATCTTCCTGACCGCAGAAATAGCTGTGTCCAATGCAGAAACCATTTCCAAGAGAAGGGTCCTTGGCAATTTCAAAGTTAAGGTCTTTGATTTTTTCTATCAATGTTTCAAATGTGTCATTATAAAAGGACTTCATATATTCCCTGAAACCGTCTGAACCAAATCCCGGCTCCATTGCGAAGAAGCTGAATCTTCGTCTAAGTGCATAATCAATCAATGCCAGACTTCTATCCGCAGTATTCATCATACCAATAATGTACAGATTCTTTGGCACGGAGAAAGGAAGCCCGTTATAAGCCAGAGTCAGCTTCTTTCCCCGATAATCCTTTTCAATGAGCATCAGCAGTTCACCGAAAATCTTACTCATATTTCCACGATTAATCTCGTCTATGATAAAGAAATAAGGTAAGTCAGGATTATTCGCAGCCTTCTGACAAAACTCATAAAAGATGCCTGTTTTAAGTTCAAATCCATCTCCGCTTGGCTTATATCCCATAATGAAATCTTCATAAGAATAATTCTGATGGAACTGAATAAACTTTACTCTTGTTTCGTCCTTTACACCCATGATGGAATATGCAAGCCTTGTAGCGGCAAATGTTTTTCCTACACCCGGAGCACCCTGCAAGATAATATTCTTTTTATTTAAAAGTAATCCCTTCAGGGTATCGTACTTCTCTGAAGTCATATACACTTCTGAAAGGAAATCCTCTTTATCATAGGTATCTATCTGTTCACTTCCGATAGGATTTTCCTGATTTTCTTCACGGATAATGTCCATGATGAAATCATATTCACCCTTTGTCAGTTTAAACAAACTGCCCTGTGGGTTTGTAAAATACTCCATCTTTTCAAGCTCCGGAGCATCCTTTAATGTTGCATAGTCTATCGGACTTGTTAATCCCTCTGTCTTCTCGAAATACAGATTCTCTCCGTCATTTTCTTTGATAATTCGACACAATGCGACAATCTGTTTCACAGGATTCGATTCATATCCAATAACCAGATCTCCGGCTTTAGCATCCAAAAAGTTCTGGAAAATTCTTCTCTTATTTCCATTATCATTGTACATGGTGTAGGTCTGTTCTTCGCCCACATCTATATTTGCAAAGCTCCAAATCTTCGGATTTGCATTGAGCCACCAGTAATTCACATCACCTTCTGCATGGTTAGCATAAAGTTCCGTATCAGAAAAATCCACATCATGCAATGCCTCTGCCAATTCGTCCCTGAGCTTCCATACAAATGTGCCTTCCTCATCCGATTCTGCACTTCTTCCGGTAAATAGAATTGTCCAATATCTCCTTGAACCATCTGTATCTCTTAAAGACACTTCACAGCCTACTTTATTAGCAACTCTCTTCGCAAGTGCTGTAGACCCACTGTTATAAAAGTTGATATTCTCACCGTATTTTACCGATAACTGCTTGCATGTTGCCATTCCGCCATAATCGAGCATTCTATATAAAATTTCCCAGCTCTGTACATTGAATATATCTTCATCCTCAAAGAGTTCTTCCCACATTTCTACGGAAATACCCGGATTATAATCCGTTCCGATCCATTCAACTTTTTCTGTTTTCTTATTATCTGTCAGATAATTAGCGATATAGAATGATACATCAAAAGCAAGGATTCTGTGACTTTTATCTTTGTAGCAGCTATCATCCAGACTTTCCTCGAACATGGAAATCATTTCTGCATCTTCATTTACTGCATCACGGATGGCATCCACAAGTTTTGCATTTTCCTTTATGTTCTGGTCTGTATGTCCCTTGGTAGGCTTAAAATCATTTTCAAGGTATATACTTGTCCCTTTACAGACAGAGTACTTGAACACATCATACTTATCCGGATATTTTAACCACAGATATACTGTAATCGCCATTGGTCTCTGATAATGCTGATACCCCGGCGACAGGCGCTCACACAAATCCTGTGCATCAGACTGAAACTGCAATACCCTGTCTGTGACATCTTTGGTTTCATCATACAGCCGAATGAACATGGCTCTTACTGCTTCTGCATCATCCTCTGCATACTGAATCATCATTTTCCTTGGGAAGTTATTCATAGATGCAAGTAATCCGGCTGTTTTCTCTGTAGCTTTTGCAAACATCTCGCTAAAGTTCTCAGCATTGATATTCCAGTGGTCCTGAAACCACTTAACAGCCTCCCATTTGAATTTTTCATCCAACCAACGCTCTGAAAAAACTTCCTTATAGCTTTTCAAAGCCATTTGCATTTTTTCGTTATTTATCATTCACTATACCTCCAAGCTCAAAGACCTTTTACAGTCACTGCTTTTCATCTGTGCTTAAAAACTTTGCATTTCCGCCAACACCATAAAACTTATCAAAGTATGCTTTTAGTCTTGCGATTACATTCTTCTTTTTATTTGCTCTGTTCCCTCCGCCAAAGCGACTGACAGGAGGCATAAGCTTATCAATATCAGTTCCTACAGTTTTTACTTCACCTTCTCTAAAAGCATTTTCAAGGAATTTGCGGGTTTCATCTTCTTTTAGCTTTTCCTCTTCAATGATAATCAGAAGTTCACTCTCTCGCATTTGTACTACATAGTCGTGCCATTCTATCATCACATCATCTACCTCATTGATTCCATTTATGAATGCTTCAATAAGGTCTTTTTTACTTCTAAGCTCCGGACTGGCTTCAATGGCTTTCCTTATCGTAATCAAGACTTCCTTATCCTCACAATGCGTATCATGATACTTTTTAACAAGCATAAGTATATAATCTATATTGATTTCTATCTGTTTGATTAATTCTACCTCAAACACAATATCATCAATAATATCCGTACTTTCCCCATTCTCTCTTCTACGCTTCCACTCATCTCGCAAATCCTGATATCTACCCAGATAATCCTGTAAATCTCTCTCTGACAACAATTCCTTTTCTTTGAACTCGTCGAAAGCTACCAGCAGATTTCTCATACGCAAAATGGAACCAAAAAGTGCAATAAAGTCTTTCTGGTTCTGTTCTCCTATTATCTGTGGCTCTGTAAGCGGGAACTTATTTGTTAAGTCCTCTATCATATCCACATATCCGGGCATCTGCTTTCCATCTACAGACTCATAACCGTAATAATAATCCTTGAAGCTTTGCATCAATACAATGCCGCCGGCATTCTTATCTCCAAACAGTGAAATTGCCGCATCCACACGCTTCTGCAAATTACGGAAACATACTACATTACCAAAAGTCTTGATGCTGTTTAATATTCGATTTGTTCTTGAGAATGCCTGGATGAGTCCATGCATTTTCAGATTCTTATCAACCCACAATGTATTAAGAGTTGTGGCATCAAATCCGGTCAGGAACATATTTACTACAATAAGCATATCAAGTTCCTTATTCTTCATTCGTAAGGAAACATCCTTATAATAGCTTTGAAACTTATCAGAAGAAGTATCATAATTCGTGTGGAACATCTGATTATAATCCAGAATTGCTCCATCGAGAAAATCTCTTGCTGTCTGGTCAAGTGCGGATGTATCTTCCGGATTCTCTTCGTCAAGAATACCATCCTGCTCTTCCTCATTTGCGCCATAACTATAAATCACTGCATACTTAATTGCCTTGGTTGGGTCTTCCTTGATTTGCTTCCTAAATTCCTCATAATATGCTTTTGCCATCTCAACAGAAGAAACAGCAAAAATTGAATTGAAACCACTAAGTCTCTGCTTCTGCTTGATTTCATCTATTTTGCCTCTCTCCGCAGATGCTACTTCCGAAATATTGGTAAGAGTGTTATATACATAGGTTTTATCCCCACGATATGTCTTCTGGTCAAAATGATCCAAAATATATTTTGTAATCTTTGTAATTCTCTCAGGAGCTTCAAATGCTTTCTTTCTGTCTATATCAAGAACCATTTCATCGTCTATATCCGGTTCCACAGCCATAGTTTTATGATATTCAACCTTAAAAGGAAGAATATTTTTATCATTAATGGCATCAACGATTGTATATGTATGAAGCTGGTCTCCAAAAGTTTGCTCCGTAGTTGCAAGCTTAGGATTTTTCACTGAACCGGAATTTGCCGGAAATATCGGTGTTCCTGTAAAACCAAACATATAATATTTCTTGAAGCTGGAAACAATTGCAGCATGCATATCACCAAACTGACTGCGGTGACACTCATCAAAAATGATAACTATCTGCTTATCAAAAGCAGGGTGGTCTTTTGCATTTTTCTTTATGAAAGTTGAAAGCTTCTGAATTGTTGTAATAATAATCTTCGACTTGGAATCTCTAAGCTGTCTCTCAAGAATGGCTGTCGAAGAATTGCTATTTGCAGCACCTTTCTCAAAACGGTCATACTCTTTCATTGTCTGATAATCCAGGTCTTTTCGGTCAACAACAAATAGAACTTTATCAATAAACTCAAGATTGCTTGCAAGTCTTGCTGTCTTAAAAGAAGTTAATGTTTTTCCGCTTCCTGTTGTATGCCATACATATCCACCGGCAGCAATATCCCCATACTTTTTGTAGTTATGAGCAATTTCAATACGATTAAGAATGCGTTCTGTTGCAGTTATCTGATACGGTCTCATAACCATAAGCATCTTTTCAGAAGTAAAAACACAATATTTTGTAAGCACATTCAAAATTGTATGCTTTGCAAAAAATGTCTTTGTAAAGTCTATCAAATCAGGAATCACACGATTATTTGCATCAGCCCAGAAGGAAGTAAACTCAAAAGAATTGCTTGTCTTTCCCTTCTTGGTGTTTGAGCTTTCTGAATCCTTAATCGCATTATATCGTGTGCTATTGGAATAGTATTTTGTATTTGTACCATTAGAAATTACATAAATCTGGACATACTCAAATAAACCATATCCGGCACTAAAAGAATCTCTCTCATATCTATTAATCTGATTGAAAGCTTCTCTAATGGCTACACCTCTCCTTTTCAGTTCAATATGAACCAGTGGCAGACCGTTTACCAGTACAGTAACATCATATCTGTTATCGTGTCTCGCCCCTTGTTCTGTAGTAACAACATACTGATTAATAACCTGCAGGCGATTGTTATGAATATTCTTTCTGTCAATCAACGTAATGTTCTTGGTCATTCCGTCATCACGCTTCAGTACCTGAACATTGTCCTCCTGAATCTTACGAGTCTTTTCGGCAATACCGTCATTCCCATTAGCAATACACTCTTTAAAAAATCTATCCCATTCACTGTCAGAAAATGAATAGTTATTCAGCTCCTCCAGTTTAGCACGAATATTGGCAACCATATCCTCTTCTGTATGAATCTGCAAATATTCATACCCCTGCTCTGTCAGCATACGAATAAATTCTTTTTCCAATTCGGCTTCACTCTGATACGAATCAGAGCGTTGCTTTACCGGTTCATACTGCGTTACCACCGTATTTTCATTTGTCTCTGCAACAATATTAAAGTATGGCACTTATATCGCCTCCTTAATTATTTTTCCTTAAAACTCAACAACTTATCTCTGTAATACTCATATTGTTTTTTTCTTGCTTCAATTTCTGCCGGTAGACCTTGCGATAAGTCACTGCATAAGTTTTCAAAACGATCAATCATAGTTGCTAATTCCTGTTGTTTCCCTATTGATGGCAGATAATACACTGTATTTAATAAAGCCTCACTACTTATATGAGGTACACCTGCACCTCGCTTCATCTCATTAAATTCGTTTTCCCTGTTTTTCAATAAGTAATATAGAAATTTGCATGTAACAATCTGTTCTTTTGGTTCCAAACCAAAACCATCAGTAACGAAAATATCTTCGTTCCAATACGAAACAAAGCCTGCAGACACTCCACTTCTCGCAATCACAACGATTTCTCCAGAATGATTTGACCGATTGATATAATATGCCGGTTCTTGACCACCTAGAATTACAGGGATGTTACCTTCTACAGATTCTTTCTTGGTAATATATTCTCCTCTGAATACATTAACAATATCCGATAACCTAACATCAGCATAACCGAATACATACTGTAAAAGCTTAATTACGCTCTGTCTGTCTGTCTGTCTGTCTGTCTGTCTGTCTGTCTGTCTGTCTGTCTG
>JBJEJE010000124.1:0-9031 GCA_051877755.1 Lachnospiraceae bacterium | reverse complement strand
GACAAAACAATAAACACTTTTTCTGTCTTACAGCTCCCATTTTTTCCTCCTAATACGACAACGAGCCCGCCAAGAATAGAATATATATCACTGCCTCCTATTTTCTCCGACCACATTCGTACAAACAAAGCAAACACCAGTGTAACCACCAGCAATATAATCCGATTCCTGAACAGCATACCTATACTTCATCCAGCAGCCTCCTCTTCCCATAAAATATAGCTGCTTGGTGTCTGGACTATTTTTATTATAACAGTAGAAAATTACAATTCTTATTAAAAAAAATGAAAAAAATCTTAAATTAATTTTATTGAACTTTTTTAATTATTGATTCATTATAATAAACAGGGAGCAGGACTTTCTACCACATATTCTTATTAAAACCACAATATTTTTCTTTTTTAGAAGCAACGATAAGTTTCCCACTATCCATCTCCAACACCTCATCACAGATTTCCAAATCCTCCGCATAATGACTGGTCATGAGTATAGTTTTTCCCTGTTCTTTTAATTCACACAAAAGTTGTTTTACCTGTTCAATCCCTTTTTTATCCAGTCCGTTCATTGGCTCATCCAATAAAATAATTTCAGGTTTTTCCATGATTGCCTGTGCAATTCCCAGTCTCTGCCGCATTCCAAGTGAATATTTCCCTACCTTTTTTCTGCTGTCAGGGTCTAATCCCACCATTTTAATCGCATCCGCAATCTCATCCCGACCAATTCTTTTTCTAATATTCGCAAGATATTCCAGATTTTGAAAAGCTGTATATTGTGATAAAAATCCCGGCGTTTCTATAATCAGACCCATACTGTCAGGGAAATCCGCATCAACCCCTATTTTCTTGTCCATTACAAAAACCGTTCCAAGAGAAGGTTTCAAATAGCCAGCTATTATTTTCAACAGAACCGTTTTTCCCGAACCATTCTTTCCAACAATTCCATAAATCTGCCCTTCTTCAAATTCAATATTTATATCTTCTAAGACTTGTTCCGAATGAAATATTTTACTTACATTATCCAGCCTAATTGTTTTTTTCATTTATCCAATTCCTTCTTTCCAAATATCCCTTTTCCCATAATACAGGAACTATGGCAAAACTAAATAGCACCACCAGAATTTCCACGATATATGCCACTATTCCGTTAAATCCATCCGCTGTATGCCATTCACTTCGCACAAACATTCCCAACACCATCCACGAACACTGATAGTGAACTGAAAAAACATAAAAAATACCTTCTGCTATAATAAAAAGACTGATTGCAGATTTTGACTGTAGTATCAAATCCAGAACAATAACCATTGAAACCACAGACAATAAGTGCAACAGATAATGAAAACTGATATGCACTTCCTTCCACAATGAGATGGCACTGCTGTCACTACAAACCTTCCACACAAAAACGGCACATAAGAAACAGAAACAAACACTGCTGAAAACAGAAACGAAATAACGTCTCCACCATTTAGGGAATCCACCATACCGATATATTAAAAAAATACGCATATTTTTATACACAGTCAGACTAATAGCGGTTATCATAAGAAAAAAGCCAAGTAAAAATAACCATTTACCCATGGCCAAAAGATTCAAATCATCCTTACCTTCACATTCAATCCCACCAAGAATAGAATATATATCACTGCCTCCTGTTTCCTCCGACCACATCCCTACAAACAAAGCAAACACCAGTGTAACCACCAGCAATATAATCCGATTCCTAATCAGCACCATACTGTAGCTATACTTCATCCAGCAGCCTCCTCTCTTGAAGCTTTAGGAAAATCAATATAAGCTATTATTTTTTGTGACAGTTCTGCCAGAATTACAATTCCAATCAAAAAAATCAGATATGTATCAAACACATTTACCAAAGCTCCCTTTCCAATCTGCAACACTGCAACGGAACGAGCAAGCAGCGAATAATCAATCGCAAATCCTAATCCTTCTTTCATAATCTCATATCCAAGAAAGTGAAATGCCACTCCAAACACCGGTCCAATATTATGACGAAAGGCAAGGCTAACCACATAGGTTAATATTCCAAGCATAACAGCATATAATACTGCCAGTAAAAAGGAATGTATAAAGACCGAAAAAATATTTTCTGCATTGACAAGTTCTATGTATGGAAAATTAATATCATATGAAGAGTGTATTCCAGAGGCAGTCTTTATAAGCGGATAACTCCACACATTTGCTAAATATCCATTCTGAAAGCTTATTATAACAGTAGCCAGCCACAATATAAAATAATACAAAACTGCCTGTATTATAATATAAACCAGAATTGCTCTGTTCCAATTCTTACGGCTGGTACGGTGAATCACATAAAAGGACATTGTATCAATAAATGGCGTTGATGATATTACAAGCATCCAGCCCAGCACGAGAAATATAATCGTATTGGGATTATTTACCGCCACAAGAAATGGTTCCAGCACATTCACTGCCTCACCCAACTCTCCTGCATACCGAATATATTCCATAGATTGATTTATAATCAGCACTATACCTGTCAGATATCCCAGCCAGACTCTCTTTGATTTCATCTGTATCCGCAATTCATAGCCGCAGATTCTTATTACATTACTCATACTCCACCTTCTTCTTTAGTCCAATCCAGCTTATGATAATTACTATCACAATATATATTAATTCCATAAATGCAGACAAAGGATAAGAACCCAAATCATCTCCCCGAAAAAGATAAATTGGATTTATCAACGGATATTCATATAGCACAAACCACATTGTTTCATACAGGATAAAAGGTGCAATCACTGTTACATACCGATTGCAGCTCCATACTGCAAAGGCAAAACTTACCAGTGCAAATAATATCCCAAATAAAAATCCTAATAACACCTTAAAGCTCAGGACAAATAAATCCCCATATCTTCCGATATAATATACCATTTGTGT
This sequence comes from Lachnospiraceae bacterium, assembly GCA_051877755.1. Taxonomy (GTDB): domain Bacteria; phylum Bacillota; class Clostridia; order Lachnospirales; family Lachnospiraceae; genus CAG-590. The sequence goes on along the minus strand of JBJEJE010000124.1, from coordinate 6,104 downwards.
TCCTTCCATAAAGCCATCCTGTGGAACTCCATGAACTCCCAAGACGTAACCCATAATACAAATACACAGAAAAGGAATTCCAATTATGGCACCTCCCGAAAGTCCGACTGAAATAATTCGGACAATTCCAAATTTCTTCCAACTAATTCTTGCCATAATCATCTGAAAATATCCGCTGCTATATTCTTCACAGAAACGTACAGAATACCCCAATGCTGGAAAAACAGCCGCAAAGGGACCAAATCCAGATAATGCCATGGCATTGATAATATACACATATGTACTGGAAGCACCAGGATTCATATTCGTATAAGTTACAGTTCCATGTATCAATATCCCCGTCAGCAGAATTACAGAAAACCACATTGTTTTTCCTGTAAAAGCCCTCTTCATATCCTGTTTTAAAAAATATGTACCTTTCATTGACATTCAACCTATCCTAATATATTAATTTATACTGATTAAATCTCCGGTTTCCCCATCAATAACAATATCCGTTGTAATGTCTCCCATTGTATCCGTATTCAACAAATACTGCTCCAGAGGAATATATATCCTCCATACCGGTTTTAACGCAAATGTTTCCCAGTCATCTGTTGTAAGCATATACATCAGCTTTGCACGTTCAAAAATCACTGACGAGCTACAAGTAATATCTCCATTGTTGACATGCTTTTCCAACACACCCATTAACTGTTCCGGAGTTATCACTTTTGTTTCCTTACTTTCAACAACATCCCACAGCATGTTGTCCAACTGTATCATTCCAATACCAGAGTTTCCAACCTCTGCAAAACCATATACATTAATCTCATTAATATCTCCATGAGACAGTCCATTTGCCAAAGGCAATCCTTCCACTTTAACCATGTAATATATACCATAATATGTCTCTCCATCCCTACTAAACCCCTGATAATATTCCAGTTCCAAATCATCTAATCCCAAAGCAGCAAAGTGTTCCTTTAATTCTTCCCATGCCATATCAATGGTATATTCCCCGTTTACATTTTCTGCGGATGAAAATACATAATCTTCAACGGATAATTCCATATATTTGCTATCAACAATATCATTACGATAAAAAAAACTGGAATCAGAAAAACGGGAAAATGTAACTGTATTATCCACATTTGCAACATGGAACGCATGATTTACAGAAGTCTTTTTGAGCATTCCTTCCTCTTCACCATCATATGCTTTTTCTTTATCATATGGCTCAATATCGTCAATTTCCTGTAACTGACCGTCCCCATCAAAAAAATGTTCAACAATGGATTCCCTGTCAAATTCAACAGCAGAAGGAACTACATCCAGGATATCCACACTATTATAATCAATATCTGGAAAATCTGTTTTAATCCTCAGCTTCTCCCCACTGGAACCCAGACTAACATCGCAAGTATATCCATTCTCTGTTTTCGTCAGATATCCACTTTCTTCCCCCAGAATTTCTTCTCTTTCTTTCTCTTCCCTTCCAACCGCCTGCTCAACACCGGCGTCTGTGGTATTGCTTTCAGGAACGGAAGCACACCCTGTTAAGCCGACACTCAAAAGCACTTCTGCAAATAGAATTTTTATTCCATTTTTGAACATCGCATAAACCTCCTAAAAGCAGACACATTAAAAAATATGCCTGCTTTCTATATACTAATTAATAAGTAACTTTGTCTGCATTAAACCATCCTGCCGCTTTAAATGTAGTATGGTAAGAATCATCCATCCGTGCTGCCAGTCTATAATCAGATAAATAAGCATCACCCGAAGCATACCCTACTTGTATACCTCCTGTTGAATGACGCCATATTGAGCTGCTTGTACATTTTTTGATAATTGCATTTGTAGAGGAATTATACCTTACCGGGCAAAAGCTAATTCCATAAGTACCGGAACAAGTTATACTATTTATATATAGCGTCCATGGATCAGTTTTTATTGTTTTCTTATTATAAGTATCTGATATCTTGTTATAGGATTGCCCCGAATTTGTTAATGAAAAATTGAATCCCGGTCTGCTTGCCGCATAGACAGTTCCTGATAATAAAATTGCACATAATAGTACAAACAAAGTCATTTTTCTTATTTTCTTCATCATAAATACCTCTCTTTCATTTTGGTTTTTTCTCTGTTTCATCTTGAAAACTATTAACAACTATACTATAATAAAGATGTTGTTTGGGGCTTTCTATCACTTTCGTTTTTGTACAATTCAGTTTGATAGAAAGCCTTTTTTGTATGGTGGTCCGTCACTCATCTTATATACCTCCCAAATAAAATTCTTTTCAACCATGTATAGAGATACAATTCAAAATCCCTAACACGTCATAGAAAAGTGTAAATCAATATCCATTCTTACTCGATAATATCTTTAATATTGCTGACAGAACCATTATTATCTCTGTAAAGAAAACAATTCTTAATCCAATGCAATAATTGCATATGTAAAATAGAATTGATACTATTCCAATCAGTAGCATTACTTTCTGTCTTTGCTTAGAAAAATATTTTTGAGATTCATCACCTGGTTCTTGCACAGGACAAACCACTGTCATTCTGTATATCATAAACAAAGAAATGAATATCGCTATTAACATTATGCTATTAGGTAACAAACTTATTTCAGAAAATTCCAATCCGCATACAATTACTACGCATGATAACAAAAAACAAGAGCTAAATTTCTTCATGTGAATACCTTCCACATACGCCCTCTGGGAAAAGAAAATCAACATAAATAATATACACTCCCATTTTTTGTCTAAACAAACTGCAATTATCATACTTGTTACAACACACAGCAATAATTCAATACCGGTTTGAAATCCGTACTTATAAATAGCATAATCCTCTTTTTTAATTGCACATCGTGATAAAACATATTCTGTCAGCCATATTGCCAGCCTATCCATTAAAAATTCCTCAATTTACTAAAATCTGGTTTTTCTGGCTGATGAAAGATAAATACACAGTATGTATAAGCTCCAATATAAGCAAACAATAATGCAAATAACGACAAGAAGCTTGCAATATTTTTACTTTCAAACAGTTTCTCTTTTAGCATTTTCCAGCACCTCCTTTCCGCTAAATAATAACACAAAGAAACATTATTCTATTCAGCATGTAATAATTCCGATTGTTGTTGTAATTTTTCCCTGATATAGTACTCCGAAGAACATAGAACATAGAATCTATTTTGAAATTTTCTATAAAATAAAAAAGGACCTCTCCCAGTCCTTTTCAATTACTCATTATGTAAAAGTATCTTTAAACAATATACATTGTCCTGTACTGTAACATCATAATAACCATTATATTTATTTAAGATATTCTGCATGGAACTTATGCCTATCCCATGATTTTCCTTGTCTGTTTTTCTTGTAATATGCTCTCCCTTTTTATTTTGTATAATATCTCCGTCAAAGGAATTCTCTACTATGATAATCAGGTTATTGCTATCATATTTCACTTTTAAATCAACATAAGGATTATCCACATTTCCCCGCATATTTGCTTCTAAGGCATTATCAATTGCGTTACCTAAAATAATACACAAATCTCCATTTGCAAAAGGAATCTGTGTCGGTATATCCAATTTAACACGGAATTCAATATTATTCTTTTTTGCAGTTTCATATTTATAATTAACAAATGCATCAACAATGGAATTATCTGTATTGGCAATTTTTAAACCTTTTAATGATTTCAAATCTGCCAACTCCTTGATGCATTCTTCTAACTGATCATATTCCTTATCCTGCAATAAATTCAATAGTCCTATCATCTGATGTTTTAAATCATGCCGCTTTCTTTGAAATTCAAGCATTATCTCTTCTTTTTCTTTCATATGGGTATCTAATAAATCAAATTCTGTTTCATATATGGAATTCTTACGTTTTAACTCCAGATTCTCAGACAAACGAATATATAAGTTGAATACAATAATATTTATTAGAAAAATAATCAAATAACACATCAAAGCAATCTGCGTCACACCAGATTTACTCAGTTCATACTCCGTCACAAATATATGATATACTAGAAACATACTCCCAACAGGCAAAAACATAAGCACCATATCCATCTTCCACGAAAGTACTCGAACTGTACTATTGTAAAAAAAAAGCTGTAATACTTTCACAAATAACAGTAATATTATTTTTGATGCAATAGAACCAGCCAATATATTGGAATCGATTGAAATACCAAACATTAAAAAGATACAGCCGGTCAAAGATTCTCCCAATACCCAAATTGCAATATAAAGAATTGAAAAAACAATTCTTCCCCAAAAATCACCATAAAAAAAACAGCTTATACCTGCAACAAATACTATGCTCAAAACCATTCTGCTCCATATCGGATAATCTGACATTCCATATGTTTCTAACATTTGCCCAGCATAGAATATAAGCCATGCAAAACAAATCATTGCTTTTATATCTTTTTTTTCAAAAAAAGTTTTAAAATATTCCATTATCACTAATGCTGATAAACCTGCCACAAACCAATCTTCCAGCATTGTAATTAATATTTTCTGCAACCCTAATCCTCCAATCGCTTTGCAATCGTTTCCATATAATGTGCATTTATTGTTTTCCTTTTATCCTCACTGATGTTTAAAATTGTTCCATCTGTCAGCTCTACATGATCAGATGCCTTACGAACAATATATCTTGAATTAACCAGAATTGATTGATGTATTCTCCAAAAATCTGATTTTGTATTTTTTAATTTTTCTTCAATCAAATTCATTTTATCATAATATTGTTTTTTCGATCCATCTATTAAATGAATATTAATCATTCTCTTTTCGCTTTCAAAATACATAATATCATTTACTAAAACTCTAAAATAGTCTTTATGATACTTATAATCGTAATAGAAATCACCAGCTGTAATCACTTCGTAAGCCTGCTGAAAATAAGACGAAACTATTTTTTCATTCACTGGTTTAACAATAAATTGAAACGGGCGAACGGTATAAGCTTCAATTGCATAATTTGTATGACTTGTCATAAAAATGATTAATACAAATTGATTTTTTTCTCTTATCCGGCGTGCGGTTTCCATTCCATCCATTTGATTCATTTCGATATCTAGAAAAATCAAATCATACTCCGGACGTTGTTCATCAATATGTTTAATCAAATCCTTCCCATCAAAGAAAATTTCAATTTCAATATGTGCACCCAATTGTTTTGCACAGTTCTCAATCATATTTTCAAACTGACCTGTTAATTCTATATCGTCATCACAAATTGCAATCTTTATCATATGCTTACCCTACCAATTAAAATAGAAAGTTCAACAATGAAATTATATCATAGACATAGTTAGCATTCAATCTCCAGTTTATATTTTTCGTTTCCAAAACATCACGGAAGATTAAAATGATTTTGTTATAGATTCATAAGGCAATTTAAAAGCAAGATATGTCCTTTGCATATTATCATTTACCCTCACTATGGGACAATACATATTCAATCTCTGCCTGCTGCAGACTGCTTAGATTCTCCGAAGATTTCTCCTGCAATGCCCTCGCCTCTTCATAGGAAATCAGCGGTCTAAGCTGCACCTGATGATGTTCCACCGGAATATAGGATACCTTTTTCTTATCGGCAACGGAACGCAGTCCATAATACAACACCTGCTCCCCATTTTTTGCAGGAAGTCTGGTAAGCTCTGCCACCTGGCAGACACCTAATGTTTCACTAAAAATTATCTCCTTTTTCTCAAACACACTTTTCTCCTTTCCGAAATCCCTGTTTAGTGGGGTTGTGGGGAATTTCACACATTTAGGTGGTGAAGGCTTGTGTGTGGCACAGGAAAGAAACGGTGCTCCGTTATGCTAACCGTTCCAACGAGCCTCAAACCATGAAAAACTCTCAGCTTGAGGGCTTCGAGTTTTTCTGAGTCTCGTTTCCACAGCATAAAAGTCGCACCTTATTCTTTCCTGTCCCACACACAGCCATTCACTTTACTGGTGATGTGTGAAATTCATCTACGTTTTCGCAGAAATCCCTTGTGTTAACTTTACCAAGGAACAGCTTTGAAGGGGTTGTAACTTTATCAGGACACAGCAGGTATATTGGCATAACATGATT
>JBJEJE010000123.1:0-41677 GCA_051877755.1 Lachnospiraceae bacterium | reverse complement strand
GATACCACCTTTGCACCTGCTAATCCAAAAAATCTGGAAGAATTCTGGTTACCATCCACATCTTTTTTGATATTCTCATTGATAGTCTGATAAATGCGGTTATCATTAAAATAGGTTTTTGTGATAAATAAAGTATACTGTAAATTTACCTGATCCTGTTCGTAATTGCTGTCATTGGTAAACTCACAATAACCAAATGCAGATAAATTTCTTGGTTTATCTGACTGGTTAGTAACTTTTAAACGCCATACCTCATAGGTCTTATTCAGTGGTACATAATATAATACCTCTGAACGGATTCCTGCATATTCAGCAGTCAGATTGGTATAACCGGTTCCATGATGACATTCACTCTTATACTCATCCAAAGGTTTTCCCACCGGCTGCCAGGAAGCAGACCAGTAATCCTTGCTATCATCATCCCTTAAGTATATGTATCTTCCCGGCTGATCAAACTGATTGAAAATATAACGGATAATTCTTCCATTTGCACCACTTTTTTCAAAACTATAGCCACCTGCATTATTGGAGATAATAGCTCCATAAGCAGGAGAACCCAGATAATTTGCCCATGGTGCCGGTGTGTCCGGGCGGGTGATCACATATTCCTTTGCTGCCTCATCAAAATAACCGTACTGCATATTCTTCTCCTTTCAACTTTAAAAAAAGAGCTGCCGCATCAGGAAAATAAAATGTTTTCTTTGTTGTTTACGACAACTCTTTGTATGTTTTCTTTAAATTTCGGAATATCTTATATACTCTATTCCTCTACTGCATCCTTAAGGCTTAAGCTGATTTTGCCCATACGGTCAATCTCAAGAACCTTAACTTTAACAGTATCACCAATATTTACCACGTCTTCTACCTTTGCAACTCTCTCTTTAGAAAGCTTGGATATATGAATCAAACCATCTTTGTTTGGAGAAAGTTCTACAAAAGCTCCAAAGTTCATGATACGGACAACCTTGCCCTCATATATTTTGCCGACTTCAATCGGATCAACGATGGAATGGATAATCTTAATGGCTCTGTCAATACCAGCCTGATCCACACCACATACGTTAACAGTTCCATCATCATCAATGTCAATCTTCACACCGGTTTCCTCAATGATATTATTAATGGTCTTTCCTCTCTGACCAATAATCTCACCAATCTTTTCCGGATCAACCTTCATCTGACAAATCTTAGGAGCTAAGGCACCAACAGTCTCACGAGGTTTATCGATTGCCTTAGACATTACTTCATCCATAATATACAATCTTGCTTCTCTTGTTCTTCTGATTGCCTCTTCCACGATTGGTCTTGTCAAACCATGAATCTTGATATCCATCTGGATTGCTGTAATACCTTCCTTTGTACCGGTTACCTTAAAGTCCATGTCTCCGAAGAAATCTTCCAGTCCCTGAATATCTGTTAATACGATATAATCATCATCTGTTTCTCCTGTAACCAGACCACAGGAAATACCTGCAACCATCTTCTTGATTGGTACACCTGCTGCCATCAATGACATACAGGAAGCACAGGTAGATGCCATGGAAGTAGAACCATTTGACTCAAAAGTCTCCGATACGGTACGGATTGCATATGGGAATTCTTCCTCAGAAGGAAGAACCGGTATCAATGCCCGTTCTGCTAATGCACCATGACCAATCTCTCTACGGCCAGGACCACGGGATGGCTTTGTCTCACCTACGGAATAAGATGGGAAATTATACTGATGCATATATCTCTTATTTGTCTCTAACAAATTCAGACCATCAATCTTCTGTGCTTCTGAAAGCGGAGCCAAAGTTGTCACATTACAAATCTGGGTTTGTCCACGGGTAAACATAGCGGAACCATGTACACGAGGAATGATATCAACCTCAGCAGCAAGTGGACGAATCTGTGTAATGGCACGTCCATCCGGTCTCTTGTGATCTACTAAAATCATCTTGCGGACTGTCTTTTTCTGGTACTGGTAAATTGCCTCACCAAGTACTGCAAGCCACTCTTCATTATCTGCAAATGCCTCCTCCAGCTTCTCTGTAATCTGGCGGATATTCTCTTCTCTTACCTGCTTCTCATCAGTAAAGACTGCCTTTTCCATCTCCTCTGGTGGGACAATCTCTTTGATGGCTGCAAATAATTCTTCCGGAACTGCACAGCTTGTATAAGAATGCTTTGGCTTACCACACTCAGCCACAATCTTGTTAATGAACTCAATCACCTGCTGGTTAATCTCATGGGCAGCATAAATTGCCTCAATCATCTTATCTTCTGGTACTTCATTGGCACCAGCCTCAATCATGATAACCTTCTCTGCTGTGGATGCCACAGTAAGTTTTAAATCTGATACAGCATTCTGTGCTTCATTTGGATTAAATACAAATTCTCCATTGATCAATCCCACCTGTGTGGTTGCACATGGACCATCAAAAGGAATATCCGAAATTGCTGTTGCAATGGCAGAACCAAGCATTGCAGTAAGTTCTGGTGAGCACTCCGGATCCACGGACATTACAAGGTTATTAAGGGTTACATCATTGCGGTAATCCTTTGGGAATAATGGTCGCATTGGACGGTCAATTACACGGGAAGTAAGAATCGCATTCTCACTTGCTTTTCCCTCTCTTTTATTGAAGCCACCAGGAATCTTACCTACTGAATAAAGCTTCTCCTCATACTCTACGCTAAGCGGGAAAAAATCAATTCCCTCTCTTGGTTTCTCAGATGCAGTTGCAGTAGATAATACAACTGTATCTCCATAGTGCATAAATGCTGCACCATTTGCCTGTGCTGCAACTCGTCCAACATCTACACGAAGTGTTCTGCCGGCAAGTTCCATTTCAAACTTTTTGTACATATCTGTTCTCCTTAAATTATTATTTTTGGGGTAAGACACCGAAACGACTGAACTGACAACAGAAAATGACTATCAACCACACCATAACTCTTGAAAAAATGTTCTTCTGCAATCACTTCAGAAGTCTCGGTTATGCCTTATCACAATCTATATAAGTATAACACATAAACCATGGTGTTGCAAAGGTTTTATTATTGTAAATTAATTAGATTTCCTCTCCTTCGCCATGCAACCTCGATTTCGCTTCGCTCCATCTGCTCTGCGTACCTTCGAACTAGCCTCGTTTCACTCGTCAAGGTCTCAGGCATCGGTCACGGGCTTCGCCTCTCCTTCGCCATGCAACCTCGATTTCGCTTCGCTCCATCTGCTCTGCGTACCTTCGAACTAGCCTCGTTTCACTCGTCAAGGTCTCAGGCATCGGTCACGGGCTTCGCCTCTCCTTCGCCATGCAACCTCGATTTCGCTTCGCTCCATCTCGGTCACGGGCTTCGCCCTATGTAAGAAAAGAGAAAGACAGCATCTTGTATGCAAGCATACATCTGCTGTCTTTCTCTTTTCTTACGCATGGCTCATGCCATACTGAAGATTATTTTCTTAAGCCTAAGCTCTCGATAAGAGTTCTGTATCGCTCAATATCAACTTTCTTTAAGTAAGCTAACATATTTCTTCTCTGTCCAACTAACTTAAGAAGACCTCTCTTAGAATGATGATCCTTTGGATGTGCCTTAAAATGATCCTGTAAATCAACGATTCTTGCTGTAAGTAATGCAATCTGAACCTCTGGTGAACCAGTATCATTTGCTCCACGACCATACTTCTCAATAATCTCTTTCTTCTGCTCTGCTGTTACCATAACAACATCCTCCTTTAAATTATTATAATCGCCAGTCACCCAGTTAAAGGTCGGAGTGTCCTTAATCTGAGTAACGGTTAATGTACTTTGGTATAATAGCATAGAGCCTTTTTTTTGTAAATACCTTTTTTGTTTTATTTGCGTAAAACCACCATATATGCTATGATGAAGCAGATAAAATATAAGTTTTGTAATTATCTATATATCATAAGAACAAGGAGAACAAAAATACAATGGCAGGCTCAACGATAGGAACAATATTTAAAATATCAACCTGGGGGGAATCCCATGGCAAAGCATTAGGCGTTGTAATCGATGGCTGTCCGGCAGGACTTGAACTTTCGGAAAGTGACATCCAGCCATTTTTAAACAGAAGAAAGCCGGGGCAATCCATCTATGCAACACCAAGAAATGAAGATGATGCTGTGGAGATTTTATCCGGTGTATTTGAAGGGAGAACCACAGGAACTCCCATTTCCATGATCATCTACAATAAGTCCCAGCAATCAAGAGATTACAGTGAAATCGCATCCTACTACCGTCCGGGACACGCTGATTATACCTTTGATGCCAAGTACGGTTTCCGGGATTACCGAGGAGGAGGACGTTCCTCCGGCAGAGAAACCGCAGCCAGAGTAGCCGCCGGTGCAGTGGCAGTAAAAATTCTGAATCAGCTGGGCATCTCATTTACAACCTATACTCGTTCCATCGGTAATATTGTGATTGATTATTCCAGATTTGACGAAAAGGAAATCCTGAATAACAAAATATATATGCCGGATGCCGAAGCTGCCAGACAGGCAGGCGATTATATTGTGGAAATGACAAAAGCCCACGACTCTGTAGGGGGCTGTGTGGAATCCGTTATCAAAGGAGTTCCTGCCGGTCTTGGTGATACCGTATTTGAAAAACTGGATGCGAATCTTGCAAAAGCACTCATGTCCATTGGTGCTGTAAAATGTGTAGAAATCGGAGACGGAATACAGGTTGCCGCCATGGCTGGTTCTGAAGACAATGATGGTTTTACATTAGATGAGGACAATCATATTACAAAGCTTTCCAATCATGCAGGCGGTATATTAGGCGGTATGAGTGATGGGTCTGATATCATATTACGTGCCTCATTTAAAGCTACACCTTCTATCCTGAAGGAACAAAAAACAGTGAACAAACAAAATGAGTCCATTGATATCTCCATCAAAGGACGGCATGATCCGGTCATCGTTCCCCGTGCTGTCGTTGTTGTGGAAGCAATGGCTGCCATTACCTTGTTAGATGCCCTGCTATTAAATATGACTGCTACCATGGAAGGGATTTCCAACTTCTATAAAAAATAATGCAAGCCCTTCATGCAGCTGACAGTTTTAAAAATCATGACAAATATCTGCATTCAAGAAGGAGGTCTGCACACTAATGCAGCCTCCTTTTTTACTGTCCACAGACAAAAATGATATCGTAATAAGAGAGGTTATCCTTTTGATATACACCAAGTCCAACTCCTGTTACCGCCGTATTTTGCAAAACATTTTCCAGATTGATATCTCTTGCAATATCAGACAAAAGCCGGTCTATCCCATACTCTTCCATTCCACCATAGGAAAATTCATAACCACCACTGCTGTTTACTCCCCGGTTTTTCAACAGGGTTTCTAACACGCCGGTTTCACTTTCTCCATATCCATTCTGAAGTTCCGAAGCTCTTAAAACAGCACAGGCCTGAACCTTAGAATCTAACTGCAGTTCCGGCAGTCCATTCTCTGTTCGGATTGCCATCATATACTGGTATACCGGATAAAGTGCCGTGGCATTTTCATCCACACTGCCATCCTTATTAAAAATATAGGTAATACCATCAATCTCCATGATGGCATCACTGACTCGCACTCCATCATCTCCCAGATAGTAGCGATAACCATCTAACATAATAAAACCAGTCATGATAACGCCATCGTCATCTGCATAATACCAATTGCCATCCGCCTTCAACCAGCCCTTTACCAGATCAGCCTTTTCATTAAAATAATATCTTGCATTTTCATAGTCTATAAAGCCCGTCTGAATTTTCCCTGTATCATCTGCAACATAAAAGGACTTCTTTGTGGTGATAACACCTGTCTGTATAACGCCATCCTTATCTGCATAATAATAGGCATTCTCCTCTTTGACATAAAATTTCCCTGTTTGAAGATAACCATCTTCACCGAAATAATAATTTACTCCATCAATTTCAGTAAAACCAACGGCAATTTCTCCGTTTTCATTTTCATAATAGGTTCCTTTATTGTCTGTTTCCCAGGATGCAGATGCCGGCTGTTGTGCCAAAAAAACGCAAGATACAATTACGGCAAAAGCAATAGTTAACAAAATAATCCAGTTATACTTCCTCGTTTTCATTATGTTCCTCTTTCTTTTTTTGCAATGCTCGAAACCGAATATTCTTATAACGAATAATAATTACAATAACCCCTATCAGCAAAATCACAAACGGTACAACAACAATGGCAACAATCCGTATTCTTGTCTGTGCTGTATTTGGATATAATGCCGTCTGATTACCTACATCTTTTCCCGGAATCATAATACCGGAATCATTTCCTGTTAAATAATCCATAACCGATAAAAAGAATTTCCGGTTTGCACCTGCTGAATCCATATCTACTTCTTCATTAAAGAAAATGTTGGAAGTCAGTAGAAAAATCTTTGCACCATCTTTGTTTTCAGACAAAGATGCTACACTAAATGGTCCACTAATATCATTTTCTCCTTTTGTAGTCGCATTCTCAAAGTCTGAAACCTTCGAAAAAGCTCTTCCACTGGTGGTAAGAAGATCCGTACAGCTATAACCATTTGCTTCTCCATTCTTTTTAATTCCTTTGCTGGTCATAGTCAGAACATGAAGGTTATTTTCAATCAAAGGATTGGTAATCTCATTTTTCTGTATCTTTGGTATAATATAATAAGCCGTGTCATAGGCATAATTGGTTTCTTCCCCTTCTATAATAACACCCTGTTCGATATCAAATCCATAATCTGCAAGAAAAGCATACAAATTATCCAATTCCTCATTCAGCGGATCAATCGTCACGAACAGCTTACCGCCATCCTCCATATATTGTTTTAAGGCCTTTATCTCATCATCTGAATAGTCAGTCTGAGGAGCATTGAGCAGCACTGCCAGACAGGATTCCGGAAAATTTGCTTCAATGGACGATAAAGATTCTGCCAGATTCAGTTCGTCCAAATCATAGCTGTTCATCATTAAAAGATTATGAAATCCACTGGTCAGATTTTCTTCCCCATGACCGGTTATATAGCAGATTTTGCTGGTATCCTCTGAATTCGTATAATAAATAGCGCTAGTCAGCTGATTTTCAATCTCTAATATGTTTTTGTAAGAATACTTTGATGTCTGAATCGAGGCAACATAATCCGCAGAATCCAGATAAATATACTTATCACCACAGACAACTAATATACTTGTTTCCGTAACAGCAGAAACATTTCCTAAATATTGCTGACGAAATGCAAGATCCGTTTCTACATTCTTATAATGTATCTGTATATTATCATTTAGCCGTTTATATTCCTGGAATAATTCCTGATAAGTTGCATTTGCACGGCTTCTCTCACCCATATAATAAATATCCGTCTGTTTCTCCACATTTTTTACAACCTCTTTTGTCTCATCTGACAATGTAAGAAGCTGTTCCGAAGTAAAGTCATATACCCTGGTACAATGAAAGAAAATCCCACTTAACACACACACACATGCCACTAGAAGAACGGTTTTAGCTGCAAAAACTTTATTACCAATTCTCTGATGGTCCAGCCTGAGCCATGTAAGTACGAAAAATCCTGCACTCAACAGTAAAAGATATGCAATATCTCCACTCCGGACAATTCCGGAAACCATGTCATTATATTTATTATAAATGGAAAAATTATGCAAAAAATAATATAACCCATCTGCACTTACAACACTCTCCAAAATCCTCCCAAGAAGAACCACTGCATAAAGACCATATGTGATAATTGCCGCCAGCACCACACTGGATGTCATAGAAGAAATGAACATTCCAAGGGAAAGCAATGACATTCCAACTAAAACAATAGCAATGTAAACCCCCATTAAAAAGCGGACACTCATCTCCCCCTGTCCTGCAATCAATACCGGATATATACAGGATAATGCTACCGGTAAAAACAGAAAAAGAAACGTTGCCAGATATTTTCCAAGCAAAATAGAAAATATAGATACCGGAGCCGTAAACAGCATCTGATCCGTTTTAGAACGCTTTTCCTGGGCAAACAACCCCATTGTGCAAAGCGGAATCACTGCTGCAATCACAAAAAATCCTTTACTCAATACATAATAGCCAAACTGGGTACTATAAGTAGAAAGACAATTTACCACAAAACAAACCCCTAATACAAGGAAAAATAATGCATAATAGAAATAGGCAAAGAATGAGGTAAAATATGTTTTTAATTCTTTTTTTAAAATCGCTGTCATTTACTGCTCCTCCTTGCTGTTTACTTCTAAAAATACATCTTCCAGAGAAGATTCTATCTTGTTGATGCCATATACATGGAATTTCTTACTCACCAGATAAGAGAAAATACTATCTCTGATATCCCTTGCATTTCTGGCACTTCCCAGATATTCATAAACCCCCGGTTCTGTCTCCTTAACATACTGGATGTCCTGAATACCATCATATTTAGCAAGGGCTTCCTCAATCCTTTTTCTCTCTCCTTTAATTGTAAGCCGGTATTGTTTTCTACTGTTTCTTCTCTTTGCCTGAATGGTTGAATTATCAAGCACTAATTCACCATTCTTTAACATCAGAAGTTCATTGCATAGTTCATCTATTTCTGACAGGATATGAGAACTAATGATAATGGCATGATCCTCCTTAAGACTTTTGATCAGTTCCCTTGTCTTCTTTGCCTCAGAAGGATCTAAGCCTACCAAAGGTTCATCCAGAATCAAAACCGGTGGATTTCCAATCAATGCCTGTGCAAAACCTACACGCTGACCATATCCTTTTGACAGCTTTTTAATGAACTCAAATCTCTTATCTTCCATATCAAGCAAAGCGAGCAGCCGGTCTACCTCCTGCTTTTTATCTTTTATTCCCTTTATATCCGCAGCAAACAAAAGATACTCTTCCACCTTCATATCCTTATACAAAGGAGGGATTTCCGGTAAATATCCAATAAATTTTTTGGCTTCCCGAGGATGTTTTACCATATCTTTCTGACATATATGAATTTCCCCTTCTGTTGGTGCCATATATCCGGTAAGAAGATTCATGGTCGTAGATTTTCCAGCACCATTTACCCCTAACAGCCCAACGGTTCTGCCCTTCTTAATCTCAAAAGATATTCCCTTTAATACTTCATTCGCACCATATGCCATTTTCAGATTCTTTACCTCTATCATAATACCCTCCAGCATCTATGTTATCTCCAGACGATCCGTATAATCCAACTTATATCTGACTCAATGCCTGATCCAAATCTGCAATAATATCATCAATATTCTCAATGCCCACAGAAAATCTCAAAAGTTCCGGTAAAATACCAGCATCCTTTAACTGCTGATCCGTAAGCTGTCTGTGGGTTGTGCTTGCCGGATGAAGAATCGAGGTTCTTGCATCTGCTACATGCACTACGATTGAGGCAAGTTTCAGGCTGTCCATCACCTTCATGGCTGCTTCTTTTCCACCTGTCACACCAAATGAAATCACACCGGAAGTTCCTTTCGGCATATATTTCTGAGCCATATTATAATATTTATTTCCTGGAAGTCCCGGATAATTAACCCAGGTAACTTTATCATGTGCCTCTAAATACTGTGCCGCTTTCAGAGCATTTTCTGAATGCCGCTCCACCCTTACATGCAGACTTTCCAAACCAAGATTTAACAAAAATACATTCAACGGGCTTGGCGTTGAACCCAAATCTCTCATAAGCTGTGCATTTGCCTTTACAATATATGCACTCCGTCCAAAATCCTTTGTATAGGTAACACCATGGTATGATTCATCCGGTGTGGTAAGTCCCGGATATTTACCGGTATCCCAGTTTGTATTACCGGAATCCACAATACAGCCTCCCAGAGACACTGCATGTCCATCCATATATTTCGATGTGGAATGTACAATGACATCCACTCCATACTCAAACGGTCTGCAAAGTATTGGTGTAGCAAAGGTATTATCGCATATTACGATAATCCCATTATCATGTGCCACCCTGACAAACATTTCAATATCCGGAATCTCCAGTCCGGGATTCGTTAATGTTTCGATAAAAATTACTTTGGTATTCTCTTTGATTTCTTTTCGAAGTTCTTCCTCTGTAATATCTGTATTAACGAAAGTGGTATCAATTCCCATCCGTTTGAACGTAACACCTAACAAATTGATGGAGCCGCCATATAATGCATTGATTGCAACAATATGATCTCCTGCACTGCATACATTCAAAATTGCCAAAGTAGTTGCTGCCTGTCCGGATGACGTCAACAATGCTCCAACACCACCCTCTAATGCAGCAATTTTTTGCTGTACCACATCAAATGTTGGATTTCCTAAACGGGTATACATATACCCCGGCTCTAAATCAAAAAGCTTGGCAACATCTTCTCCTTTTTCGTAATAGTAAGTGGTACTCTGTGCAATCGGAGCAACCCTTGGCTCTCCACTCTTCGGATTATAACCTGCCTGTACACAATTTGTTTCAATATGATATTCTTTCATCTCATCACCTCATAATCTAACAAAAAGGACCATGTATGTAACACAGTCCTTTTTACATACTTATATGATTATACAATAAAATCATATAAGATACAAATAATTCATATATTTTTCACAAGCCTTCTAAGATACATGTGCTCTTGGATGAGCCTTCTCATAAACTTCTTTCAGTTTTGTATTCGCATTGGCCTTTGCATATATTTGTGTAGTAGAAATATCCGAATGACCTAACATCTCCTGTACGGATTTCAAATCTGCACCATTACTTACCAAATGCATTGCGAAGGAATGCCGTATTGTATGCGGCGTAATATCCTTCTTGATTCCTGCCTTTGCAGAATAATATTTAATAATCTTCCAAAAGCCCTGACGTGTCATTGGCGACCCCTGGCAATTTGTAAATAGGTATTCCTGCTCACTCTTGCACATTACATCCCTTGCATTATGGATATAATTTTCCAAAGCTTCCCTTGTTTCGTTTGTAAATGGAATTATCCTTTCTTTGTTGCCATCATGACATTGCAGATAATTCATAGACAGATTCACATCTTTCACCTTTAGGTTAATCAGTTCAGACACACGCATTCCTGTGGCATATAAAAGCTCCAGCATGGCTTTATCCCGGATATCCTTAGGTGCAGTACCATTGGGTTGCTCTAACAAAAGATTTACTTCCTCAATAGTCAGAATCACAGGTGCCTTTTTTTCAATCTTTGGAGGTTTTAATGTTTCGCTTGGATCCTCTGATATGAATCCCTGTTTTAACAAATATAAAAAGAATGCCTTGATGGATGCAATATTTCTGGAAACGGTTGCCGTAGACATTCCCTGCTTTTCAATCATCAACACATACGCATTCAAATTCGTACTGGTAATCTTATCAATCTCTGTACAGCCTGAATCTGTTAAAAAATTGTTAAGTTTTACCAAATCCCTTTTATATGATGCAATTGTATTTTTACTTGCCCGTTTCACATTTGTTAAATAATCCACGAACTCATTAATCCTTTGTAGCATTCTCTAACCCCTTATTTCACGTAATCATTAACTCTATTATAATGTTTAATTTACATAAAATCAATCAATATTTTTTACAAAAATCGCTGTTTCTCCTTGATTTTAGGGGTTTTCCACCAAATCGGGTATTTACATAATATTCTCATACTAGATATTGGTAAAAAAAATTTAAAATATTTTTTTGAAATTTAATTTCCCAAAATATTGCAGCAAAAATCAGAAAAAAAATTACAAAAATTTTAACAAAATATTGTAACTTATTAACATTTCCATAAGATATATTCCTCCATACATCCGTCCTGTAAAACCATTTTCCTAATAGCCATATTGCCAGAAAAAAGAGAATATAATGAGGGAAAAAGCAGGCTATGCCATAAACCGTTCCTTTCCATCCAAATTTAATAAAAAGATCACACATTACCATGCCATAGTACAGTCCGAAACATGTATTAAAACAAAATGCAGAAATGGAATAGGAAAACAAATACCAAAAGGCAAAAAAACATACCCACTGCCCCAGTCTTCGCTTCAAAACATATAATGTCATTTTCCATACTGGCAGATTCATCACTGCACTAATCCTATAATCTTCCAGCCCCAGATCCATTATTTGCAATTTACTGTCTTGACAAATTAACAAAAAAATAAGGCATCCAAAAAACATGCCCAGCAATACAGGCAGATAAGTGTAATATGCATTTTTTGAATTTTCATTTTGCGGATGCATCAGTAATACCTCATATTCATACTATAAAAATCCGTTCATCTTTATATTTAAGAACAGATACCCGGACTTCCACAGTAAAGTATATGATAACATTCCCTAATTCATGTACAAAAAAAGAGCCCGAAACACAATATTTCGGACTCTGAATTCGTATCAAAGCAAAATCTCTATTTTGCATAATCCGTTACACGGGACTCTCGGATTACATTAACCTTAATCTGACCTGGATACTTCAATTCATCCTCAATCCGTTTTGAAATATCTCTTGCCAAAAGTACCATGTCGGCATCGCTTACCTGTTCTGGAACTACCATAATACGAATCTCTCTACCTGCCTGAATAGCAAAAGTTTTATCAACACCCTTAAAACCATTCGCAATATCTTCTAATTGCTTTAATCTTGTGGTGTATGTTTCCAATGTCTCACGTCTTGCACCTGGACGAGCAGCAGAAATCGTGTCTGCAGCCTGTACAATACATGCAATCAAAGATTCCGGTTCTACATCGCCATGGTGAGCTTCCACTGCATTAACAACAATTGCAGATTCTTTATATTTTCTACATAAGTCCACACCAATCTGAATATGAGAGCCTTCCATTTCATGATCCACAGATTTACCAATATCATGTAAAAGACCTGCACGCTTAGCTAAGCGAACATCCACACCAACCTCAGCAGCCAACAAACCACTTAATTGTGCCACTTCCATTGAATGCTTCAATGCGTTCTGTCCATAACTTGTCCTAAACTTCATCTTACCAAGTAAACGAACCAGCTCAGGATGAATTCCCTGAACACCTACCTCAAAGGTAGCGTTCTCGCCTTCCTCACGCATCATCTGCTCTACTTCTTTCTGCGCTTTTTCTACCATTTCTTCAATTCTTGCTGGATGAATTCTGCCATCCAGGATTAATTTCTCAAGGGCAATTCTTGCCACTTCTCTTCTTACCGGATCAAAACTAGATAAAATCACTGCTTCCGGTGTATCATCAATAATCAAATCTACACCTGTCATTGTCTCTAGGGTACGGATATTACGACCTTCACGACCAATAATTCTGCCTTTCATCTCATCATTCGGCAATTGTACTAAAGAAATTGTAGTCTCGGCAACATGATCGACAGCACATTTCTGAATTGCTGTAACGACATATTCCTTTGCCTTTTTACCTGCTTCTTCTTTTGCTCTAGTTTCCATTTCTTTAACTAGAACTGCGGTTTCATGTTTTACTTCATCTTCAACAGTCTTTAATAAATATTCTTTTGCTTGTTCAGAGGTTAATCCAGAGATTCTCTCCAGTTCCTGTAATTTCTTTGCTTCAAGCTCTTCTACGTTTGCCTTCTGCTTTTCTAAAGATTGTTCTCTAGATGCAAGGTTTGCTTCTTTCTTCTCGATAGCTTCCGTCTTACGGTCCAGATTCTCTTCACGGGAAAGCAGACGCTTTTCCATTCTCTGCACTTCGTTGCGGCGGTCTTTAATCTCTTTATCAAGATCATTCTTAGTCTTAATTGACTCTTCCTTTGCCTCTAGGAGAATTTCCTTTTTCTTAGCCTCAGCATTCTTTACAGCTTCATCTATAATCTCTCTCGCTCTGTCTTCTGCATCTGCATTCTTCTTCTCTACTACATTCTTACGATATGTAAGAGTAAGAAAAATGGAAACGACTACAGCTACGATTAAAATAATAGCAAAAACAATAAAATAGCTTGTTTCCACAGGAGCACCTCCTTATTAAATTATCGAAGTACTTAACATAAGTACAACAGTTAAAGTTTATCTGTTTTTGTGCATTATGTCAAGTAAAAGAAAGAAATTTATAAAAAAATCATTCAATTTGTTACCTGGCAGACAAAAATATCCGTTTCTTATTCCTATATGTTCTGCTTGTTCAAAGCTTCTTCAATCATGGAACAAGGAAATCCCTTTCCGTAAAAATATCGAAAAACTTTCTGTCTTACCGACCAGTCCGCCAAATTCTTTCCGGAACTATATCGTTCAAACTGCCGGTCAAAACAAGCCTGTTCCGAATAGTCAACATCATCAAAATAGGCCGCAATTATATCCTTTGATATTCCCTTTTGCAGTAAATCATAGGTAATCTGACGTTTGCTTTTCTTCCCGGAATAGCTATTCACATACATGCTGACATACTCTGAATCATCCAGATAATGATACTGTTCCAAAAAGGATATCACTTCACAGATGATATACTCCGGATAGCCGTTATCTTTCAGCTTATTGTGCAACATAAAAACAGAATATGGACGTTTTTCTATAAGATATAATGCCCGTTCTTTTGCCCGCTTATAAATTACTTCCTCTAAAATCTGTTGTATGACAGTATCCTCTAATTCCGCCATCTCCTCAATATGGTACCTCTTTAATTCCTTACCATAAAGAGAAAACAAATATTCTCCATCGCCAAATACTTTATACCGCTTTCCTTTATCCTGTTCAATACCGGTAATATACATTATTCATCATCCTCAGGTACAGAAACCGATGTTGCCGCAACAGACTCATCCATATCCATCAGACCTGCGCTGGCACGCACCTTATTCTCTACTTCCAATGCTATTTCCGGATTATCCTGTAAGAAAATCTTAGCATTCTCACGTCCCTGTCCAATCTTCTCCCCATTATAGGAGAACCATGCACCAGACTTATTGATAATATTCTCTCTCACTGCCAGATCCAGAATATCTCCCTCTTTAGAGATTCCCTTACCAAACATAATGTCAAACTCTGCTTCCCGGAATGGTGGTGCCACTTTATTCTTTACCACCTTCACTCTTGTCCTGTTACCAATCACCTCACCATTCTGCTTCAAAGTCTCAATCCTTCTTACATCAAGACGGACAGAGGAATAAAACTTAAGTGCCCGGCCACCGGTTGTAGTTTCCGGATTACCAAACATAACACCAACCTTCTCACGAAGCTGGTTGATAAAAATAACCACACAGTTGGACTTGCTGATTACTGCTGTTAATTTACGAAGTGCCTGGGACATTAATCTTGCCTGTAATCCCACATGGGCATCTCCCATCTCTCCGTCAATCTCTGCCTTCGGAACAAGTGCAGCAACAGAATCCACAATGATAACATCCACTGCACCAGAACGTACCATTGTCTCTGTAATCTCTAATGCCTGTTCTCCATTATCTGGCTGTGATATATACAAATTGTTGATATCCACACCGATGTTCCCAGCATAAACAGGATCTAAAGCATGCTCAGCATCAATAAATCCCGCAATTCCTCCATTCTTCTGTACCTCTGCAACAATATGTAAGGCAACTGTCGTCTTACCACTGGACTCCGGTCCATATATCTCTATAATTCTCCCCTTCGGCACTCCTCCAATTCCCAGTGCCAGATCAAGACTTAAAGAACCGGTAGGAATTGCCTCCACATTCATATTCGCCGCTGTATCTCCCAGCTTCATAACAGTTCCTTTACCAAACTGCTTCTCAATATTTGCAAGTGCTGCATCTAATGCTCTTAACTTCTCTTCGTTTGCCATTCTCATAACCTCCATGAACATTTGTTCGTTTTCTTAATACTAATATATTCTTCTTCACTTGTCAACAAAAATCGAATGTATTTTCGATAAAAAAATGTAAGTGCGGGAAAATATTGAAATTTGAAATAAAAAAGATATGCTTAATATAACATTTTCTTATATAATTGTAAAGAAAATAATGTCTTTTGGGATAAAATATAGTATACTGAAACAAAAAAGAGATAAACGGAGATTTAGTATGAAGCATCTAGGAATCATTGCAGAATACAACCCTTTTCATAATGGGCACTATTATCAGATACAGACAGCGAGAGCTCATTTTCCAGATAAAAAAATCCTGGTTGTCATGAGCGGAGATTATGTACAGCGGGGAGAGCCTGCCATTTTTCAAAAGCATCTGCGTGCAGAATGTGCCTTAAGCTGTGGTGCGGATATTGTATTGGAACTTCCCGGTCTTTTTGCAGCCTCCAGTGCAGAGCATTTTGCTTCTGCCTCCATTCTGGCACTTGCTGCCACCGGAGCCGTTGACACAGTCTGTTTCGGTGCAGAATGTGATGATATTGATTTATTTTGGGAAATTGCTGACTTTCTTCTTACTGAACCGGAAGAATACCGCCTGCTTTTAAAACAGCATCTTAAATCCGGTCTTTCCTTTCCAAAGGCACGCTCCCTTTCATTAAGTGCCTGTTTAGATGACCCGCGATGCACAGATATATTAAAACAGCCAAATAATATTCTTGCCATTGAATATTTAAAGGCAATCCGTAAATATCAACTTGATATCACTCCACATATCATAAAGCGCCAAGGCGCCGGATATCATGACATGGTTCTGGACCAGTCCGTATGTTCCGCTTCCGCCCTGCGTAATGAGATAAAAATAAATACATCGGACTATTCTAATAAACTACACAATTTCATTCCCGCACCTGCCTTTCGCTGTCTTGCATCATCTGAATTTGCAAAACCTCTATTTTTATCAGATATTTATCCGTTTTTGCAGTATGCTCTTTTAAGACAGGATACTTCCTTTGAGGAATATTATGAAGTAACAGAAGCTTTAGCAAACCGGTTATCCGATATATCGCAGTTTTCCTATGATATGGATACCCTGCTTGAAAATCTGTCCGGCAAACACTCCACAGTATCCCGCACCAGACGTGCGCTGTTAAATATTGTGTTACAACGAAAAAAAGAGGATATGGAAAAGGCAAAGTCTGACAACTATATCACCTATCTCCGGCTTTTGGGGTTTTGCGAGGACTCCTCTTTTATATTAAAAGAAATGCGGACAACATGCACGGTTCCTCTGATTAATAAAGTTGCAGATGCCAAAGATACTTTATCCGGTCCGGCACTGTCTTCTTTCCAGAAGGAGCTTTGGGCAAGCCACCTGTACAAACAGGCTTTCTATAACAAATACAACCTGTCCATGCCATCTGAATATGAACAGTCTGTCATAATTAAGAAGCTTTGACATAAAATAAAACAAGGTCATTTGGGGAACTGCCATGAAAAGATTTGCGGTTATGATTACCCTGTTATTTTTACTTTTGTTTTTCCACAATGAAACCATGCTGGGAACCCAAAAAGGATTGCTTCTCTGGTATCAGACATTAATTCCTTCTCTGCTTCCATTTATCCTTGTGACAAATGCACTTTCAGAAACCAATGC
The DNA here is from genome assembly GCA_051877755.1 of Lachnospiraceae bacterium. Classification (GTDB taxonomy): domain Bacteria; phylum Bacillota; class Clostridia; order Lachnospirales; family Lachnospiraceae; genus CAG-590. The sequence continues at coordinate 24,262 of JBJEJE010000123.1, read as the reverse complement.
ATATGAAGCTGCAGCCTACTATTTTCGCAAATATATATCCGGGCGGATTTATGAATTTATGGCTGTCATTTTAGGAAATCTATGCGGCTATCCCCTTGGTGGTAAGATCATTAATGACTTTGTAAAAAATAAATATCTGACAACCACCCAGGCAAACCGCATTTTGTCCCTGTCAAGTCAGGCAAGCCCCATGTTTCTAATTGGCTATGTCCACGTCCATATCCTGAAAGGACGCCTTCCTCTCTCTGTTTTTTTGATCAGCATTTATCTCCCGGTTATCCTTCTATACGGTATCCGAGGCAGAAAACCCCTTTCGGACAACACATCAATCTGTACAACCACGTCCCGAAAATTGTGTATTGTAGATACATTTCTTCATGCCACACAGATTATGGTGATGATTGGAATGTATGTCATTATTTTTTCTATCCTGCTGGTTATTTTGCTTCCATTTTGCAAACATCCTCTCCTTAAGATAATCCTGTCCTTTTTTGAAATTACCACAGGTCTTAATCTGTTAAACAGCATCTCCATGCCGGAAACCATCCATATTGCTCTTCTTGGAGCCTTATCTGCCTTCGGAGGACTTTGCAGTGCATTCCAGATAAAAGGAGTTTTAGAATATCCGGAAGCCTCCATAAAAAAATACCTGCTGGACAAAATAGTATTGTCCACAGGTACTTTTATCTTTATCTGGTTATATCTAACACTTTTTTAAATTATACCGGTATAAACCAGCTTAAAATTTCTCTTCCATGGAAAAATCATCTACGACACCCATAGATTTTGCAGGTGCTCCACTGTTTTCAAAGTCTTCTGTCTCAATCTCAAACACGTCATCCTCAGGCTTTGCATAACCTTCTACCATACCACGGCCTACACGTGGTCCTCTTTTTACACGCCCCTCCATCGGTGGAATCTCTCTTGCCTGTTCACCATTTGCCTTATACACGGTCTTGTCCACCTTTGCTGCTGCAGCTGCTTCTAATGTCTTGGCAACCGTTTCCTGTGCGGTCTGCGGTGTATGCAGAACCGGATTTCTCTTTTTTACAATTTTCTTTTTGACTTTTTTGGGTGCGGAACCATCGCCCTGCACACTATCTCCATCTATTTCTGATACAGAATTATTCCCTGCTGCCATACTGTTTCCTGATATTTCGGAAGCTGCTGCTGTTTCATTCACATCTAAAGCAGCCGTCTTTTGAACAGCCTCAGCCTGTTCTGCTGCAGGAGTCTTTTCTGCATCTGCCTGCGGTTGTCTGTTTACATTTACATTTGGCTCTAATGGGGTTTCATTTGGTACAACCTTCTCCCCGCTTGTGATGAAGTCCGGTATATTAACAGGTGGTTTTGTATCCTGCTTTGTTTCCGGCTTTTCTTCCTTTGCACCGACTGCCTGTTTCACCTTCTGAACCATGCTCTGTTTTGCCTTTGGCGATGCAGGAACTGCCTTGCCATTTGCTGCGGTCTTTAGCTGTGGTGCCTTTTTTACACTATTCGGATCCCCGGTAAACTCCACAATCTGATTCTGAATTTCTTCTAAATTGGCATTGGCAATCATATAATCATTATTCAATGCTGCAATCAGATTCTCGTAATTCGCACGCTCTGCCTCCATGGTAGCCTCTACATAATTACGGATTCCTGTCATAATATCATTGGTATACTGCATAGAACCGAGACGGATTTCATTTGCTTCAGCCACTGCCTGGGCAAGAATATCATTTGCCTGGACACGTGCCATTTCTACTGTCTCATAAGCTTTCTGATTTGCCTGGTTCATAACCTCAGTTTCAGAAACCATCTGGTCTGCCTTAGCTGAAGCCTCCGCAATAATACCATCTGCAGTCTTTCTTGCATCCATCAGGATAGCTTCTTTATTACGCATAATCTTTTTGCAACGGTCAATCTCTGCCGGAATCTTTACTTTCAGGTCACCAAAAAGCTCATCAAATTCATCTCTTGGCACGACCACTTTATTCGATGACAATGCTGTAGTTTTACAGCTATTTAAAAAATCCTCAATTTCATTCATTACATCTTCAATACTTTTCCTTGCCACTTTCTTTTCCTCCTTCAATATCTTTTGCTTTGCCTTTATTTCTGAAAACGATCTTCCAGCCTCTTTACCACAAACTCCGGTACAAAATCAGATACGTCCGTACCATAGCTTGCATATTCCCTGACAATGCTGGAGCTTAAATAGGCATAGTCAATACTGGTTGTCAGAAATACCGTATCAATCGTCTCTTTACTTACCTTGCGGTTACTCTGTGCTATCTGTAATTCATAGTCAAAATCCGTAATCGCCCGAAGACCTCTTACAATTACAGAAATATCATTCTGCTTCATAAAGTCAATCAACAAACCGTCAAAGCTGATAATGGTAACATTATCAAACTCTTTGGTAACCTCTTCTAACATCTCTTTCCGCTCTTTTGTGGAAAACAACGGATTCTTGGCGTTATTGTTCAAAACACCTACTACTACCTCATCAAACATCTCTGCTGACCGTTTAATGATATCTAAATGGCCAAATGTTACCGGATCAAAGCTGCCCGGATAAATTGCCTTACTCAATCTTTTATCCTCGTTTCTTTTATTTTTTCTCTAAAAAAATGTGTTTATTGGTCTTGTATATTTTTTCTTTTAAAATCCGGAATCCCGGTACTTCTTCTTCAGAAATATCCGTTTCTAAATCTGCCTCTATAATGACCAGAGCCCGATCTTCCAATATCTGATAAAATGCAGGATGCTTTAGTACCTCTTTTTCCAGACCCTTTCCATAAGGGGGATCCATAAATACAACGTGAAAACGTTCCCTCCCCTGCAGCATGGATACCGCAGATATCGCAGTACAGTTCATAACCTCCGCCTGCTGTTCTAAATGGGTAACCCTTAGATTCTCCTGAATGATTTCTGCCGCATTCCGGTTCTGTTCCACAAACCAGGCTTTCTTTGCACCTCTGCTCAATGCCTCAATTCCAATTGCTCCGCTTCCACTAAATAAATCTAAAAAAAAGATGTCATACAACTCGTCCTGAATCATATTAAACAATGTTTCTTTAATACGGTCTGTAGTCGGTCTTGTATCCATTCCGGCTGGTGCCTTTAGCTGTAGTCTTCTCGCCTTACCTGCAATTACTCTCATGTTATAACTCCTACTCTATTTTATAAAAAAACCTCGATTTGTCAATACTTTACGACGTTTCTTATAATTTTCCCTAGTTTACATAAAAAGTCGACGTAAAATTCCAAAAAAATGTGCAAATTGTCAATATCACTATTTTTCAAACTGCTCCATAAACCAGATCCCTGTTTCAGAGAAATCATCCTTTGTAAAATCCTTCGTCTTGGTAACAGAGGATTTGAGCAGAGAAGACTGTTCATCCTTATTACTCAGATTCCATGCAAAAAAGCTTAAATGGTATTCCTTGATCAGTTCCATCCAGTCTTGTGCTTCCTCATAATTAATGGAACCATTTCCGGATGCCTCACAGATACTGCATTCGCTAACAATTACAGGCAGACCATTCTTTCTGGCTGTCTTAACCTTATTACGGATATCTTCTTTATGGGTAGATGCATAGAAATGCACTGCATATAGAATGTTCTCCTGCCCGGTTATCGGATTACCGGATGCTATATCCACATCCTGAGACCAGTTAGGTGTGCCAACAATGATTAATGCATTATTATCATTTTGTCGAATCACAGGAATTACTTCCTCGCTGTATGCCTTTACATTTTCCCAGGTTGTTCCTCCATTTGGCTCATTACAAATTTCATAAATCACATTGTTATATCCTGCATATTTCTTTGACATCGTATCAAAAAATGTCTTAGCTGTCTCTTTGTTCTGGTTCGGATCATTGTCATTTAATATATGCCAGTCAATGATCACATATAATCCAAGGTCGCTGCATGCCTGCACGCCGGTATCAATCAGTGCTTCTAACTCCTTCTGATTGCCACCGCTGCAATATCCGTTATAATCGGCTGTATACATGGCAAGACGGATTGCATTCACACCATAAGAAGCCAGACTTGCAAACGCATCTTTATTCACATAATCCGGAAACCAGTTGATTCCATGGGTAGATACACCTTTAAGCTGAAATATCTTTCCATCCTTATCCACAATATCCGTTCCTTTCACAGACAGTTCCCCATGATTGGCAACCGGTGTTCCGGAAGTATCTTTTTCTGCCACATCCCCGGCATCCTCCGGCTGAGAGTCAGATTCGGTATCCTCCGCTTTATCTGCTGTATCAGAAGCTTTATCAGCAGTTTCTGCTCCGAGAGCATATTCTGCACCTCCAATGGATAAAATAACATTCTCCGGTGTAAAAGCTTCTTGGGTATCTAAAATGAAACCAAACGTAATCTCACTACCGGCTGCAATCTCCGTATTATAATCAACCGGTGTAATCGTAAGCTCGGTTCCGTTCAGCTCATATGTACCATTCCATCCATTTTCAAGTTTGGCATTTTCCGGCACAGCAATCCGGATACTCCAGTCTTTTCCTATTTCCTGCGACTGGTTCTTAATCACACCATCAAACTGTGCACAGGTCATTCCGTTGCTTTCCCAGCTGTTATTGCTGTCTAGGGTAATCACATAATTGCTTTCCTCTGGTTTTTCCACCTGTGTTTCAGCCTGTGTAGATTCTACTGCTGCTTCACTGACTGCAGTCTGCTCCCTAGTTGTTTTACCCTGATCATCTTTGCTGCCACAGCCATAATTCCCAAGCATCAAAGCTGTAACCATACATATTGCCAGTACATTTTTATAAAATTTATTCATCATTCCATAATCCCCGTTTCCATTTTAATATAAACACATATAAAGTATACAAAATTTTTCTATATTTTTCAATTCTTGAAAAGACTTTCTAGTTTATTTTTCTCTGAAATCCAAATACTATTCTTACAACATGAAAATGTTGTTTTATATAGACACATCATGAAAAGGAGGCAAATGTCATGAGTAGCAGAACGAAAAAGGAAGCACAGGGTGCATTAGACAAGTTTAAGTATGAGGTTGCAAATGAAATCGGTGTTCCTCTTAAGAACGGTTACAATGGTGACCTTACTTCTTATCAGAATGGTTCCGTAGGCGGCTATATGGTCAAAAAAATGATTGAGGCACAGGAACGTGAAATGAGCGGAAAGTAAAACAGCTTTCTTAAATGCGTCTAACAGCAGGAAAACATCCGGTTCAGAATTATTTTTGAACCGGATGCTTTCTCATCTTTATAATTGTATATTATACATCTCATTATCTGCAGCCAGTGCATCTAACGGATATCCTTTTTTTTCCAAAAAAGCCACTGCATCATTTGCCATTTTCAACATATCTGCATTGTTATAAATATCTCCAAGCTGAAATATCATATCTCCGCTTTGCCGTACTCCAAAAAAATCTCCCGGACCACGAAGCTTCAGATCCTCATTGGCAATATAAAATCCATCATTGGACGTATTCAGTATATTCAGACGGTCCATTGCCTCTTTCCGCTCTGTTCCACAAAGCATGATGCAATAGGACTGGGCATCTCCTCTTCCAACCCGTCCCCGTAACTGATGCAGCTGGGCAAGTCCGAACTTTTCTGCATTTTCTATCATCATCACTGTAGCATTTGGATTATTGATTCCCACCTCGATAACCGTAGTCGATACCAGAATGTCTATCTTTTTCTCCGCGAACTCCCGCATAATGGAATTCTTCTCTTCCGGAGGCATCTTGCCATGAAGATAAGAAATCCGTACCTCTTTTGGAAAAATATCCAGCAGACTTTCCTGATATTCAATCACATTTTCTGCCTCCACATTCTCACTTGCCTCCACCATAGGACAAATTATATAAATCTGGTGTCCCGCACGAATCTGCTCTAACATGAATTTATATGCCGTCGGACGATACTTGGGACCCACCACACAATTCCGGATTGGCTTTCTGGATGCCGGCATATCCTTCATAACGGAAATATCCAGATCTCCATACATGATAATCGCCAGGGTTCTGGGAATCGGAGTGGCACTCATAACTAAAACATGGGGTTCGTTTCCCTTTTCAGAAAGTCTCGCCCTCTGTCTAACTCCAAACCGGTGCTGTTCATCCGTAATCACCAATGCGAGATTATTATAGACTACTTTTTCCTGAATCAATGCATGGGTTCCGATTATCACATCGATTTCTCCATTTGCCAATGCTTCATATATTTTACGTTTCTCTGATAACTTTGTGGAACCACACAGCAATGCGGTCCGCACACCATATGGTGCCAGATCCTTTGTTACCCCTTCATAATGCTGGGCTGCCAGTACTTCTGTCGGTGCCATAAATGCCCCCTGATAACCATTTTTTACAGCTGCCAGCAACGCAATCTCTGCAACTACTGTCTTACCGGAACCCACATCACCCTGTATCAAACGGTTCATCACTGTAGAGCCGGACATATCCATTCTGATTTCTTCTACCGCAGCCCGCTGTCCCTTGGTCATGTCAAATGGCAGTTTTTCCATAAAATCTTCTGCCTCATGCCAATTATCCATAACAAAATGATTTTCTGCCTTTACCGTGTGATCCTTCATCAAGCGCATATGTAAAATAAACCAGAAAAATTCATCGAATACCAGTCGGTTCCTGCAATCCATAAGTTCTGTATCATTTTCTGGAAAATGCGTCCCGATAATGGCTTTCTGAAGGGGTATCAGTGCAAACTCTTTCTGAATCTGCTGCGGCACCCTGTCCTCCACCTGCGGAATCAAAGACAATGCACCCCGTACCGCCTTTGTTACTACTTTATTGCTCAAACCTTCTGTTAATGGATAAACCGGCTGAAGGGAAGAAATCATAGTTTCATACTGCTGTAATGTATAGTATTCCGGATGTTCCATAACAAGCTGATGATTGCGGATTGCCAAAGTTCCTACAAAGATAAATGTCTGTCCAATGTGAAAAACCTGTTTTAAAAAAGGAGAATTATACCATGTGAGTTTTACAGTTCCGGTCCCGTCTTTCACCATACAGGTCACCAACGTAAGACTACGCACCTTCTTCACATCCACATAGGACTGGACAGATGCTCTTATGGTAACCCGATTCCCAATCTCTGCGTCCTGAATATCCACCGGTTCATCATAGCTCAAATATGTCCGGGGATACAGCTTAATGAGATCCTCTATCGTATGTACTTTTAACTTTCCAAACAACGCAGCCGTTTTGGGACCCACACCCTTTAAACTGTCAATCGTATCATGAATATTCATTATTTCCTCCAAACTCAGATTGAAATAGAAAGACAAAAAGGCTGCCGCATTAAGCAATACATTTCAGAAAGGCAATTATCTTAATGCGACAGCCCCATATATATTCTTTATTCAACCGAAAGAATGTAATAGTAAATTGGTTGTCCGCCGTAATTAAATTCTACATCACAGTCACCATAAGTATCCTCTACATAAGCTGCAAATTCCTTTGCATCCTCTTCCTTTACGTCTGCACCATAATAGATACTGATCAATTCAGAATCCTCATCTACCATCTGGGACAGCAATTCTTTTGTCGCAGTCACCAAATCAGTGGATACCGCCTGGATGCCATCATCATCAATTCCCATTATGTCTCCGGCATTAATCGTCTTTCCATCAATACTGGTATCTCTCACTGCATAAGTAACCTGACCGGTCTTAACATTTCCCATCTCCTCAGTCATTGCTTTCAAATTGTCCTCACCGCTCTTAGACGGATCAAAACCAATCAAAGCAGCAACACCCTGCGGGGCAGTCTTGGACGGAACAACGATTATTTCCTTATCCTCTGTCAACGACTGTGCCTGATTGGCTGCAAGAATAATATTCTTATTATTCGGAAGAATGTAAATGGTATTAGCATTTACCTTATCAATAGCATTTAGCATATCTTCTGTACTTGGATTCATGGTCTGGCCTCCCTCAATCAGGTAATCCACACCCAGATCCTTAAAGATATCATTCATGCCCTCACCAACAGAAACAGAAATAAAACCATATTCCTTTCGTTTATCTTCAATTGGCTCTTCAGCGGCCTTCTTGGCTGCGGCACGCTCTGCTGCCTGCTCTGCCGCTGCCTTTTCTGCCTCCATGATTACTTTTTCCCTGTGTTCTTCCCGCATATTATCCACTTTCATACTGGTTAAAGATCCATAGGTAAGACCTCTTTCAAAAGCAAGACCAGGATGATTGGTATGCACATGTACCTTTACAATCTCATCATCAGAAACCACTACCAGAGAATCTCCTATGGATTCCAGATATGACTTGAATTCCTCTTCGATCTTCTTATTATACTCATTCTCCAGCATAATAATAAATTCTGTACAATAACCATACTTGATATGAGAAGTATCAATTTCCTTCCGGTCAATTCCGGCAGAATTGGTAAGTTTAAGTCCAGACGCATCCGGAGCAGTTTTTCCTTCTCCTGCACCTGCATTAAATCCATTGGAAAAATCATAGGAGGTCTTACCAGCCAATGCATCAAAAGCACCTTCTAAAATGGTCATAAGACCTTCTCCACCAGAATCCACCACACCAGCTTCTTTTAGAACCGGTAACATCTCCGGTGTCTGGTTCAAAACTTCCCTTCCATAGACTAAAACTTCACTTGCAAATTCCAACAAATTCTTCTTTGTGGTACTAAGCTCGGATGCCTTATCGGCAAGTCCTTTTGCAACCGTAAGAATGGTTCCTTCCTTCGGTTTCATAACTGCCTTATAAGCTGTTGCCACAGCACGGTTAAATGCCTTTGCAATATCTTCAATTGTAGCTGTTTCTTTTCCTTCTAATTCCTTACAAAATCCACGAATCAGCTGGGATAAAATAACTCCGGAGTTACCTCTTGCTCCACGCAGGGAACCGGTAGACATTGCCTTTGTCACATTGGCAAAAGTCGGATCCTTAATTGCCGCGACCTCCTTTGCCGCTGATGTAATGGTAAGGGTCATATTGGTTCCTGTATCTCCATCCGGTACCGGAAAAACATTCAGCTCATTAATATACTCTTTCTTTTCTTCAATCTTCTTTGCACCTGCCAAAAAACCATATTGAAGACTTTTGGCTTCCACACTAACTTTCTGACTCATAGTTCCTCCTAATCAATTACCCGTACACCTTCAACAAAAACGTTGATATTTTCAACCTGCATACCAGTAAATTCTTCCACTTTATAACGAACTGTGGACATCAAATTCTCTGCCACAGTAGAAATGCTGACTCCATAAGCCACAATAATGTGAAAATCAATAGCAATAGAATTATCCTCACCGACAGTAACATTAACACCCTTTGACACACTGTCTCCACGAAGCAGCTTTACAAAACCATCTTTCATATTCACAGTTGCCATTCCAACAATACCAAAACATTCAATCGCTGAAAGACCTGCATATTGTGCAATGACTTCACTTTCGATAATGACATCGCCATTTCCTGTTTCTAATTCTATCTTCATACATATCCCTCCATGCTTTCTTCACTTTAAATATTGTATGGTATTCATTATCATACCATTCATACGATATTGGTGCAAGTCCAAATATCTGGCTTTCTGATAATTGAATATCCGGATTACTGTTATCATAGCACGAAATTTAAAAAAAAGAAATATTTTTTAAATTAGTGCTTGCATTCTTATACTACTTCTGTTAGAATTGACGTGTTGCAAACCGATAGGTTAATATATTCAAGGAGGTGCAAGTCGTGGCAAAGTGTTCAGTATGTGATAAAGCTGCTCATTTCGGAATTCAGGTGAGCCATTCTCATAGAAGATCTAACAAGATGTGGAAATCAAACATTAAGAAGGTTAAAGCTAACGTGAACGGTACACCAAAGAGAATCTATGTTTGTACTTCATGCTTACGTTCTGGTAAAGTAGAGAGAGCTTAATCGTAATAACGGTCAAAAAGAGAACTGAGAGGTTCTCTTTTTATTTTTTCTATACATCCAAAGGCAGGTTATATATCTTAACATCTGCAAAACAAGATATATGCAATGATCAAAGCTGCCACTACCACAAAAAAATTCCAGAATCCTGTCAAAATGAAATCCACAATCATCCCTACACTAAACCAAAAAAAAGCAAAACCCCATACCCGTTTCATAGAACCTCCCTGGCCTTTCTACACCTGCTATAAAACAGTATATTCGGATTTTGCTTCTTTTGTGACACTTTTTTATTCCTGATCTAAAATATCAGCAACCGCACTATCCACCTCATTTGAGGACTCCTCTTTTTCATCCTTTTTCTGGAAACGGTCAATCAGATCCGGAACCATATCAAGAACTTTTGTGATGGTATCCTGGTTCTTAACATTCACAAGACGAATCTGGTTATCTTTGATAACCAAAACTGCACTTGCTGTCATCTTTCCTCCAAGACCACCTGCACCATTATTTTTCTGATCACTTGAAAACGCACCTGCCGCTACACCAAAACTTACGTCCACCAGTGGCAGAATAATGGTATCCCCTACTGTTGTCGGGTCACCCACTACTGTTTTTGTTGTCAGGAATTTATCCATTCCCTGAAATAAAGATCCTACTGTTGAGTTAAAATCATTTGCCATTGTTTAGCCCTCCTATGCTTCTATTATAGTTTGTACTTTCTTTGTTACTTTTATAAAATTTTTGTTAAATACAATTTTTAAAGCCAGTTTCAAAACAGATATTAAATATAGCCTGCCATTTCCTTTAAGGCTGCCATCCAGACACTGTTTTTCAAAATCCGGCCGTATGGTAAGATAATTCTGATATAACGGCAGAATCAGAGCAAGACCTCCAAGAATCTCACCGGTTACTGCCGGATCATCCATTCCAAAATGAACATTTCCTTCCAGTTTATCCGGTTTCAAAATCCGGAACAGTTCTTTTGCATAAACCTTAATATCTTCCTTCGCCACTTCAAACCGCTTAGAATGATATACTTTTAACAATGCTTCCTTCTTATTGTTAATTTGTTTTATTTTTTTAATAAACTGTCTTGTTTTTTCTTTGATAGAAGAAACTGTTGCCTTTTGTTTTTGCCAAAAAGATTGTTTTTGATACTTTTGGTTTTTTATCTCTGCAGTATATTCCCTGTCACTGTCCGGCAAATTTTCTATATTCGGATTTTCTATTACTCCCTCCGGCGCATCATCTGCTTTAGTTTGATCTGCTTTGATATCATCTGCTTTGATATGATCCGTTTTGATATCATCTTCCTCTTCACGGAAAGAAAAGAATCTTCGTCCAATCCAGGAAAGTTTTGCATCTGTATTTGTCATCACCACTCCCCCAAGAAGCTTCATGGTATACCGCAGCTTTTTATTTCGGAAAGTGCATTCCAGTTTAAGACCCACTGGAGCAAAACGGACATATACCACACCATCCGGCTCCTCAAAATATGTTCCCTCGAATCGATACCGGATGGGGACAAACAGCAACACTCCCAATATGAAAATAATAATCAATAAAATAACCAGAAAAACAATTCCAATTATTTTTAATATGGATACTATCATGTTTTCTCCTCAAAAAAACTTCCTATGGAAATCTGCCCTGCACAAATTCCGGCATCTCTGACAATTTCCTCAATCAATGAAAAAGCATCCTCTCTGGTATAGGCAACGCCAACCACAGTAACCTCCACATCCATTTCCTGATAAAAGGGTTGTAAAAGTTCCGGATACCAGTAAACCTCCAAAAGTCCCTGTCTACCCACCGGCAGTGTGATAAGAAATAAATTCAGCTTTGGCGATTTTTTCTTTATCTTTTTTTGAATGGAAGCAAGCTTTCTATCGGACAGACCATCATTATACAATTTTTCATGAAATCTGATATCCACGTTTCCACCTGCCCCTGTATACTACTCTTCCGCCATCATTTCTTCTAAAATCTTTGCACATGCCATTAATTCACTCTGGTTACTGCAATGGTTTAAACTATATTCAATATATTCTTTAATCTCCTGCTGGGAGTTAAATAATACCGGCATATTTGAAAATAGAGATGCCATAACAGCACGGTTCACTTCTTTGGGATGTTTTTCAAAAAAAACAGAAAGCAGTCCAACCAGTTCATCCCGTTTTGCTGTTATGTAAGTACCATCAGCAGGTCGTGTTTTTCCTTCCTCCTTATCGAGGTCGATAAACAAACTGTTTGAATTAAGCTTTGAGATCAAAGCCAGACTGTTAAATATCTTATCTGCCATAATCCAGGAAATGGTATCTTCACATTCCATCCTCACATCCTGCAGTACACTTTCAAACTGCATGATATCTTCCCCAAGCATTTCCTGTAATCCCTCTATCTCCATAAAACCATCATCTACAATCTCTGGAATCTCACCTTCTGATACAAATGCATCATGCAGGCCTCTTAACATAGACAGGCAGACGGTTACCCCTTCCTCTTCATTGTTCTCATAAGGCATGGCAAGCAGTGCTGCATAAAGAGAATTAACAATCTCCATTGCCAGTAAATGATTGCTGACAAGATCTGTCAGATGTGCTGTTGTAACAGAAAACTGCTCCATGATTCCCTGATATGCGGCAAGTTCCAATGTCTTATAATCAATTTCCTCCAACATCTGAATCACATGAAAAACCTCCGGATAATCCTCACCATATCCCTTTGGAAGTTCCAGTAATGCTGTGGATTTCAACATACTGACAAAATCATCTACGGAAGAAGTATCCGAACCATTATATATATTCAATGTGTCCGTAAGATAATCATAAAACCGATTCTTCGTCATGCGGATAGGCAGCTGACCGGTCACCATCTGAATTTTGCTGTTTACTACCATTTTATCATTATCTTTAAACAGATACTGGAATACTTTCGCTGCCAGTTCACTTTCCTCAACTGCAAACGTTTCTCCGGTAATGCCGTATTCCACACGGTTTAATACATATTCATATATCTGCAAAGCATCCGTATACGCAGTAAGTACCGTCATTTTCTCTGTCAATGTTTCCCGGATAGAATGTATCTTTTGGATGCTTTCTGTATAATCCTCTTTCAAATCCTCTGCCAAAAGGGTCTGAAATATTAACGTGTGGATTTCATCCATAACCGATAACAGATACGTATCCCCTAAAATACTTCCCCCCTCATCCTGTACCTCTTTCATGGTGTAATAATTCAGTACCAGATGAAGAAGATTGTATTCATAGGCTGCATTGATATATGCATTTCCATAGGCTGGAAGATTCATCTCTAAATCCTTATGCTTCATAATATCTTTTAATATTTTTTTCTCTTCATTTTTCATATAATCTGTATCCTTTTCTATATTTTCCTTCTATCATTTCTTATGTTCATGCGTAAATAAATGATTCTGGCAATATTCGTAATTCCCCTTACATCTGGAGCAATACCGGAATTCCAGATTGGGATTATCCTCCTCTGTCTGTCCACAAATTGCACATTTATGTCTTGTAAGAACCTGGGTCTGCCTTACTTCACTGCGATACCGTTTCCTTCTTTTTCTATGGGCCGGACTCATCTTTGTCTTACCACGCATTGCAAAATAGAATAAAATAAAATTAAGCACAGACATAATAACGGTTATCATTCCGGTATAATAATGTGCAAGTCCATACCGCAGAATTTCCACCACCAAATATGCTATATCAAGGTATCCCAGCCATTTTACCTTAATTGGAATAATAAAGTAAAGAAGCACCTGCATATCAGGAAACATAAAGGCATAAGCCAAAAACATACTCATACAAAGATAGTAAGTAGAGGCTCCATACATTCCATACTGATAATATAAATCCAGCAATTCAGCCTGTCCCATAAGTTTCATCACCAGATAGGTTCCCATCATTCCAATATCTGTAAAAATAATACCGGAAATAATATAAACGGTATACCGGAAATCTCCCCATGAATTTTCCAAAGTTCGTCCCACATAATAATAAAACATTAACGTGATAATAACCAGGATACTGGCATCACTTGGTGGAATCACCACCCATGTAATCAAACGGTATATCTGTCCCTGCATGATTTTCGCAGGATTCATGGCAATCAGCTGAAGTGCCTCCGGACTGAATATCTCAAGCAGATATCCAAGTACAAATCCTCCAATCAAAATAAGTGTTAAATTGGGAATCGCAAATTTTCCAAATTTACGTTCTAATTTTGTCATAAAATCCATATCTACATCATCCTTATATTTTTTATTTACAGGTGCGTAAAACGCACCTGCATTCTCCGTTTGTCTGTCAATGTTATCCCTGCTGTCCTGTTACCTCTCCACTCTCATTTATTCTTGGCTGCACCAAAGGAAGTTTTAAAATTAATCCCTCCGGCAGTTCCACCTCCATTAAGGTCGGATTCCATCTCGCTAAAGTCTCAAAATCAACATCAAAAGCCTTTAAAATCTTTTCAATGGTATCCCCTTCATTAACAACATATGTTTTTTCTGGTCTCGCTGCCATTGTCGGAATACAGATTTCATCCCCTATCTGCAAATTATATACATTTACATAAGGATTTAATCGCATAATATCAAATAACTTTACATCATATTTTTTTGCCAGCTTGTAAAGCGTATCGCCAGCCTCCACAACGTGTACATAACCTCTACAGCCCATCGGACGTCTTCTTTCGTCTCCATTCTCATTCATATTGGACATATCCATAATACGGTTCCAAAACGCTTTTTACTATTATATTCGCATTTCTGTAAAATGTTGCATTTCATTATCACTGCTGTGGGGTTTCCGTTACCGGCTGTTCTATTTCCTCTGTTGTGGCAGATTTCACTTCCGGCTTTAGGGAAATCTCATATGAGTCCCCCTCAAACTTATCCTCATAATATTCCGAATAGCAAAGCACATACTGTTCTTTATCCGCCACCGTATATAATATGGATTTCGTAATACTTTCTCCCTTTTTCAGAGTAAAAATATTCTCCATAAAATTATCCTGATTCAGATCTGATTTTCCATAACCGGTAATAATACCCTCTTCCTCATTACCGTCAAAATCCAACGTAAAATCCGTAATGCTCATAGGCAGATCTTTCTCATAGGTATTCTGAATCGTAAGGGTTACCACCAGATAGGTATTTCCTTCATCTGCCTGATACAAGCCATCTTCAAACTGATAAGTATCATATCTTTCAGCCGAATCTATCGTCACATCAAAAAAAGCGGTACTAACTTTCTCTCCTTCCTGTGCCTTGATCAATCCACCATAACTTCTTCCATCTTCTGCCTTCATGGATCCATTTTCATCCTTTTTTCCACTACAACCTGTAGACAATCCACACAGACAAACAAGCATAAGACATATAACTGCCAATCTCCTGAAATACTCTTTTTTCTTCATAAAAATAATCTCCATCTTCTTTCTAACAGTCTCTTAAATACTGTATCATACCAGGTCCCAGTTCCTCTGTCGGCCTTGCCAGAAATCCATGTTTCTCATAGAAAGGCTCTCTTCCTTTTGCACACATAAGGCAAAGCATCATCTGCGACCCTGTTTCCCGAAGACTTTCCACATATTGAATCAGTGCGCCAAGTACAAGGGAACCCACTCCTTGATGCTGGTATTCCGGATGCACGATTAAATCCTGCACATAGCAGATCACTGCACCATCTCCAACCAGTCTTCCCATTCCAACCAGTTTTCCTTCATCGTATGCGCCCACAACAAGCAGACTATTGGCAAGTGCCTTCTCTGCCTGTGATTCCAATAATTCTCTCCAATTTACTGCTGCACGGATTGTAAGATAATCCTGCATTGTAATCTCATTATTCCTAATTGTAATCATTTTATAATCTGACTGGTACATCTTTTGTTTGCAGATATTTTTTTAAGTCTACAATTTCTAACTCTTTATAATGAAATAAAGATGCTGCTAAAGCTGCATCAGCTTTCCCCTTTGTTAATGCATCATAAAAATGTTCCTCATTACCGGCACCTCCGGAAGCAATCACCGGAATAGAAACCGCTTCACTGATCATTCTGGTAAGTTCAATGTCATAACCTGCCTTGGTACCATCACAATCCATGCTGGTAAGCAATATCTCTCCAGCTCCCATTTTCTCTGCCTTCATTGCCCATTCTACTGCATCTAAACCCACATCAATTCTACCGCCATTTTTATATACATTCCAACCAGAACCATCCGGTCGTCTCTTTGCATCAATAGCAACTACAACACACTGGCTTCCAAACTTATCAGCAGCATCACTGATAAGTTCCGGTGTATTAATAGCAGAAGAATTAATGGATATCTTATCGGCTCCTTCCCGCAGGATTGCCCTGAAGTCTTCCACAGTCCGGATGCCTCCGCCCACCGTAAATGGTATAAATACGGTCTCGGCAACTCTTCTTACCATATCGATTACGATATTTCTGGCATCTGAAGATGCGGTAATATCCAAAAATACCAGTTCATCAGCGCCTGCAGCATCATATGCCTTTGCAACCTCAACCGGGTCACCGGCATCCCGCAGATTCACAAAATTAATTCCTTTTACAACTCTTCCTCCGGTCACATCCAGACAAGGGATAATTCTCTTTGTATGCATCTCAACAGCCCTCCTTTAACGGGGATGGCAACGCAATAAAATTCTTAAGTATCGCAAGCCCCACTGTACTGCTTTTTTCCGGATGAAATTGACAGGCAAAAATATTATCTTTTTCCACACTGGCATGAATCAAGGTAGAATAATAAGTGGTGGCTGCCACTTCTTCCTCATGTGCTGCTTTCAGATAATAAGAATGTACAAAATATACATATGGATTGCCTTCTATTCCTTTAAAAAGAGAAGCCTCCGGACGAATCTCTAAAGAATTCCATCCCATATGTGGTATTTTAAGCCCCGGACAGTCAGGAATCCGATTGATGGTTCCCTTTAGTAAACCAAGACCTGTAACTCCAGGTGTTTCATCACTGCTTTCATATAAAAGCTGAAGTCCCAGACAAATTCCCAAAAAAGGAATCTTTTTGTCCACTACATCATAAATCACCTGATCCAGCTTATATTCCCTAAGCTTTCCCATAGCATCGCCAAAGCTGCCCACACCCGGTAATATTACTCTGTCACTGGCAAGAATCTCATCTCTGTCTCTTGTAATCTTTGCTTCCTGTCCAAGATAAGCCATTGCCTTCTCCACACTTTTAATATTACCAGCATCATAATCCAGAATCGCTATCATATGCTCACTTCCTGTCCTTCTATCTTTTTATTGTATATTATTAATATACTTATATTTTCATCTGTCTATATCACTATTCCGCTTCCGGCTGCATTGCCGCAGTATAGCTGTCTATCGTCTGGACATATTCATAATCCTCCAGTTTATTGATCTCAACAGCCTGCTCTACCGTTATTCCATAATTCTCCAATAAGGTATTCTGGATCCTGCTAAATGAATAATCCAAATCACTGATAATTCCCAATCGTTCTGCTTCTTCGTAATATTCATAATATTTATCCACACCACGAAGCAGGGAATCCAAAGCCTTCTTCTGTCTGCCCAGTTCAATATTGTTCTCATATGCTTCGTATAAACGTTCCACATACATAACAGTGTAAATGCGGTCTTTCAAATCCTGATCCTCTTCCTTAACATCTACACCCTTAATCTCGTCATAGGCTCTATGATACTTCTGACTTGCAAAATAATCTGCCGCTTTCTCAATAGCCAGCTTATAATTAAAATTATTGGAAGCCATATAGAACAAAAAGGTTCCACCTAAAAATACCGAAAAGATAAATATCACCATTGGCTTATTTAATTTTTTCTCCGGTTCAGCATTTGCAAGCTCTTCCGCTTTTCTCTTTGCTTTCTTTTCTGCATGAATCCGTTTCTTTTCTGCATCTTCTTTTTTCTTCTGACTATCCTTCAGTTCCTTTTCTGCTTTTGCGGCTTCCTTCTTCTCTGCCTTAGCAGCCTTTGCGGCCTCCTTTTTTGCCTTTTTAGCAGCTTTTTTTGCCTCTGCTGCTGCTAATTCTTCCTCAGATAATTCGTCATCCTCATCCGGATCACCAAACAGAATCTGCACAAAACTTCTTTTTTTCTTAACCGGTTCTTCCTCTAATTCTTCAATATCCTCTAATTCAGCAAGAATCGGTTCTTCGGATTCCCCGGATTGGTTTTCCTCAGGTTCCGATACATTCTCAGCATCAGAATCTTCCTGTAAATCAAGCATGGAAAACAAATCATCTAATTCATCATTTTCCTCAGAAGATAATTCAACCAACTCTTCCTCCGATTCATTGGAAACCGGTTCCGGTGCTAAATCAGCTGCTGCTTCTTCCGGCAGTTCTGTCGCAGTATCTTCTTCCTGTTCTTCCGGAAACTCTGCAGCAGTATCTTCTTCCTGTTCTTCTGGCAGTTCTACAATAGGCTGCTCCGCTGCTTTTTCTTCTTCTTCCGCCTCTAATAAACTGTCAAGAAAAGAATCTGCATCAAAATTATCTGCATTTAAATCCCCGTTTTCTTCAGAGGTCTGTACAACATTCGTCTTATCCGAAAGGGCATCATCTTCCAATGCAGTCTCCTCAGAAGCAGATTCCAAACCAGAAACTTCCGGTTCTGATTTTTCCGGTTGAATACTTTCAGATTCATCATCCATCTTCGGTGCTTCCGTCAATGTTTCCTCTTGCTTTAGATCATTTGATTTCTTTTCATCAAAGAAATCATCAATCTCAAGATTTCCCTCAAAATCTTTTAAAATATCATCAAAATCATGATCTGATGTATTCTCCAGCTTCATCATATCCAGATCATCAAAATCAATATCGGAGAAATCGAGATCCCCTATATCTAAATCTGCAAGATTATCCAGCTGATCCAGTTCATCCATCTGCTCTTCCGTAAAATGCAGGTCACCATCTAATGCTTCCCCAATTACATCCTGTTCCAGATCCAAATTAAAAGCATCCTCTTGAGACAGCGTATGTTCTTCTTTCCGCTTACGCTTTTCTTCCTGCATTTCATTATCAAGCTCATCTTCAATTTTATGGTCAATCTCTTTATCCAATGAAAATTCATTCAAAAGATTGTCAAGATAATTTTCATCCATAAATACACCTCATCATTTTTATCAAAACACAAACAAACATAGTTATTGTACCATACCTTTTTCAATTTAACAAGAAAACAACCACGATATGACAAAAATTTAGGGATTGCTTTTTAAACGCATTTATTATATAGTATAAGTGTCTGAATGTATTAAAAGGAGGGATTGTACATGAAATCTACTTTATATGTTGAGTATCAGGAAAAACAGTTAGATGAAAAAGATTTAATTGCAAAAGCTAAGAAAATCTGGACTGGTAGTGGTAAAAAAGTATCTGAGCTTACTTCTTTACAATTATATGTTAAACCAGAAGAGAATATGGTATATTGTGTATTTAATGAGGATACCAGAGGCGAGTTTACATTAGATTAATACCTAATTACATTCCAGATATAAAAAGGACTGCATTGCAGTCCTTTTTATATTGCTATCATATACTGTTATCAATCCTGTCCAACTCCATTTATAATCAAGTTATCGATACAGCTAACTAACTGACCAATTTCCGGTTTGGATATCTGGGCATCTGCACCTAATCGTTCTCCCTTACGTTTCATATCCTCATTAATCAAGGATGAAAAGATAATAATCGGAAGATGCTTTAACGCCTCATCATTCCGAATCAGGCGAATCAATCTATGGCCATCCATCTGTGGCATCTCAATATCTGTAATGACACATTTTGCACCATAATCCACTCCATTATTTTTCTTAAGTTCCTGCAACTTATCCCATGCTTCCTGTCCATTGGCATATATGTGCAGATTGGTGTATCCTGACTGGGTCAATGCATCTGTTATAAGTTTTTGCAGCATTGGAGAATCCTCTGCTATGAGAATCGGAATATTGTTACGTTCACGTTCTCCAAGTTCTGCAAGTGCAGACATCTTAAGACTGGTTTCCGGACAAATCTCTTCTACGATTCTTTCAAAATCCAAAACAATGATTAAGGAGTCTGTTTTCTTAATGATACCGGTTGCAATTCCTGCTCCCGGTGCATTAACCGTAGCGTCCGGTTTCACAATATCTGTCCAGGAAACACGATGAATACCCAAAACCTGTTCCACATCAAAAGCAATATTCAAATTATTAAAGTTGGTAATAATCAACATATCACTTTCACGGCGTGGGTTTTCCGGGAAACCAAGTGCCCGTACCAGATTAATGACTGTAATAATTGTATCTCTCGGCATAAAAATACCTTCAATACATGGATGGGAATTCGGTACAGGCGTAATCTCTGTCATCGATAAAATCTCCCTTACCTTTGCCACATTAATTCCATAATGATTGCCTGCTATTGTGAATTCCAACACCTCTAATTCATTTGTTCCGCTTTCCAATAAAATATTAGTATCCATAATTGCTAAAACCCCCTTATTATAATATTGTAATTACATTCTCTGTTCCATTATACTGAACCTTAAGTTCCATTGTCTGTAACTTATCCTTCATATCATCCGATATTTGAAAAATCAAAACTGCTTCCTGTTCTTCCCCAGGCTTTACTGTAGTTTCTAAAGTTCCAAGATCATTCATTAATATGGTAAGCATTGGATTTGCCGCCTTATCTCCATTGCATACAATACGATAATCCAACTCCTTATCTATAAGAGATATCTCCTGACTTTGCTCCATTATATCAGCAACACCAAACCGAATCACCAACAGTTGATATCCTTCTGATGCTTCCAAATAAATAAATTCCCCATCTTCATCCGTTGCCGGATATTGATCCGTAATCAAATAATCTTTATATGTAATTGATACGCCTTCCAGACCTGCTATCTTAGCAATGTCACTTTCGGTTCCAACAGAAGCATCCTGTTCACCAGATGTCTCCTCTGCTCCAATTCTGCTATCCACATTCTGTCCTTTTTCTTCAGATGTTTCTGTAGCAACGATTTCCTGCGAGGACATCTCCTCAGAGCTTTCCATTTCCGTACTAGAATCCTCCAGTTCCATCTCCGCTGCAGCTTTATCCCCCTCATCCAAGCGGTCTGTATAATTTACATCATATTTGAGCAAGAGTTCAGCTGCATATTCAGCAATCAGTCTTGTCTCATCTTCTGTAAGATCAATAACAGACCCGCATCCCGTCAATGTTGCAAGGAGAAACAATAGCAGAATCAAAGAAAAAAA
The DNA here is from genome assembly GCA_051877755.1 of Lachnospiraceae bacterium. Taxonomy (GTDB): domain Bacteria; phylum Bacillota; class Clostridia; order Lachnospirales; family Lachnospiraceae; genus CAG-590. Next base: position 3,039 of record JBJEJE010000123.1, on the reverse strand, counting down.
TCTCTTTGACATAACGTTCCCTCTATTCATAAACATTTATAACTAGAATCTATTTTATCATGAAAAGATGGTTTCTTCAACAACTTTCATTCTCACTATTTTGTTTTGCCAATTCCAGTTCAAAATAGAACACAACGCCATTTTCTTTATTATAAGCACCATAATCCCTGCCATGAAGTTTCATGGTGGCAGCCACAATGGAAAGTCCAATGCCACTTCCACCGTATTCTCTGGTTCTGGCTTTATCTACTTTATAAAACTTAATCCAGATTTTAGGTAATTCTTCTTCCGGAATTGGATTTCCTTCATTAAATACATTGATACGAACAAGATTATCCCTTTCTTCCATACTGATACAAACATTGCCGCCCTCTGGTGCATAATGAATTGCATTCGTCAGATAATTGGTATATACCTCTTCCATCATAAATTCATCGCCCCATACATATATTGGTTTCTCATAAGGGAAATGAAGCGTAATCTGGTTCTGCTGAAGTAAAATCTCAGAAGATACATTTATGTTATGCATCAATTCTACAATATCAAATCGTTCAAAATTAATCTTGTCTTTTCCAAATTCCAGTTCATTCAATGCTAACAGTTTCTTAACCATACTATTCATACGGTCCGCTTCATCCATAATTACTTCACAATAAAAATCCCTGCTTTCGGGATCGTCAGAGATATTTTCCTTTAATCCCTCTGCATAACCCTGGATCAATGCAATAGGAGTCTTTAGTTCATGCGAAACATGGGATAAAAATTCTTTACGCATTTCATCTATCTGTATCTTTTCCTCAATATCCTTTGTCAGCTTTGCATTTGCTGTTTTCAATTCTGAAATCGTAGCCTCTAATTCTTTTGACATGGAATTAATACTATTTCCCAATTCTCCAATCTCATCATTTGAATGTGTTGTTACTTTCGTATCAAAATCCAGCTGCGACATTTTCTTTGCTGCAACTGCCATTTCATGGATTGGCCTTACATAGAAACTGCTGGCAATAAACATGGCAAGACAACCTATTATAATTGCCAAAATTCCCACATAAGAATACAGGTGCATTGTAGTGGCAACATTTTCATTAAATCTTGTGACAGAAGAACGCAGGGCAATAAGACTTCCATCATTTAAAACTCCAAAAAGGTCATAAAAATCAGCATTCATTTTTTTATCATAATTTTGTTTAAAGATATAATAACCTCTTTTTCCATTTAAAAAAAGCTCACTTAAATTTTCCTCATCCTGTCCCTGTAAAAGACTGGCCAGTGACTGCATACTTTCCCGCATTCTACTCTTTTCATTCGTGTTCGTATATATAGTCTCACCATCTGAATAGAGAACAAAAACCGTAATATCACCCTTGGCAGTAATCTTTGACAGTTCCTCTTTAATCTCCTCCTGATTTAAATTCCCTGCTGAAAACACCATATCAATATCATTATACATGTTCTCCATACGATACTTTAATTCTTCCAAAAAATAAGACCGTACACCAAGCCAGGTTACTCCCACTGAACTAAAGATTGTAAGTGTCATCATGACCATCAGTAACATTGTTAACTTAAATCGTAATGAATGTTTAAATCGCTTTAGCATACTATTCCTCTTCTACATTGAATTTATATCCCATTCCCCAGATTGTCTTAATATAATTGCCACAATCGCCAAGCTTGCTCCGGAGTTTTTTCACATGGGTATCAATGGTTCGTGCATCTCCAAAATAGTCATAATTCCAGACATTATTTAGAATCTTCTCTCTTGAAAGAGCGACCCCCTGATTTACGACAAAATAATTCAACAACTCAAATTCCTTAAAGCTGAGTTCAACACTCTTTCCTTTCACTTTAACCGTATGGGCAGAAATATCCAATTCAATATCTCCAGCCACCAAAAGTTCCTCCTGAGAGATTCCCGATGTTCTTCTCAAAATTGCCTCTACTCTGGCAACAAGAATTTTCGGGCTGAAAGGCTTTGAAATATATTCATCTACCCCAAGTTCAAATCCGAGCAGCTCATCTCTCTCATCTGACTTGGCGGTCAGCATGATGATTGGTACTTCCGAAAATGCACGAATCTCTTTGCATGCCTGCCATCCATCCATCTTTGGCATCATAACATCTAAAATAATCAAAGCAATATCTTTGTTTTCTACAAAGATATCAACTGCTTCCTCACCATTTGCGGCCTCCAGTACAGTATAGTCCTTTCTAACCAAAAAATCTTTTACCAGCTTCCTCATACGGCTCTCATCATCCACCACCAATATTTTAATCTGGCTCATACTAAGTTCCTCCTTGTATATACATATATCATTTAATCGAAAAAAGGACAGCCTTTACTACTGTCCCTTAAATTATACCCCTAAAATATGTTAAAAATGTGACTTATTCTGACAAATCAATATTCAGTTCTTTCTCCTTTTCTTTCACTGCTTCTTCCCTCTGCTGCAGTTCTTCTTCCCATGCAGAATATTTATTAAGAATCTTATTCTCTGTATTCACATATCCAACATTTGGATTCACAATGGCAATCACAAACATTGCAAATATCATAAATAGAAGTGCCACAATCACAATACTCATTCTCTTCTTTAGGATTAGCAGCCTGTTGAGTTTTGTCTCCATCACACCCTGATTAAACTCACCAACCTTATCATATTCCATTCTCTTTGGAAGCTTTACAATTGGGAGTTCTTCCGCATCATATTGAAACTCTGCAATCAGACGATGCCGCAGCTCATATAAAAAACTATAGCCAACCATCGTCTTAAACATATTGCGTTCAATCAGCTTGGTATACAACTCATAAACCGCCCTCGGATCCGAAAGCGGTGTCTTTTGTCTGATTACCTCAATATTCTGTTGTTCTTTTAGAGCAATCTGTGCTTCCTTATAGCTGGGAAACTCAAATCCCTCTACAATCAATGTTTCTTCTTCCATTGTTACCTCTATTAACTCGTTTTGCTCTGCATACCTTCCTACTAAGCTCGCTTTTGCTCGCTAAGGGCACTGACATGCCTACGACTAAGCTCAAAC
>JBJEJE010000122.1:0-1869 GCA_051877755.1 Lachnospiraceae bacterium | reverse complement strand
TCTTTGAAGACAGAAAGAAAGCCCTTGAAGAACAACTTCAAGAGCTTGAAAAAAATATGGCAATGCTTAATTTCAAAAGCTGGTATTATGAGCAGGCGATTTCTGATGGTAACGAAGACCGCCTTAATACAATCATTCCTGATGATCTACCTGCGGATATAAAAGCTATGTATGAGTTTGCACACTCATAGAAATACACATCCCATGAATTGGATTTTTACTCAGACATTGCATACTGAACAAGCATTGGATCATCATATTCTGCCCACATAGACTTGTTTTCATCAAGTTCTTTTAACTGCTTCATTTCCTTTGTACTAAGTGCAAAGTCGAAAATATCAAGATTTTCCTTCATTCTCTCTTTATGCGTACTTTTAGGAATCACTACAATCCCTCGCTGAACAAGATGTCGTAATGCCACCTGAGCAGGTGTTTTTCCATGTCCCTTAGCAATTTGGATTACAATCGGATGCTTCATTATTTCATTTAATCTGTGCTGTGCCAATGGACCCCATGCTTCGTGTTGAATATTATATTTTTCCATCCATTCATGAAGATTATATTGTTGCCAGAACAAATGTGTCTCTACCTGATTTACTGCCGGTATAATCTTGTTAAATGTAGCTATGTCTGCCATTCGTTCAGCACTAAAATTTGAAATTCCGATTGCCCTAATTTTACCTTCATCATATAATTCTTCCAAAGCATGATATGCTCCATAATAATCTGATAAACATTGATGAATCAGTACTAAATCAAGGTAATCTGATTTTAATTTTTCCAATGATTCCAGTACAGACGCCTTTGTGTTTTCATATCCAAACTCGGTTACCCACACCTTGGTTGTTATAAAAATATCTTCTCTCTTGATACCAAGTTTCTGGATTGCCTGCTGGATACCATCGCCAACCTGTTCTTCATTATAATAAGCCTGAGCGGTATCTATAAGTCTATATCCAACTTCCAATGCATTGTAAACACATTCCGCTGTCTGCTCAGCCGGTATTTCAAAAACTCCGAATCCTACTATGGGCATCTTTATTCCATTGTTTAATGTTATATATTCCATATTGATTTTCCTTTCGTTTTTTTGACTAATTACGAAAGATTTCTTCCATATGGCTTTCCTTTGGAAAAGAACTTATTCCACATTTCTTCTTTTGTCATACCCTTTATACTCTGTTTCCGATACTGCTTCACACCACTCAGTAGAACACTCCACTCCTGGCACCTCTATTGCCAGATGGGAAAACCATTCATCCGGAGCTGCTCCATGCCAGTGCTTTACTTCTGCAGGAATATTGATACAGTCACCCGGTTTCATTTCTATTGCTTCCCTGCCTTCCTCCTGATAATAACCTCTTCCTGCAACACATACCAAAATCTGACCACCACCGCTTTTTGCATGATGAATATGCCAGTTATTTCTACAGCCCGGTTCAAAGGTCACATTAAAGATGCCCATCTGCTCTGTTGATAACGGAACAAGATAGCTTTGTCCTACAAAATATGCCGCATATGCATCATTTGGCTGTCCAATCGGAAATACCATTAATTTTGCATGTGCTCTCATACCATCGTCTTCATAAGGCAAATCACCCTCATTTGGCTGCCAGACTTCCTTTGCAAGATTAAAAACTGCCCATCCCTTTGGCCAGCCTGCATAGAATGCCACATGGGTAATGATTGCCGCAATCTCTTTTTGTGTCACCCCATGGTCCTTTGCATTTTGCAAATGAAACTTAAGGGATGAATCCGTAATACCGGAGGACATTAATGCAACTACTGTAATAATACTTCTTGTCTTAACATCCATATCCTGATTATTCCAGTTTTCCCCAAATAAAACATCATCATTAAAATGTGCAA
>JBJEJE010000121.1:0-9477 GCA_051877755.1 Lachnospiraceae bacterium | reverse complement strand
GTATGTATATATTTGTTTTCCAGACTCTGTCCAAAGAAAAGCTCATTCTCATGAAGAGTCTTTTCATCCGGAAATTTATCATTTATATTGTCACCTGCTATGCTGACAGTGGAAATCTGCACCAGCCTTCTTCCTGTCTGTGAACAGAACTGAACCAGATTTTCCACGCCATGGACATTAATACGGTCCAGGATGTCATCGTTGACAAAATGTTTTACACAAGCTGCGCAGTTAATCACCGTCTGAAAACTATACTGTTTAAGACCTTCCACGCACTCCGCATCGGTGATGTCTCCCTCTACGACCTGAATCCGTTTTCCAAACAGTTCCTCCATGGAATCACTAAAATAGTACACCAGCATACTCTTCAGTCTTACTTCCACGCTAGATGACTTTCCCTTTCGAATGAGACAGTACACGGTATTGTCTGTATGTTCCAGCAATGCCTTCAGCACATGAATTCCCAGAAAGCCGGTCGCTCCTGTCAAAAGCACATCTTCCAGTTCCCCACCTGATACCTCATCCACATACTGGTTGGTATTATGGGAAAGTGTCTTTGCAACACCAGTCTCTTCCACTTCCGGCTCCACTGTCTTAGTAGTTTCCGCTGCCTGTACTTCCTGCCCTTGCTTCGCAAGTATGAATCGCTCCAGCTTCTCCACAGTTGGATTATCAAAAATATCCGCATAGGCAATCGGAATCTTTTCCAACATAGCCTTCATGGCTACCTTGGAAGCCATCAAAGACGTACCTCCCAATGCAAAGAAATCTTCTGTAATTCCCACTTTCTCCATATTAAGTGCCTTGGCAAACATCTCTGCCAGTTTGCTCTGCAAGCCGGTCATAGGTGCCGTGTACTCCCGATCAACTGTAGAAGTCTCCGGCTCCGGCAGTGCCTTCTTATTAATCTTTCCATTTGCAGTAAGCGGCATGGTATCCAGCTGCATTAAGACAGAAGGTATCATATATGGTGCAAGAGATTTCTTCATATGTTCGGTCAAATCTGTTTTATCTATTGTTTTCTCTGCTACATAATAACCACAAAGGAACTGCTGCCCACCCTCTCCTTTTACAAGGACAATCGCATGGGTTACAGAAGGATAGGTACTCATCACACTGGTAATCTCATCCAGTTCCACACGCAGTCCTCTCAGTTTCACCTGATTATCCAGTCTGCCAAAGAATTCAATTTCTCCATCCTGATTATACCTTGCCAGATCCCCGCTTCGGTATGCCTTTCTGCCGTTTAAGGTAATAAACACCTCTTTTGTCTTCTCGGGAAGATTCACATACCCTCTTCCCACGCCTGCACCACAGATAACCAGTTCACCACGGGCACCTGCCGGAAGTATATTGCCATTCAGGTCACAGATGTATGCACGAACATTAGCTGCCGGCGTCCCGATAGTTACTTTTCCGCTACCATCCATTACTTTGGAAATACAGCTGATAGTCGCTTCCGTCGGCCCATAACCATTGACAATGACAGCCTCCGGACTAAGTTTATGCAGTTTATTGTATAATGTCTCCGGGAATGCCTCTGCTCCGAAATCGTACATTTTAACCTGGTGCAGTACTTCCTCAGCCATAGGGATATCCACAAAATTCGAAATAAAGGATGGTGTACCGGATATCACATCCACATGGTTTTCTTTAATCAGCCGCAACAGTGACAATGGGTTATAAATCTCCTCCTCATTTGCCATACAGACTGCCATGCCATTGCACAGTGGAATATGAATCTCCATCAATGAGAAGTCAAAGGAGATAGCAGCTACAGACAAAGCAGTCTTTCCATAGGATACAAAATTCACTGTCTCGTAATTCTTCGGATTTGCATCCACAAAATTACACAGGTTGCGGTGCTCAATCATAACACCTTTTGGTGTACCGGTAGAACCGGAAGTATATATAATATAGGCAAGAGAATCCACAGGAATATCCAGATTAAGATTTTCTATATCGGCATCCGTCTCCAAATCCTCCACCGCAAGAATATTATAGTTTTCCTTTGCAAACAGTTCTTTTTTCTCTTCTCTGATAGCTTTTGTCGTAACCACAAAGCGGCTTTTCGAATCCTTTAGGCAATAAGAAATACGGTCATCCGGATAATCCGGCAGCATTGGAAGAAAGGCTCCTCCCGCCTTTAAAATACCATACTCAGCCACAGGTACATCGACAATTCTCGGAAGAATGATTCCTACTGCTTCTCCCACAGTCAAACCTCCCTGCACCAGTAACCTTGCCAGTTTATTTGCTTTGTTGTTTAAATCCCTAAATTTAAGTTTCCTGCCATCTGCGATTACTGCAATTTCATCTGCATGCAATTCCACCTGTCTCTCAAACAGTCTGTGTACCGGAACCTCTGTCACCGGATAATCGGTATCATTAAAGCGTTCCATCTGTTCACAGGCAGAGTCACACATCATAGAGATATCCTTAATATATGTCTTACACAGGAATTCCTCCGTTACTTTATTCATGCAGTCTAACAGCATCAAGATGGTCTCCTTTGCATACATGTCATTCTGATATTCTGCAGTGATTGTAAGCTTTCCATCATAAATCAGCACATCAATGGAAAGCGGAGCTTTCACAGCATTCAGACTGATAGCGCAGTTCTCTGCTTTTTCTCCTGCAATGGTATCAAACGCAAAACTGTCTCCCTGATAAGCAAACAGAATATCTGCAGGCAGATTATATGCACGGGAAATCTCTCCAAATGAATACAGATCATTTGCCATGCTGTCAAAAAGATGGTTCTTCATCGTTTTCAGCATATCTACAATCTTTAAGCTGCCCTCTGTCTTGCAGTACACCGGAATTGTCTTAACCAGCATACTAACGGAATTTTCCAGTCTTGCATCGTTTCGTCCATTATAAATTGTGGTGTAAACCGCCTCATCCCGGTAGTTATACTTGGAAAGTACCACCGCAAAGACTCCGTTGAAGAAAGCATTTAACGTAATGTCGTTCTTCTGACAGTATGCCTTTACCTCTTCCACAGAAATCCCACTGACCAGACTTACTTCTCCCGGCACTTCCGCAGAGGCATTTCCATCCTTTGGAGGAAGGAAATTCGAATCAATCCCCTCAAAAATGGAATCATAATATTTCTTTGCTTTCTCAAAGGCATCTGTTTCTCGCAGTTTCTCCTCATCCAGTGCTATTTCAAAACCGGAATAACTCTCTGTTTCCAATACCTCCCCGGCATATGCCTGGTTAATATCACGGATGATGATTTCTTCAGAGGTTCCGTCACAGATAATGTGGTGGAAGTCTAAGAACAGGTAATTACCGTCACCGGTCTGATAAATCTTTGCCCGGTACAGGCTGCTCTCTAAAAGTTCATACGGCAGTACCAGTTCCTCATTTGACGGAACCTTCCCGCATGCAATAATCTCAACCTCCGGCTTGTCATCATCATTTCTGGCTGCTCTTACATCTCCCTGATCATTCAGGAACAGGGTGGTCTTCACATAAGGATGGGCATCAATAGTTTGCTCCACAGCAATCTTTAACCGTTGGATGTCTACCTTGTCACTGAGTTTAAACAGCGACGGAATATTATAGATTGTAGTTCCTGCATTGGCAACACATTCTACAAAGATACCATTCTGTGTCTGTGTCAAAGGATAATCAGAGTACAACTCATAATCCTCTGCCTTACCGGCACCTGCCACAAACTTCTCCAGTTTTTCTATTGTATTGTTTTCTTTCAGATCCTGGTTTCTAATCACTACATCAAAAGCCCTTGCCAGCAGCACGTTAAGACGGATGGCTCCCATAGAGGTCACACCTGCCTCATAAATATCCGTGGTAATACCAAACCCCTCATTTCCAATCACTTCTGCGATGCAGTCAAAGATTTTCTGCTGAATCTCATTTTGGGGTGCAACAATTTCTTCTATCTTCCTCTCCGGTTCCGGCAATGCCTTTTTATCTATTTTGCCGTTTGCAGTCAAAGGAATGGCATCAAGCGGAATTAAAACGGACGGTATCATGTAATGTGCCAAAGATTTCTTCATATGCTCGATTAAATCCACATGATCAATCTCCTTCTCCGCCACGTAATAACCGCACAGGAACTGCTGCTGTCCTTCCCCTTTCACAAGGACAATGGCATTGGTAACGGACGGATAGGTATTAATCACATTTGAAATCTCATCCAGTTCTACACGCAGTCCTCTAAGCTTTACCTGATTATCCAATCTGCCGAAGAATTCAAGCTCACCTTCCTGATTATACCGTGCCAGATCTCCACTTCTGTAAGCCTTTTTGCCATTTAAGGTAATAAATGCCTCTTTGGTACGTTCAGGCAGGTTCACATAACCTCTTCCCACACCTGCACCACTGATGACTAACTCACCACGGGCACCTGCCGGAAGAATCTTCCCACATTTATCACATATATAAGCCTTGTAATTTCCTGCCGGTGTTCCAATCGTTACATTTTTGCATCCATCCATCACCTTGGCAATACCACCGATGGTTGTCTCCGTTGGTCCATAACCGTTAATAATCATAGCCTCCGGACTAAGTGTATGTAGTTTCTCGTATAATTTCTCCGGAAATGCCTCTGCTCCCACGTCATACAGGCGTATTTGACGCAACACTTCGGAATCCTGAATGATATCCACAAAATTGGAAATAAAGGATGGTGTCCCCAATATTGCATCTACATGATTTTCCTCAATCAGTTTTAACAGTAACAACGGGTTGTATATTTCCTCCTCCGTGGCTATGCAGACTACTCTGCCATTGCAAAGCGGGACATGCATCTCCATCAGGGAGTAGTCAAAGGAAATAGAAGCCACAGCCAACGCGGTTTTCCCATAATTTGCCAAATGTGCTGTCTCATGATTTTTCGGGTTTGCATCCACAAAATTACACAGATTACGGTGCTCAATCATAACACCTTTCGGTCTTCCGGTAGAACCGGAAGTATAAATGATATAGGCAAGAGAATCCACCGGAACCTCCAGCTTAAGATTCTCTGTGTCTGCACCGTCCGCAAAATCTTCCACCGTAACAACTGTATATTTTCCCTTAGAAAACAGCTCTTTCTTCTCTTCTTTTATCTCCTTCGTGGTCACAACAAAGCGGCTTTCAGAGTCCTCCAGACAATAGGAAATACGATCATCCGGATAATCCGGCAGCATTGGCAGAAAGGCTCCACCAGCTTTGAAAATACCATACTCCGCCACAGGGACATCCACAATTCTTGGAAGTATAATTCCCACTGACTCTCCTATGGTCAGACCATTCTGCACCAGTGCCTTGGCCAGTCTGTTCGCTCTGTTATTCAATTCCTTATATGTCAGCTTCTTTCCGTCCGCAATCACTGCAATATCATTCGCATGTAACTGAACCTGTCTCTCGAAGAGTCTGTGTACCGGAAGTTCTGTCACCGGATAATCGGTGTCGTTGAAACGCTCCATCTGCTCCCTTGCTTTGTCACACAACATAGAAACATCCTTAATGTATGTCTTACATAAGAATTCCTCTGTCACCTTGTTCATGCTGTCTAATATACCCGAGATGGTTTCCTTTTCATACATATCATTCCGGTACTCTGCTTTCAGGATAATCTTTCCTTCGTGGATGAACAAATCGATGGCTATTGGCGCCATTGCCGTATCCAGATTGATATTACAGATTTCTGCTTTTTCTCCCGCAATATTGTCATAGATATAACCATCTCCATGATAAGCAAACATAATATCCGCAGGCAGATTATACGCCTGGGAAATCTCACCAAAGGAGTACAGATCATTTGCCCTGCTGTCAAAGATCTGATTCATCACATTCCTAATCATATCTACAATTTTTAAGCTGCCATCTACCTTGCAGTACACCGGAAGAGTCTTTACCATCATTGTCACGGATTCTTTCTGTCTAGCATCTTTTCGTCCATGGTATATGGTAGTGTAAACTGCCTCATCCCGATAGTTATACTTGGAAAGCACCACTGCAAAGACACCGTTGAAAAAGGCATTTAACGTAATGTCGTTCTTCTGACAGTATGTCTTTACCTCTTCCACAGAAATCTCGCTGACAATACTTGTCCGACCCGAAACTTCCACAGAGGCATTTCCATCCTTTGGAGGAAGAAAATTCGAATCAATCCCCTCAAAAATAGAATCGTAATATTTCTTTGCTTTCTCATAGGCATCGGTCTCTCGCAGTTTCTCCTCATCCAGTGCTATTTCAAAACCGGAATAAACCTCTGTCTGAAGCATCTGTCCTTCATACGCACGATTGATGTCACGGATAATGATTCCGTCAGAGGTTCCGTCACAAATAATGTGGTGGAAATCCAGGAACAGATAGTTACCATCATCAGTTTGATAAATACTAATGCGATACAATCTGCCGCCTAACATTTCATAAGGCAGTACCAGTTCCTCATTTGACGGAACTTTCCGGCATGCGATAACCTCAACTTCCGGTTTCCAGTCATCATTTCTAGCCGCTCTTACGTCTCCCTGATCATTCAGGAACAAAGTGGTCTTCACATAAGGATGAGCATTAATTGTATTCTCTATCGCAGTCTTCAACCGCTTAATGTCTACTTTATTACTTAATTTATACAGAAGCGGGATATTATAGATTGTAGTTCCCGCATTGGCAACAGACTCTACAAAAATACCTCTCTGGGTCTGAGTCAGCGGATAATCTGCACACACACCTTCCTGGACAAGCCCAGTGGCAACCCGCCCACTTAATTCATCTAATTCACCATGAGTAAGCTTATAGGCACTATCACGATTCACAGAAGTATGCTTTTCATAGTTCTTATGTACAGACTCTTCAAATAAACCCGAATGCTTCATCTTTCTTCTCCTTTTCTTAAACCATCTAAACTTTCTACAAAACGACATTAATTTTTCCTAATTTTTCAAATAGTATAACGAATTTATTGCAAAATAGCAACAATATTGTATCAAACAACAAAACCACTTCACTTATGGTCTATATCCTTCCTAAAGCCACTTCTGTCATAGTATCACAAAACTTCTCTGACAACGAACAGCAGGAATAACAATATCCGTCATCCTCAAAATACTCTTTAAAATAGAATTCCCGTCCATCCACAGGCGGTGCAACTTCAATCTTATCTTTCCGGGCTATCATGCCAAAGCTCTTCGGTTCTAATCTTATGCCAAGCCCGGTGGCTTTCATATAGCTTTCCTTTAAAGTCCAAAGACGAAAAAACATTTCCTGTTGTTCCGTCTCCCTTTCCAATCCATATATCCGGCTAAGCTCATATTCTGTCATAACATACTCTGCAAGCCTGCAATCCAATGCTGCCTTTTTTTCCACATCACACCCAACCTCTTTCTCTGCAATGGCACACATCACCATTCCTTCTGAGTGGGATAAATTAAAATACAACCGCTCTTCTCCGGCAAGATATGGCTTTCCATTTGGCGTAATATAAATGGACGGTTCCCGGACATTTTCCATCTGTAAAGCGTACTGTAGTAATGCTCCCGCTGCCACAGAAAGTCTTTTGTCCTTTTCAAACCGAAACCGGTCTGCTTTGGCACGTCTTGAAACATCTAAACCTGTATATAATCTTCTGTATAATTGTTCATCATTTAGCACCGTTGCATCTGCTATGTATACTTTAACCAAGCTCTTTTCCTCCCTGCTTTTTGTGCAGATTATCGCCTTTCAACGTCTTTTTACATGTAATATCCATTTCTTTCCTCTTTAATACCTTACATAATATAAACCCAGGTTTGTGGCACCATGCTACTTTGAATTCTTTATTGCCACCACCTGGGTCAATCTTCTTTATTATGATATTTTCACTCAAACTCATTGATTAAGTTATAGGGTTAATGGCGAACGGAGAACCGTCCCCTGTCCCGTCTCTTATTTCTCTGTCGTAATCAAAGATACTAACGTATCAATCTGTTCTTCACTCATGCCGCCTTTCTTGAGATAATTCACGGCGTCTTCTGTGAAATCTGCCTGTTTCAAAATATCAAGATCTTCCGTTCCATGCAGATACGCAACATAGGAATTAAATTTAAGATCAGCAATTGCGTCATATTGATCCGTGTCGGATTCCTTGGTGATGCCGTAATAGTTGTCATAGGTAATCATGTAATCGGTCAGCATTTCATCGTATGTCGCACCGGACAACGCTTCTAACAGCATACACACAAATCCGGTCCGGTCGATTCCCAGTGTACAATGTACATAATAGGGACCTTCATATTGTATCATCTGCTGAAGACCTGAAACAAGGGCTTGCACATATTCGTCGGAACGATAATTGGTTGCCATATTTAACGCAGCAACCTGATCGTTGTCATACAGCGACTTAAAGTATTCTGATGAAAAGTCGTCCTGCTCACAGTACCCGGAAATATTTTCATCCGAATCGGCAAGATCCAATACAAAATTCACACCGGAATCCTTGAGCAAAGTGTCTACATACGCCGCCCGCATATACTCATTGTCGCAGGGAGATGCACCGCGATACAGTATTCCGCGCTTTAACCGTCCACCGGATATTTCTCTGTAATTTGCGAAAATCGAATCACTTTCAAACTCTTCCCGTTCATTGGAAAACGTAAGACTGAACGCCTCCTGAGTAGAAATATATTTTCCCTTTTCATGCAACGTAATCACAACGGTATCGTCTTCTGACAGCCCCGCCTGCTGCCAGAATGAACTGACATCATTAAAACAGATATCAATATACGGATATCCCGGATAGCCAGAAATGATCGGTTCACCGAATTTTGTGTAATATCCATTGTAAAAAGGAACATCGGTCAGGGAAAACCCATTGCTGAACGCAATATCGCAACTGTCACCAAAATCAAATCCAAGGGCGATAAAGTCGTCTATGGTGATCTCTGCATAGGCTCCGTGGAATTTCTCTTCATGAATGACAGGTAATTCCCCTGTGGAAAGCACGGTGGTTTCTGTGGCAGAATCTGCAATGAATCCCTTCGATTCCGAATTATTTCCCGCATTGTCTGTTGCGGTTGACGCGCATGCACACAGCATAGACAAGCTTAACACACCGATAAATAAATAACGTAACTTCATTTGATTCGTCACTCCTTTACAATCTTTTTAGTAGTACATAATATGTAAAGATGATAGTTGTTAATTTTTTCCTGTTAATTGTATCATTATACGCAATTTCACTCCAGAATACAAGTGATGTTGTACAATAAAAATTGACAACATATTCTCAAGGATTTTGATATAATCATAATCAATACGAGAATAGGAGTGAACAATTTTATGGCAACAAAACACATCCAAAAATCTTATGACAACGAGTATAAAGCTCAGGCTGTAAACCTTGCCCAGGAGATCGGTGGGCACAAAGCAGCCAACGAATTAGGATTCCTAAGGGTACTATGTACACATGAATAAAAGCCTTTAAACTTAGTAACAAATCTTCTCTGTGTTGTATTGCCTGCAACTCTTCATAAGAACATT
>JBJEJE010000120.1:0-9533 GCA_051877755.1 Lachnospiraceae bacterium | reverse complement strand
ATCCATTGTACCATGCCTTAGCTGATTCAAAATCCATATCATATTCCCTGCAAAGTTCTCTTACTTCCTCTTCTGTAAATCCATAGTACTCAGTAATTGGCTTTGATTTTAACATAGTATATTCCCTGAAATTATTAAGTGCCGATTCATCCTGAATCTTCTTAATCGGCAAAATTCCTGTGATGTATGCCAATGCCAGAAACGCCTTTGATTCTTCTGATTTAAACAAAGAATGAAGAAACTGTAGATATCTGTGCACTAATTCCTTATCATTACTGTTTCTGATGACACAATCCCACTCATCGATAATAATAACGAAAGGATTATTTGTCTTTTGGTAAATTTCCTTTAACACATAACTGATATTGTCCTGATAATCCAGCTCATCTCCAAAAGATTTTTTTAAATCTTTATAAATATATTCAACAATCTTCTCAACGATATTATCCTTATAAAAATCCCAAAATGATGATATATCAAGATGAATCACATTATACTTGTTCATATACTTCTTAAAATCACTACTTTCGGCAATTTTAGTATCCTCAAAAAGCTTCGTAGAATCGCATCCAAGACTATAATATGCATCTATCATTCCCGCTGCATGGGATTTTCCAAAACGTCTGGCATGGCTTAGTGCAATACATCTGCTGTTCGTTCCCAGTATGCCATTTAAGTATTCTAATAGTCCTGTTTTATCAACATAAATTTTACTATTTTTATCACTCGTAAAACTTTCATTACTTGGATTAAAATATACACCCATACCTCTTACCTCCAAATTTTTATAAAAAATCCGCTATACAAACGAATTATCATTAGTATAGCGGATTTAGGGCTAATTTACAACAATCGTTATAGCCGTTTTTCGTATATTTTTTCTCTGCCATGTTACTGGCTGATTGTTTACAAGTTCTCATCCCCATCAACTCCATTCGCTTTTATTTAAGCATATATATTTCTATATCCTCACAACTTATACTGCATAAAATTCCCATTCTTCACAAATCCATAATCCGTATAAAGATGTACTCCCATATCGGAAGCAGTAATTTGTACCGTTCCGCATCCATACTCTTTTGCTTCTTCTATCACTCTGGACAACAGCTCTTTTGCAATCCCCTGTCTGCGGTATTCTTTTGCCGTAAACATACTGGAAAGCAGTCCCAACTTTCCACTGGGACAGCCAAAATACGGCGGTTTCTCGACAAAAGACATTCCGCTTGTACCAATAATTTTGTCACCATCTAACGCAAGCCATGACACAAAGGTTCCATCTGCCATATGACGGTCATAATAATCTCTCAAAGCAGGTTTCAAGTCAATCTCCTCTTTTGCCCCTTCTTCCCTTAACTGATGAATTCTCATATCAATAAATATATCTAGCTCTTTATCCGTTAGTTTTCTGTATTGAACATCCATGTCTGCCCTCCTTATTTCCAATCATATTCCGTTTCTCATCCATTTTAATAAAATTTTACCATATAAAATATATTTTTACTAACTGATTTTCAACATCTAAAATTCCTCTGCCAGTGTTTTCTTTAACCTGAGAATATTCTCCTCTATTTTCCGAATGGTTTCCTCAAGCACCTCATCACTCTGTCCGGAAGGGTCCTCCAATCCCCAGTTCTCCGTATACTGACCGGATACCGTTGGACAGCTCACATTACAGCCCATGAAAATCACCACATCCGGCTTTGGGATATCCGTAACCAGCTTGCTATACTGGGTCTGCTCCATATCAATTCCATACAGCTTTTTCATCATACGGACTGCATTCGGATTAATATGGTCTTTTAATTCTGTGCCTGCCGAATAACTATCAAATACATCAGAAGCCAGCTTTTTCCCCAGGGCTTCCGCAATCTGGCTGCGGCAGGAATTATGCACGCAGATAAACGCTACCTTTGGTTTTCCTTCACAACATTTTTCTGGTTTGTGTGTTTCTACAGATAATAAATTTTCAATTTCTGCCGGCTTTAACACCTTGCCCGTGGATACTACCTTTTCATTTATAACCAGACCAGGCATACTCATAATCCCGTAAGTCATTACCTTTTCCATATCGGTTATATATTCTGCCTCTATATCAATCCCTGCATTTATAATGGCTTTCTTTGTATTTTCATACATTTCATGACAAGATTTACACCCTGCTCCAAGCACCTTTACAGAATGTACTGATGTCTGACATCCACAAACAGGCGCCTTTCCTTCTTCTTTCTTTTTCTCAAAATGAAATAATCCCATTTTTAAATCCTCCTTAAAATTTTTTAAATATAGTTACAACAGATACTGAATCGCATTAAAGAAATATCCAACAACGATAATTCCTATCGTACAGATTACAACAAAAACTGCTAACAATTTTGGCTTTACCGCCTGCTTTAACATAATAATTGACGGCAGGGAAAGGGTAGTGACTCCCATCATAAAAGAAAGCACAACGCCTAACCTCGCACCCTTTGCAAGCAGAGCCTCTGCAATGGGAATGCATCCAAAAATATCCGCATACATGGGAATACCGCAGACCGTTGCAAGAATTACTCCCAGCGGATTGCCGGTACCCAACACCTTTACAATCCATTCTTCCGGTATCCAGTTATGGATAAATGCCCCGATGGCAACGCCAACCAGCACATAAGGTGCCACCTTTTTTGCTGTGGACACAACCTGCTCCCACGCATATTTTAAGCGGTCTTTCTTTGTCAGTTCTTCCTGTGGAACATCCATGACTTTACCATTTCTGATAAATTCCTGCACCTGGTTTTCCATATGCATTATTTCAATTAAGGTTCCGCCTATTACTGCAATTACAAGTCCGAGGATCACATACACAACTGCTACTTTCCATCCAAAGATACTCATAAGCAGTACCAAAGAACCCAGGTCCACCATAGGAGAAGAAATAAGAAATGAAAAAGTAACTCCTAACGGAAGCCCGGCACTTGTAAAGCCCATAAACAGTGGAATGGATGAGCAGGAACAAAATGGTGTTACGGTTCCAAGAAGTGCCGCTATGATATTTGCCCATATTCCTTTGAATTTCCCAAGTATTCTTCTTGCTCTTTCCGGTGGAAAATAACTTTGAATGTACGAAATCAGCAGGATTAAAATACCAAGCAGCACCATAATTTTGATTACATCATAGATAAAAAACTGTATGCTGCCACCAACTCTGCTGCTTGTGTCCACTCCCACTGCTTCCAGACATCTTTCAATAAGTCTGTTCAGCCACTTCATTCCCAAAATCTCATTCTGAAAGATATTCCATATGATTTTTAACACTGTAATTCTCCTTTCATATTCAAAGATTGAAATATATCAATGTAATATATAAAATTTTTGTCGTGCTTATTCACACGACATATAATCATTTCAATTCTTTCATCAATTCCTCTAAAAAGTACATTACATCTTCTAATCCTTGTTTAGAAATAGAATAATGCATCCACTTACCTTCTTTCCGCCCTGTCACTACTCCGGAATCACATAAGATTTTCATATGATGGGATAATGTGGGCTGTGTAATCTGCATTTCCTCCAAAAGACGGCAGGCACATTTTTCCCCATCCCGCAGTAATTGTAATATCTGCAGACGGTTTTCATCGCAAAATGCCTTGAACATGATAGCTGTTTTCCTATTATCCATTCTTACATCTCCATTCATCGAAGTTTATCTATATGTTAGTATATCATCATATAGATATTTGTCAATATGTTAGTTTTTCAAAAGGTGAGAAACACGCTTTGCGAGTTTCTCACGTTCGCGGGCGACGCCAAATTGGAATGCAAGCATTCCAGCTTGGCTTATGAACCGCGCAAATTAAAAAACCATACCATCTGAAATCTCAGATTGTATGGTCTGCATCTAATTTATTGCTGTGCTCTTTTTACCTGATACATCTTCTCGTCCGCAGCAGACAGGATATCATCAACCGTTATGGTATCTTTGCTGCTATACATGATGTATCCAACACTCAATGTTATTTCGTAAGGAACATCCTTACTATATTCCTTTTCTTTTTCCTTAATCTGCCCTATCAACTCCTGAATCTCAGATTCATCCATTACATGACCAATGACAATGAACTCATCCCCACCGAATCGTGCAACAAAATCCCTCTCCGGAATGCATGCCCGAAGAACCTTTCCAACTTTTTTAAGTGCTTCATCTCCTGCTACATGTCCATACTTATCATTAATCTGCTTGAACCGGTCCACATCAATCATCATACAGTATAACAAATCATTTGCGTTAGGTAATTTAGCTATTTCCCAGGAAAACTGCTTCCTCATCTGACGACGGTTATATAAGCCTGTAAGAGTATCTTTTGAAATTTGATTATTCTGCAAATTCATAAACAATAGGAAGATAGAAAATGCAGAACAAATCCATGTAATAGACAAACCATAAAACATAAACTGCAGTACATTACCAATAATCGTTGGTAATGGAAATACCAGCAATATCACATATAGCGACTTTTCCCGCATCTGGGTATTCTGTATCAGCTCCCGTACCACAATCAACGTAACTGCAATCAAATATATCCCATCAAGCACAACGTCAACCCAAATGAACCTTCCACGCATATAGCGGTTTTCTTCCGTTAAGGAATAAAACCATTGTGTCCATGGACTTGCTACCGCCATCACCAAACCAATCCAAACCGGAATACAAAAAATACATCTGGTTTTTCTTCGAAATTCATGTTTCGGAAATAGCTTGCTTAATGCATACATAAACCACATATATCCCAAAACAACCTGCAATGCAAAGTATGTAACACATGCAATATGAGTCAGCACTACTGCCTGTATAGATGCATGACCACGAAACAGATAAATGATACTATCTGCTAATAAAATGAATATATTGCACATAGTCATACCCATAAAATACTTCTGTTTATTCCCTTTCTCTGTATGGGAAAACCACTTATTATATGCCCACATTGTAAACAACAGGAATATGCCAATTGTATTAACTTCAATGTATTCTGCCATTTCTATATTCATATACAGTACCTCTCATAATTATGAATTCCCAGGTAATCGCGAAACAGTTCCGCTGTATTATACATATTATGAATATACTCCATCTTTACTCATAACGTGGTCATTATACACCAAGATGACTCTTTTTGAAAGTACTTTAATGTAAACATTATGGAAAGGAATTAAAAAATTTGTGAAAATTGCCCTTTGAAAATTCATATAGATTATGCTAAATTATCACACGGAAATCAAATAACGACACATAAACGACACAAGTAGTGCTTTGCACGTAAATCTGATTACGGTACATATGTATAACCTTAATCTAGTTTCTGCATTTCACGCCTGTGTTTTTTTGTGCGAAAAAAGGAGAAAAAGTTATGCCAAGAAATCAATTTCAAAGAATGGTATTCGCATTCTTAACTGTTTTAATCACTGTACACGCCTATGTATTTTACAGTCTTTATGTGGTAAATGGGCAGACGCTGATGAACATTACCGGAGAAAGCAGTGTCTTAAATGCAATCCGTGCACAGGGCGGTGTGTATATGTTTGGAAAAATGTGCCCTATCTGGGCAGTTGTACTTGTGGAGTTCTGCTTTGCGTACACATTAGAGATTCTGGTTGGAAGTCCACTGTCTTTCCGGCTTGCCTGTAGAAAGTTTGACCCCAAAAACAATCATCCTATGATTTTTGAAAGCGCAATTATCAATGCAACAGTAGGTATTATGTGTCCGGCAATGAGTTTCATTGCAGCATTTTTGTACTTCCCGTATTATGCCGGATTTAATATGTGGACATTGCTTGCAAACTGGCTAAAACTGGTATGCTTTAACTTCCCATTTGCATTCTTCACACAGATGTATTTTATCCAGCCGTTTGTACGGACATTATTCAAAGTAATCTTCGCAAAGGATATTAAAGCACGCGCAAATGCGGCAGAGGTAGAGCGTCCAAAGGACGAAACAGAGGTTATCGCCGATATCTTCCGTCGTATTGATGAAATCCAGGACAATCTGGAGCATGAGCGTAGACAGCGAAAGAAACTTGCAACTCAGGCAGATGAGCTTTCTGAGGGCTTGGCACATGAAAGACGTCAGCGAAAGAATTTGGAGAAATAGAGAAATTCCTGCCAAATGATTATAAAGGAATGAGAAACCCGCCTTGCAGGTTTCTCATTCCTTAATCAATAGGACTTGCATCACATTTCCATGGTCTTTTCTTGTCAAGCCAGCCATTCTTCTTCCAATATTCCTTTTCCGTTTTGCCGGAACCCCAGTCGTTCATCTGCATCATCCGCATCATACAAAACATAAATCTTGTCTTGATGCCAACATGGATGTTTGCCTTTTGAATCTTTCTTGCCAGTTTTTCAATATCTGTATTTATTTTTGCTTTTTTCTGTTCGGACACCTGTTCCCAGTTCATCGCCTGGACAGCGATACCATATTCCCTGATATATGGAACTCCCCAGTAAAATAATGTATTTGTGATATCCTTAATGGCAAATTTCGTTCCCGTTCCCGCTGCTGTTGAGATTACCACCGCTTTCTTTGAAAACATACACTGTCTTGGTCGATGCGACATCCAATATGTAAACGTAAGATCCAAAAATGCTTTCATGGATGCGGAAGCCCGCATACAATAGGTTGGCGTAGTGAAAATTAACAGCTCCGCATTTTCAACTGCCTGCATAATCCGGCTTTTCTCGTCGTAAAAAGGGCATTTTTCATCATTTTCAATACACTGATAGCACCCCAGGCAGAAGTGTTCCAAATCCTTCGGCAGGAAAAATTCCTGTACGTCACTGTCTGCAAATTGTTCTGCAAGCAGCCTGCCGATATGATAGGTGCTTCCCATATGATTTTGACCATGTATGATTGTAATTCTCATTGTTTATCCTCCGAATAGTTGATAATAGAATTTAAAAATTATAGGCTAATCTCAATTAGCTGTCAAGCTGCAAACTTCTTCATATTGAATTATGATAGTTCATGTGTTACAATAGCTAATATAATTAGCCAAATTGCAGAAAGGAATAGCCATATGAAAGTTGGATTGGATAAAGAGAAAATTATTGAAATAGCAGCTAACCTGGCCGACGAAAAAGGTATTGCAAACATATCCCTGAAAGTGTTAGCCACAGAATTGGGAATAAAATCTCCGTCATTATATAAACATTTTAGTGGCGGGCTTGATGAATTAAACAAAGAACTGATGTTGTATGGCTGGCGTTCTTTGGAAACAGAAATAACAAGAGCAGCCATAGGCAAAGCAAAAGATGACGCAATTATAGCAATCTGCCATGTCTATCGAAATTTTGTTGCCGAACATAAAGGATTATTTGAAGCTATGCAATGGTATAATATGTATCAATCGGAGGAACATCTGCAGGCAACAGAAGGAACAGTGTCCATACTGTTCCAAGTGCTTGAAGCTTATGGCTTGACAGAGGAACAAAAGGTACATATTGTCCGTATGCTCAGAGGTTTTCTGCAAGGATTTACGACCATTGAAAGCCACGGAGGGTACGGAAACCCAACACCACTGAATGATACTTTTGATTTTGCATTGAAAACTATATTGAATGGTATTCATGACTTACAAGGAGGAGCAATACAATGAAACAATTACTGAAAAATATAAGCCCTTTTAATAACCGGACAGAAATGCCGACAGCATTATATATCATAAAGAAATTTCTCGCATTTTGGGTATGTTACATAGCGGGACTATTTATTGCTGAAGGTGTTGTAATCCTCTTACATTTTGTGTGTGGTAAGAATATGCTGGTAGGTGACGTATTTGATGCACCGACCATAACGCTTATTACTTATTATGGTTATATTTTAATATCTGGTGCAGCACTACTTTATTGGAAACTGATTGAGAAAAAACCTTTGTCAGAAATGGGAATAACAAAGCACTTTGGAAATTATTTTATCGGTGCTATTGCAGGTGTTATTCTGCTTGCCTTATCTGTTGCAGTTATCATTTTGACAGGCAGCATTGAATATCATGGAATTTTTGAAAATGTCAATGTTATTATGATTCTTCTCTTAATCGGCGGCTTTATCGTTCAAGGAGCAACAGAAGAAATCCTCTGCCGAGGAATTGTGTTACACGCTCTCAAAGAAAAAACTTCGGTTTGGATTGCAATAGCGGTCAGCACAGTTCTGTTTATTATACCGCATTGGTCATCTCTATTTTACGGTGGCACAGTTTATGGAGTTATTGGTGTTGCAAACCTTGTCTTGATTTCAGTCATCTTTTCACTTCTGACTGTTCGGTTTAAGAGTATTTGGGCGGCCTGCGGTTTGCACTCTTTTTGGAACGCTATTCTGTATAGCATTCTTGGATTGAATTTAAGCGGAAAGGATGAAGCTGTTACGGCTATCTTCAAAATGCAGTCCATAGGTAAAAATATATGGAATGGCGGCGAATACGGTATCGAAGCAAGTATGATTACCACCATTGTATTAGCTTTTGCTGCTGCATTGATTTGGTATAGGAACCGAAGGAAGATACAACTATAGTATGAATCGAATTCACATAGGAATGACGAAATCCCTCTAGATAAATTCAGATGTTTTTTTCATTATATCCTGAAGAATATACAGATTCTTTAGTGTATCCTTTGTTTCAAGGGAATGATTTGCTTTCTCATAAACGTGTATAGGTATACTTTGGCTTTCCGAAAGGCTTTTCACTTTAGCAACGTCACTCCAGGGATCCGAAGTTCCGATAAAAGCAATGGCATCCGCATGCTGAAAGCGATATGTCTGTTCAAGGGGTGTGTATAAAACCTGATGACATTTTACATTATGTTTTTCGGCATATGCGGATGCAATGACAGTCCCAATACTTTTAGAAACAAATAATATTTTGCTATATTGGGTAAAATCAATTGCTGCAAGACTATTCCCTGCCTGTTCGTACAAACTGTCAAATGCCTCCTGCATTTTCTGTTCATTCCCACGTATATTCTTCCCATCATAGGAATAACTTAAGGAAACAATTTTTTCATATCCACATTCCTGTGCCAGTTTTCTTGAATAATACAAAAGCGGCTTGTCACAATGATAACCAATTCCAGGGAAAAAAACTGCTATCTTCATTTTCTCACGTAATCTCCTTTTCCAAAATCAATCTAATGATATCCATTTTACACCGGTGTCCCCACTTCAATCAGATTCCCATCCAGGTCATAAAATCGGACTACTTTCTGTCCCCAGCTATGTGTCATCAGTTTATTCACATACTGAATTTGCGGATACAACCTTTCCAATTTTTCTACAAATGCATCCAGATTTGATTCTTCAAAATACAACTCGCAGGAATTATTTTCTGGAATAATGTCTTTTCCTAAAAAGCTTTTCCAGATAGTTTCATCCTGAAGCACAAGACCTTCGGTTAAAATCATATTACCGTCATTGTCAAGCACCACTTCAAGACCAAACAAATCATGATAAAACTGTTTTGATTTTTCAATATCTTTCACAACAATTAATACATTTTTTAGTTTCAAA
>JBJEJE010000119.1:0-1938 GCA_051877755.1 Lachnospiraceae bacterium | reverse complement strand
TTTGATTTTAAGAAAGAATATAAAGAATTTTATATGCCTAAGAACAAACCGGAGATTGTAAATGTTCCAAGGGCAAATTACATTGCTGTAAGAGGGAAAGGTAATCCCAATGAAGAAGGGGGAGCATACCAGCAGGCAATTGGTATATTATATGCCGTTGCATATACGTTGAAGATGAGTAATAAGACAGATTATAAGATTGAAGGCTTTTTTGAATATGTGGTTCCACCTTTAGAGGGATTTTGGTGGCAGGATGAGCATCATCCAGTGGATGCTGTGGTGCGAACCGACCGAGCCGGTAGGCGAGAAGGTGTTTTTGGGATGGATTATTCTAATAAAGATGCTTTCAATTGGATTTCAGTTATCCGGTTGCCGGATTTTATAACAAAAAAAGATTTTGAATGGGCAGTAGAAACGGCTTCCAAAAAGAAAAAAATGGATTGCTCATCAGCGGAATTTTATACGGTGGAAGAAGGTCTTTGCGTTCAAATCATGCATATCGGTTCTTTTGATGATGAACCTGCAACCGTAGCATTAATGGATGACTATTTGAAACAAAATGGATATGTGAATGATTTCAATCCGAACAGGCTGCATCATGAGATTTATATGTCGGATGCAAGAAAGGTTGCTCCGGAAAAATGGAAAACCGTAATTAGACATCCTATTAAAAAGTTAACAAATTAGAGGTTGGAGGTGGATGTTAATAAAAGAAAATATCATAGCGAACTTGACAGCAACTGGCAATCAACCACAATCATGGAGTGGAGAAATGGAATCAAATAATAGAGGGGAGTAAAGCAAATGCAGAAAACAATTATAATTTATGGAACCAATTATGGTACGACAAAGAAGTATGCACAGGAATTAGCAAGAAGAACCGACTTGCAGGCGGTTTCCTATGAACAGGCACATATACCTGATTCCTGTGATGACATTATTTATTTTGGTGGGTTATATGCGGGAGGAGTAAAAGGTCTCAAGGAAACTCTTCCGGCAATTCAAAAGTGTAATTACAAGAGATTGGTAATTGTGACAGTAGGCCTTGCGGATGTAACAGATGAAGAGAATATTAGAAATATTCGGACTTCATTACAAAGGCAGCTTTCGCCTGAAATATATGAAAAAGCACAAATCTTTCATTTAAGGGGTGGTATTGACTATAGCAGATTAAAGCTGACACACAAAACAATGATGAAATTGCTTTATACAAAAGCGAAGAATCTGCCGGAGGATAAGCAGACAGCAGAGGTAAAGGTTATGATTGAGACTTACGGGGAAAAAGTGGATTTTGTAGATTTTGACAAGTTGGATGAAATTCAAAATATTTTATGATTTTATAGATTGAAAAGAAAAACTGAAATGGAGGGAATTGATGATGAGAAATAAAATCCATAATTGGAACATAGCGGACACTATTACCTCCATGCGGATGGCAGCCTCGTTTTTTCTGCTTTTCCTCTCTTTGAAATCCATTTGGTTTTTTGTCATTTATACTCTCGCTGGTTTGACGGATGTATTAGATGGATGGATTGCCAGAAAATCTGGAAAGGCAAGTGAATTTGGTGCAAGACTGGACAGTATCTCTGATTTGTTGTTTTACTATGTTTTACTAATCCGTCTTTTCCCGATTTTGTATCAGACACTTCCGGGTGAAATCTGGTATGCCGTATCGGGAATCGTACTTGTGCGTCTTTCTATATTTGTAGACCAGAAGCATACTCGAAAAGGAATCGGCACGGCACTTCTTTCAAAGTTGATGGAGGAAGCTGAAAAAGAAGGATACTGGACCTTGTATTCAGCAATTTTTTCAGTTAATGAGGGGAGTATAAAGCTTCATAAGAAATGTGGTTTTCGAGTGATTGGAACGAGAGAGAAGATTGCAAAGGATAAGTTTGGTAACTGGCAGTCAACCACAATTATGGAGTGGAGAAATGG
>JBJEJE010000118.1:0-9617 GCA_051877755.1 Lachnospiraceae bacterium | reverse complement strand
GATCAATAAGTCTCACTACTAAGGATTATATTATGGATGTGCAGGATATGAATGGTATTGGAATGACAAAAAACCTGTCTCTTGCTTCTGTAGTAGCAATTTGTTCTGTTGCATTAGGAAAGCCAGTAGTAAGCAGTGCAGTTGTTCTTGGGGATTTCAGTATTGGCGGTACTGTTATGAAGGTAGAAGAACTTGCGAATACGCTTCAAGTATGCTTGGATAGTGGGGCAAAGAAAGTACTTTTACCAATAACATCTGCTGTTGATTTGGGAAGTGTTCCGGCAGAACTGATTGGATGCTTTAATCTTATTTTTTACAACAGTGTTGAGGATGCAGTGTTTAAAGCATTGGGTGTGGAATAAGTAAATGGGGGAATTGCTATGGATAGAAGGTTGCCAGATACACCGTGGCACGTGGGATATACAAAGAAAGATGAAGATGATCCGAGACGGCATAAAGCACGCTGCATTCATAATTTAGATGGAGAGTGTAGGAGTACACGCTCCAATTATTACAAGGAAACTTGCGGAGGTTCCAGCCATTGTGATGAGTATTCCGAGACAGCAGAGGACTATAAAAAACTGCTGGAGGAACGAAAGACAGCGGATGAGATTGAGCGTGATAATATTGAGAAATATAAAGCCAGCTTAGAGCCTAAGAAGAGAAAACTTGCAAGGACAGAAAACCCATTAAGCCATAAACCTACATCAGATTTACGCAGGTGTTTGGTATGTGATGAGGGGTTAAGAAAAGTAAAGTATTCTTTGAAAAAGTGTTCATACTGTGGGATGTATTATGTTGATATTCAGGAATCAACCATGTCTGAAATATTGGATATAATCAAGGCAGATGAAGTGTTTCTAATGAATATTCCAAAACAAGAAGTGCAAAATATTGGTTCAATAATTAGCGTACATCAGATTTGCAAGTACATTAACAAAAAGAATAAGTGTACAAATGTACAGGCAAAGAAATGCGGAAAAAGATGTTCAGAAAACGGATGTGAATACTATGAACAGTAAAATAGATGTTGATTTACAGGGAATGCTTCATGAAATTGTTTCCCAATATGGCAAAAATGAAGGGTATGCAATACCTACTATTTCGTGGTCAAAGAACAATATGCTATCACGATATGGAGAGTTTCAGTTTTGGCGCAATCATATTATAGTAAGCAATATGTTGAATACTGATAAAGTATCGGTAGGGGCAATTAAATCAGTTATTTTCCATGAGTATACACACCAGCTTTACAGGGATCACAATAGGAAATTTAATGATCGGATGAAACTCTTTTCCGGATATGATAAGTACCAAAAAGAGTTAGAGGACTATTTTAACAGTATTGAAGATGTGCCAGATGCACAAAAAACAGATATTATTCTGGATGCATCAGAAGAACTTGTATTTTGCAAGTTCCCGTATGAGCCGGAAAATGAGGACTCATATTGGCAGCATTTATTATATTTCAATCATTATCTTACAGGCTTTCTTTCAGACAATGTTCCGGATGAATATTGTAGAAAACCAATTAAGCAGGTTATATGGGTAGTAGAATCTTTCAAAATTATGTATGTGGTTGGATGGGCTAAAAATGTACAGCTTTATTCGTCAATACAGAAAATGAATGTAAGAGGAAGCGGTATTGGTACATTAGAATACCAGTTTAAGTACTTACAAAATGAAGGAAAAGTACTACTGCCCTGTAACGTGTTTGAGTGCTTGTTTGAGGGAGAAAGTCCGGAAACACTATTGAAACAGGGTATTTGTAAATCAAGTGAAATTGATAGCAATATTGTAAAAGAGATTGTTGATATTGTTAATTCTTACAGTGGAGATTACATTGTTGTTGGAATACTGGATAATACATTAAATGAAATACCAGGTGTTGAAACAGATAATGTGTCAGAACTGATTGAATTGGCAAATGGAGCAGATAGCAGAGATAGACGGTTTTTGATAATGAATAAAGCCGTCTCTATAGAAAAAAGCTATCGTACATATTTACACAGGGGATTGGCTTTTTTAGATTGTTGGGTATTTGATAAAGCACTGGATGATTTTACAATGGCATTGCAATATAAAAAGGATGCTACAGAAAGCATAGAGAAGTCAGAGGTTGAGAAATACATTATTAAAGCACAAAAGGCAATGAATGTACTGAATTGAATGAATGATAATTTCTGAATGTAGAAATTGACATTCGGATAGGAGTGCTCTATGACATGGGATGAATATTATGAAAAAATCAATGACTGGGCTGTAAGCACTGCCGTAAATAAAATATCATCACTGGATAGTATTGGCGAACCTGATGAGGTGGTAGACGCACTTAATATCATAGCCTTTGAAGATGAAAAAGGTGCATCAAGATTATTGAATCGTGCAATCCAGCAAGGGATAACCTTTTCAGGAGAAAATCTTGCGGAAATCAGTAGTATTTGTAGTGAAGACAGTTTTATGAAAGCGTTGCGTCTGTCAGAGAGCAAGTTGAAAGCACAGGACTTGGAAGACTTGTATGGCTGCATAGATGATGAAATCATCATAGATATTGCCAGAAAATATCATATAGATGCGCCAAAGGATATAGCAGAAGATTATGAGGAAGAGTTGTGTCCGGATACATCTATACCTATTAGCTGGAAAAAGTTTTATGATAACTATTTTGAGTGGAATAGGGAATATGCGATTGCAAGGTCAAAAGTTTTAAGTGATTTCGGTAATGGGGATGAAGTTGTTGAGGTTGCAAATGAACTGTTTGGAATGGACGAATATGAAGCAAGTGAATTTATCCACAGGGCAGTAATGGCAGGTGTAATCTTTGAGGCAGATGATTTGAGTGAAATAGCTTCTTTGTGTGATCAAGATACCATAAGAGAGGCTGTTGAGACATCTGGGAGTATGCTTGATGATTCGTCACTGGAAGACCTATATGGAATTGTGGATGATGATGTAATTGTAGAAGTGGCAAAGAAACAAAACTTACACTTGCCAGAGGATATGTGCGAGGAAGATCAGTCAGAGGATAATAGTGACTTAATGGATGATATTCAATCGGCAATCGAAGCTGCTGATTATGCATTGGACTGTTTATGTCGGGCGCAGGATGCTATGGATACAAGCGGAAGTGCCAGTATATTAGATATGCTTAGTAACAGCTTCTTTCCATCACTATTAAAGTATTCTGCACTTGAAGATGCGGAACAGGAAGTAAGGGTAGCACAACAGGCATTAGAGGATTTGAATACAGAACTCAATACGATTCTTAGGGATAGAAAAATACGATTACAATATGATCGGCTGGCATCCGCAATAGATTTATGGTTTGACAGTGGATTTTTGGACTGTCTTACGCATTTACAAATAGAAAAAGCACAGAAAAGGATTAGAAGTGCTATCAGGCAGGTAGAAGATGTAAAACGTGAGCTAAAAAAAGCATTAAGATAAAGAAATAGATTACAGACGGGAGGGTTATTATGTTTCTGATTGATAAGGATAATAATAAGCTGCAAAAAATTGTACAGACCACATTTCATGAGTTGGGATTTAAGGAAAGGGAACATCTGCAGGAATGGATTGCAAAATCGCCCTCATGTTTGGATGAAGAATTACTAATTATCCAGAAAGAATTTGATGGATTCGAGGATACCAATGAAAGACTTGATTTGCTGGCGTTAGATCGCTCCGGTGCATTGGTAATTATAGAAAATAAATTGGATGACACCGGGAAGGATGTCACATGGCAGGCACTCAAATATGTATCATACTGCTCTACATTGTCAAAAACCCAGATAATCAGTATTTATCAGGAATATCTTGATAAGCAGGGGAAAGGGGAACGAGCAGAAGACAAACTGGTTGAGTTTTTTGATGGGAAATCAATAGATGAGATTGAACTTAACGAGCATGATCAGAGAATGATTCTCGTGGCTGGAAAGTTCCGTAAAGAAGTAACAAGTACCGTAATGTGGATGATAAACCACAATATTTCTGTAAAATGTTTTAAAGCAACACCCTATAAGCATGGAAATGATTTATTACTTGACATAGAGCAAATTATTCCGGTCAAGGAAGCAGCAGATTACTATGTGAAGATGGCAGATAAGGCAAAAGAAACCCAGAGCGCAAAGGATAGTAACCGGGAGATTGTTGAACTAAGGAAGCGTTACTGGTCAGAGCTTTTAGATCAGTTTGCAACAAAGTCAAAACAGTTTTTGAATGTGAATCCTGGCAATGACCATTGGCTTTCTGGTGGCAGTGGTGTATCCGGCATTCCATTCTCATTTGTCGTGACAAAGACATATTGTAGTGTTGATATCTCTATCAATCATGGGGATAAGGAAGTCAATGAGAAGATATTTGATATGTTGTATGCAAAGAAAGACGAAATAGAGAAAACGTTTGGCGGTAAGCTGCTTTGGGAAAGACTGGATGAGAAGAAATCCTGCCGGATTAGTAGCCGATTAGAGGGTGTCAACATAGTGGAGCTGGATGATTGGCAGAAGATGAAAGATTTTCAATGTGATGCCATGCCACGGCTTGATAAGGCACTTAGGTCTGAAATACAGAAAGCAGTAAAAGAAGTATAACAAGGTGGTAGGATATGGTTGGTGGATACAGGGTAATAACATTGTGTGGAAGTACCAGATTTAAAGATGCATTTGTGGAAGCACAAAAAAGACTGACTCTTGATGGGAATATTGTTATCAGTGTCGGGTTGTTCGGACATTCCGGGGATAATGAAGTATGGGAAGGAATGGATGAGGATACGCTTACTAAAACGAAACTCATGCTGGATGATATGCATAAGAGAAAAATAGATATGTCGGATGAAATCTATGTGATTAACGTAGGAGGATATATCGGAGATAGCACCCGTTCTGAAATTGAGTATGCAAAGCGTACCGGAAAAGATATTCAATATTTAGAAGAGCCAGCAACGGAAGATGAGCTTCCGGATAATGCGATTGATGTATCAGAGATTCCAATGTCTTCAAGATTACGGACGATACTTTTCAGAAGTCAGATTAAAGACCTGCGCCAAGTGGAAGATATTGCAGAGGAGCAGATGCTTAAAATCCGGAATATGGGAGCAGGGACAAAAGCAGAATTGATACAGATATGTGAGTTACATGGTGTTCATGTGTATAGCCGGAAGGATTTAGAGGATGAAAGCATTGGTATATCATTTACTCAAAATCAGTATGAGCAGATTTTCAGAGAGGGTATCAGAAGCAAGGAAGACGTTTACCGTGCTGATAAAAGGAAACTGCAAAAAATCTTTGGAAGCAATTCAGCCATTTATAAAAAAATGATGCAGTTAAAACAAAATCAACAGTAATAAATAATGCCAGTCCGATAGAGGAGACTGGCATTTTCTACAATTCGTTTGAAATATTGTTACTATTTTTTCCTAAGAAAGTGCTGTTCATATCAAGAGGTGGCATAGGGTAGGAATAGCCACGCTTTATTAAGCTGAACAGTTTGAAACTCATTAAGTCAGGACTGGTATTTAAGCATTGGCACATCTTGAAATAGTCCATATCCTCATCTTTTGACATATCTGATATATCTTCATCTGCAATAAGAAGGTCGGCAGCAAATAAGTTTGCCTCGTATTCCGTTTCTGATTTCATATCGTATAACACGCTGTCTTTCATGGGAGCCATTTGCAACATATTCTTATGAAGAATAATGTGTGCAAGCTCATGTGCAGCTACAATTTGCTTTTCTGCCGGATGCAGGGTTTCATTGATTACAACATATACCGTGCGGTTGGCTGAAAAACAATAACCTTTCAATTTTTGGTATGATCCGCTTTCTTTTACAACCACATTCATAGCGGATAAAATGTCAAACGCATTACGGCTTCTATACTTCTTAACCAGATGTTCTACCTCATTATAAATATAGGACATTCCCATCTAACATTAACACCCCCAGTCAGTTTATCCAGTATGATGATTATACAAAATCACAAGTACCATAAAACGGACAGGTGCTAATTGGTATCTGTCTGATATTTTTTTGGCGTGAACTTTTTGGCACGTTCTTTGGAATCAAAGTAAAGTGACTGGATTTCATGGATGAAAGCCATCTTATCTTCATCAGATAATTCTCCACCAGCAAACATGGCTGCGGTCTGATCTAAAATCTGCTGTGCCTGTGAAGCACCACGTAAGCCATACTGTTCAGAAGCAGTAGTAATAAATTCTTCATTTTCTGTTTTTAAATAATTTTCATCACAATCCAAAGCATTTGCCAGCTTTGCGTATATTTCGTGGTCTTGGGGATAGCGTGTACCTTGTTCATAGTTGATAATGGTTCTTTTTGACACACCAATCATTTTCCCTAGTATCTCTTGCGTTATCCCTTTTTCTTTTCTTAATTCTCTAATCTTTTCGCCGAATTTCATAATTGCCTCCGATAAAGTGAAAATAATTTTCACAAGTTATGTAGAAACAGTATTGACAAGTGAAAACAATTTGCATATAATCAATAAATGTGAAAACCGTTTGCACTTTTATAGTAACTGATGTTTCACTTTTTGTCAAGCAAAAGGAGCTTAAATATGCGAACAATACTTCATTCAGATATGAATAACTGTTACGCCAGTATAGAATTGCTACATCATCCGGAATTGAGAGGAAAACCTTTAGCTGTTGGTGGTGATCCGGAAGCAAGGCACGGAATTGTGTTGGCAAAAGACCAGCTGGCAAAGAAAGCCGGAGTACAGACCGGGATGGCACTCTGGCAAGCAAAGCAGGTATGCCCGGATATTGTATTTGTACCGCCACGTATGGATTTATATTTGCGATTTTCAAGACTAGCACATGAAATCTATGCAGATTATACAGATATGCAGGAGCCATTTGGTGTGGATGAGTCATGGCTGGATGTGACGGACAGCTGCACATTAAAGGGGGACGGATTTCAAATAGCAAATCAAATCAGCAATCGTATTAAACGTGAACTTGGCATCACGGTCAGTATCGGTGTAAGCTGGAACAAAATATTTGCAAAACTGGGTTCTGATTATAAAAAGCCGGATGCAATTACTGTTATCAGCAAGGAGAACTATAAGGATATTGTCTGGAAACTCCCGGCATCCGACTTACTGTATGTGGGAAGGAGTACCGAAAAGAAGTTAAGGACACTTGGTATACTTACGATAGGACAGCTGGCACAGGCTGATCCGAAACTTTTAAATTCTATATTTGGAAAAATGGGATTGGTGCTTAGTTTGTTTGCAAATGGAGAAGACCAGACACCAGTTAAAAAGGAAAATATCCATGCACCTATAAAAAGCATTGGAAACAGTACGACTACACCCAGAGATTTAGAAACTTATGAGGATGTGGCAATTATAACTTATGCTTTATCAGAAAGTGTGTCAGCGAGACTCCGGGAGAATAATTTTGCCTGTAATGTAGTGGAAATATCTGTAAGAGATAATGAACTGTACAGCTTTACAAGACAAAAGAAAATTAGCAATCCTACTGACATAACAAATGAAATCGCAGAGACAGCACTGGAATTATTCCGTGAAAATTATAAATGGGAGAAACCAATCCGTAGCATTGGAGTAAGGGCATCTGATTTGACCAATCCATGCTGTGCAACACAGTTAAGTCTTTTTGTAGATGAGGCGTATCGTGACAAATTGCGCCGGGCAGATCGCACAGTAGATGAAATCAGAAGACGATTTGGGTATAAAAGCATACAAAGAGGTCTTATGTATTGTGACCGGACATTATCGGCTGTCAATGCAAAAGATGATCATACTGTGCATCCGCATGGCTATATGGAGTCTGGAAATCGGACAGGTGTGATGGCATAAACATAACTGTGAATTGCTACACAATGTCTATAATGTGTATGATGTAGGCAAGGAGGCAGAGAGCAATGAAGAAAGAAATCAAAATAGAAGATAAGCAGAAATTATTTGTAATCAATCTGGAGAGAATTTTAGCAGAAAAAGGAATGAAGAAAAGGGACTTGGCAGATAAATTGCACTGTACGCCGCAGACTATAACAAATTATTGTAAACGTGGAGTATCTGAACAGCAGGTAGCAGAGATAGCCAAAGTCTTAGAAATTTCCGAAAAGGAACTGTACAGGACAGAAGCCGAAAATGAGTTTTATGCTCTAAAGAAGATTGATTTACAGAAAGCAATTCTGGCAACTCATAAAGGAAGGATGTGTATGCTGGCAGGATTTTCATTTTTGGTATTTATCATGAAATTCTACGGTGGAATCGAATCGTTATTTGCAACTCTTATTATGCTCTTATTCTTTGAAGTTGTAGGTGCAGTGAATAGCAATAAATTGATAGATAGAATATTTCGTGTGGCGATGCGGATTGTAGAAGGGCTTGCAGTATTCTGTATTCTGATATATCCGTTTTTGAAAGGATGATAAAAGTGGATGCAAAGGTATATGTAGATGTGGATGCCAGATTTACTGCGGATGGTCAACTAAGACCGCTTAGTATCACGTGGGAAGATGGTACAAAATATGAAATAGAACGTATTAAACATTGTGAGAGGGCAGCAAGCCGGAAGGCAGGTGGTGTCGGACTACGGTATACCTGCATGATAGCCGGAAGCGAGCACTATTTATATTATGAAGAGAATTACAGGTGGTTTGTTGAACGTAAATGAAATGCTGACAAAAAGGGTACTTTTATGTGTCAGTGACCAGAGATATAGTTTATGCTAGGATGATACTATCAAATTAAAGGAGGGATTGACAATGAAAAAATCTTTGTCTTCTATTATTGAAGAAGTAATTGGTGAAGAGGCAATCATGTCACAGAGAACGTTACTTCGTAGATTTTATAAGCTGATCGCAGTATGCGGAGGAAATATCGACATGATGAAAGACGAAAATGGTCACATTTTTTTTGATGAGTCTGAAGTACAATTCTTAAAGGTTATACTTGAAGAACTG
This sequence comes from Lachnospiraceae bacterium, assembly GCA_051877755.1. GTDB lineage: Bacteria > Bacillota > Clostridia > Lachnospirales > Lachnospiraceae > CAG-590. Next base: position 665 of record JBJEJE010000118.1, on the reverse strand, counting down.
TATCTTAATGAGGGAATTGCATCAGCATTTATTGACAAGCAGACGAGTGACGATTATGTAGGTCTTGAAATGGTACATGATTTTATCCAAAAGTTTCTTGAGAAACTGTCGGATTCAGGTGCAAGTGAGGATGAAATTCAGAGCAATTTGAATTTTTTGGGAATGCTTTTTTTACTTCCGGTAAAAGAGAATAATGAGTATTGTCACAGACTATTAGCTGCAATATATCAAAATCTGGAGCAGTATCCATATACACATCAAGCAATTATGTCAAATAAGATTACTAATGAAATGAAGCGAATGTTTGCTTGTAGTATGGCGGAAGCAATGGTAACGCTTGTAAAACTTTGTGAAATTATCAAGGCAGGTCAGGAGTTGTCAGGCGAGAAAAACAGTTTGAGCTGGTATGGAGATGATGACATTGCCATTGAGTACAAGGAAAGAGACAGAAGAGCTTTCCGCATGATGAAAAATGATGATAGATTGAGGGAATATGTTGAAGAAAAATTAGATATGAAAATAGAAGATTTATTTCCAGAGATAGAAAAAGAGTGGAATGCACAAAATCAGTAAGTACATAACATGGGTTTAAAGGTTATCCCTCTTTAATGTAAAAATCTTGGCAATGGCAGCGCAGGTGTGCGTGTCGGAACTTACCATTGTCG
>JBJEJE010000117.1:0-1965 GCA_051877755.1 Lachnospiraceae bacterium | reverse complement strand
ATCCAAACAGGTCATGGATTTTCTTGAGGAACATGGAATGGAAAGAAAGCTTTCAAACAAGATTGGGATTGCCATAGAAGAAATGGTAGAAAACATATACAAATTTTCTGGTGAGAAAAAGGTGCATATAGACTTGCGTCTTGTAGTAAATAAGGAGAATGTGGTTCTTTCCTTCTGCGATGATGGAATCGAATTTGATCCCACCACATATCAGTCGGAGGAAAAAGAAGAGTTTGCCATTGACAATATTATGATGCTAAAGGCTGTCAGTAAGAAAATGGAGTATCAGAGAGTTATTGGTTTGAATAAAACAATGGTTAAAATCAGTTGACATGTAAATTATTGGCAAGGTATCCTTCTTAAGGAAGCAGAGGATTTGATAGAGTCTGCTGTTGCTTTAGATTAATAGGTAATATTAGAAAACACGATAACAATAATTAAAATAATGAGGTGAATATTATGACAATTAACAAAGAAGTAAACGGTTCAAAACTTAACATTACTCTGGTGGGCAGATTGGATACCATCACCTCACCGGAGTTAGAGAAGGAATTAAAAGCGTCTCTCACGGATATCCAGGAACTGGTCTTTGATTTTACACAGCTTGAGTACATATCATCTGCAGGACTTCGTGTGTTGCTTGCAACACAGAAGATTATGAACAAGCAGGGTTCCATGACAGTTTGCAATGTGAATGAAACGGTTATGGAAGTTTTTGAAGTGACCGGATTTGTGGATCTTCTTACCATTGTGTAATACTTGGAAAAGAGTAATTAAAGAATATTCCAAGTAGCATATGTCTAGAGATAGGAGAAGAGATATGGCACAAAATATTAAAGGAGAGAGCATGAACTGGAAAAAACGTTTACAGTATTTTATCCTGTCGGGAGTGGTGTATTTTGTTGTTGCTATGCCGGTTCGGCACTTTTTTTCCCTGATGCCTGTAGCAGAAATGCGACCTGCAGCGGTGTTTCCACCATTCTTTGGGATGATATATGGTTTCTGGGGAGCGTTAGGGTGTGCTGTGGCAAATATGATTGCAGACCTGTGGTATGGATATTCCTTAAGCATGTGTATCTGTAGTTTTCCGGTTCAGCTTTTGATGGGAATACTGCCCTGCCTGTTGTGGTATCGTATACCCGTACGTGGAGAAGAAAAGTCGTCATTTCCCAAGATGGACACCACAGCCCATGTGTTGAAATACATGTTGATTATTTTAGTGGATTCAGCAATCGTTACAATTCTTTTGGGAATGGAGATGAAAGCCTTTGGAATTGCAGAGGTATTTTCCAAAGCCACGTTCATGATGTTCTTGAACAATCTGGATTTTTGCTATGTGTTGGGAATGCCGTTATTTACATTTGTTTCTTTCTGGCGGGAACGCCATATTTCTTTAAATGAGCGTTTGATATTGATTTTTTTAATGCTTGTGCTTTTGGCAGCCTTTTTGACGGGCATTACTTCCTGGAGAGAGGCTGTGCATGTTTCTACACAACCTCAGTATTTATGGACCAGAATTTGGACAAATATTGCCACTACGATTAATATATTTTTCCCAGTGGAAATTGCATTTTTGTTTTATATGGAGAAACGGATTACTATTCCTATTGAGAAATTGGCACATCTTGCCAATAATTATGTGCAGCTGGGAGGGGAGAAACTTAACTCTCAGGATTTTATAGATGCCTGTACTCCGTATGTAAATGACAATATGGAGGTGGGGAATCTGGCAAAATCGTATGTCCGCATGATTACGGATTTAGATGTGTATATGGAGCATTTAACCAAGGTCACCGCGGAGAAAGAGCGTATCGGAGCAGAACTGGATGTGGCGACACATATTCAGTCCTCTATGCTGCCCAGTGTTTTCCCGGCATTTCCGGATCGGAATGAATTCGATGTATATGCCACCATGAACCCGGCAAAAGAGGTTGGCGGTGACTTTTATGATTTCTTTATGGTAGA
>JBJEJE010000116.1:0-9856 GCA_051877755.1 Lachnospiraceae bacterium | reverse complement strand
AATAGTGGAATTTAAACTTACAAAGTGGAATTTACTTTTTCAATTCACCTTTTTTAAAAAATAGCAGTCCCTCCACAAATGGCAGGACTGCTGTAAAGCTGTATATCCCAGATTATGCTAACCCCATCTCCTTTAATGTATCAGAAACTTCTCCTTCACAAGATCGCATAGCATATATGGTTTTCTGAATCAAGTCATTCAATTCATATCCCAGCATATCTGCTCCCCGTTCAATCACTTCACGGGAACAGCCCGCTGCAAAATTGCTGCTTTTGTATTTTTTCTTTACGGACTTTACCTCCATATCCTGAACGCTTTTCGACGGGCGCATCAATGCAGCAGCACCAATCAACCCTGTCAATTCGTCAACAGCATATAACACCTTTTCCATTTCGTGCTCCGGTTTAATATCCACAGTCAGTTCATACCCATGGCTGCATACAGCATGAATAATATCCTCACCGACTCCTGCCTCTTTTAAAAGTTCCGGTGCTTTAATACAATGCTGTTCCGGATACTGCTCAAAATCAATATCATGCAGCAATCCGACAATTCCCCAGTACTCTGCATCCTCTTCATAACCTAGTTCATTGGCATACCATTTCATAACACCTTCCACTGTCAACGCATGCTGGATATGAAACGTCTCCTTATTGTATTTTTTTAATAATGCAAATGCGTCCTCTCTTGAAATATACTCTTTCATTTTGTTTCCTCCAATTCTTAAAATTCCTGTAACCATTCAACAAGCCTGTCTCAAAAAATTACTTATCTCTTCCATATGCCTGACCCATTTCATCCTGCACTGCCAGCTTTAACTGTGTAAGTGCCTGCTCAATTACTTTTCTCGGACAGGCTACATTTATTCGTTCAAACCCCTCACCGTTTTCTCCAAACATTGATCCCCTGTCCAGCCACAGACCCGCCTTCCGGATAATCAGGTTTTCCAGTCCGGCACTGTCAAGTCCAAGTTCCCTGCAGTCCAGCCATAGAAGATAGGTTCCTTCCGGTTCCACCAATTTTATCTTCGGAATATTTTTTTCTAAATACTCCCGGGTAAACCGGATATTTTCCTTGACATATGCAAGCATTTCCTGATACCATTCCTCTCCCTTCCGGTATGCCGCCATACAGGCCGTCAGACCAAACACATTCGTCTCATCCTGTCCGGTGGCTTGTAACGTTCTTCGGAATCGACGCCGCAATCCATGATCCGGAATAAAGATATTGGATATCTGTAAACCTGCAATATTGAAAGTCTTACTCGGTGACGTACAGATAATAGTAATCTCCTTATATTCCTTCTTCAAATCTGCAAACACCTGATGTCTTCCCTTCCAGATAAAATCAGCATGAATTTCATCACTTACAACAATCACATGATGACGATAGCAGATATCTCCCAGACGCTCCAATTCTTCTTTCGTCCACACTCTTCCAACAGGATTATGTGGGTTACACAAAAGCAAAAGTTTAACCTTTTCCTCTACAATCTTTTTCTCCAAGTCCTCAAAATCCATATGGTATTTTCCTGTTTCATCCTGCATCAAAGGATTATTTACCACCTGTCTATGATTTACTTCAATCATATTCCGAAATGGATAATATACCGGCTGTTGGATTAAAACACCATCTCCCGGATTGGTAAATGCACAAATCGAAGCTGCCAGTGCATAGACAACTCCCGGTGTTTTAACAAGCCACCGCGGTTCTACTCTCCAGTTATAATGTCTTAACATCCAGCTGCTTACTATATCAAAATACTCCTCCTGCACTTCGCTATAGCCGAATATACCATGCTGCACCCGTTCTATAATTGCTTCCTGGATATAAGATGAGGTCTTAAAATCCATGTCTGCCACCCATAACGGCAATGCATCCTCCGGTTTACCAAATCGATGTGCCATATCGTATTTCAGGGAATTCGTATTTTTTCTGTCAATAACAAAATCAAAATCCAAGTTCCTTTCTGCCATAAAAGCTCCCTTCTGTCACTTTATCCCAATGCCTTGTCTTTATATTTTGCAATTTCCTCCAAATACTTTTGCCCCAGAGGACTAATGGCAACACCTTTTCTTGCCAGATAACCAATCGTCATGATTTCCTCTGAATCCAATTTTACTGCACAATAATCAGAGCCATTTAAATCTTCACATATAATACCGGAGCAGAGTGTATACCCGTTAAGCCCCACCATCAGATTCAGCATGGTAGCACGATCATTCGCTTTAATAAGTCTTTTGTATTCATAAGTGCTAAGCACCTCTTCTGCAAAATAGAAAGAATTATTCGTTCCCTGCTCAAAGGACAAACATGGATATTCTTCCAGCTCGTCCAGTGTAATAACTTTCTTAGCAGCTAACGGATGTCCTTTCCAAAGATAAACATATATGTGACATTGTAATATCTCATGAAACTCCAGATTACTTTCATAGAACAACTTTTCCAGCACTTTCCGGTTAAAATCATTTAAATAAAGAATGCCAATTTCACTCTTAAAATTCTTTACATCTTCTATCACATCATGGGTTTTTGTTTCGTGTACTGCAAATTCATATTCATCCATGCCAAACTGTTTTACCATTTCCACAAAGGCATTTACCGCAAACGTATAATGCTGCATGGATACACTGAATTTCTTCTTAATCTTTTCTTTGTCAATATACTTGGATTCCATCAGTTCATACTGCTCTACCACCTGTCTGGCATAACCAATAAATTCCTCACCCTCCGGGGTTAAAGAAATCCCCCTGTTTGTCCGCCGGAACAATTCGATTCCAATTTCCTCCTCCAATTCCTTTATCGAAGCTGAAAGACTTGGCTGAGATATAAATAAAATACGTGCGGCTTCGCTCATGGAATCCGCACCGGCTATTGTGATTGCGTATCTTAACTGTGTTAATGTCATTGTTCTATCTCCTTATGATGCATATTCTTCATACAGCGATACCCGTCTGCCCTTTATCACAGTATCGTGTATGATCATACTCTCGATTTTATCAGAAATGGCTTCTGCAAAATATCTGTGTCCTTCTGCATCCATATGTTCCCGGTCTGTATTGCTCGGTTTTGCATAATCCGAAGCTGCCAGGAACTCAATTCCTCTTCTCTTTGCAATTCTTTCATATACCTTTGGAAGTGCCTTGGAAACAGCAACCGAATTCTCGTTAAATTCAGTGTCATAACCTTCCTCCCACACCTTATCGCCCAAAGCAATGGGGGATACCAGTACAATCCGGATATCCGGGTCAAATGTCTGAATCTGGTCAATCAACGCTTCAATTCCCTCTCCAATCCGCTCCGGAGTGGCACCATAAGCCATCTTGCAATCATTGGTTCCAAGCATTAATACCACAATGTCAATGGGATTGTGTGCCTCTAATAAAACCGGCAGAAGTTCTGTCCCCTTCCTGCCCTTCCGGTATGCATCTTTAAATATTGTGGTTCTACCGCACAAACCTTCTTCAATGACACGGTAACCCATTCTTCTAACATGTTCATCTAATATGCTGCTCCACCTGATTCCCCATTCATAGCGTTCAGGTACTCCAGGAATCAGCCCATATGTGTTGGAATCTCCAAAGCATAGAATCTGTTTCATATCATACCACCCTCTATTTCCTACTTTTTCCATAGGTTTAATATAAAACATTTCTATATCTTTGTCAATACCTTTTTTTCTCCCCTGCATAACAACAAAAATAGAGGACATGCCTCAATCAATACAACTCCTCAATGTCTATCCTTTAGAATTTTCAAACATGTCCTCTATCATAAATATTCTTATATTATAAGATTAATCTAAATCTTCGCCATTTGAAGCAATGACTTTTTTATACCACTCAAAGGAATCTTTTTTCCGTCTGCTTAAATCTCCGGTTCCATCATCATACTTGTCTACATAAATGAAACCATAACGTTTTGCCATCTCTCCGGTAGAAGCACTTACCAAATCGATGCAGCCCCATGGTGTATAACCCATTAAATCTACACCATCCTTTACGGCTTCCTTCATCTCTTTGATATGCTCCCTTAAATACTCAATACGGTATTGGTCATGAATGCTTCCATCCTCCTCTAATTTGTCATATGCACCAAGACCATTTTCCACTACCATCAGTGGAATACCATAACGTCCATAAAGCTCATTTAGAGTATAGCGCAGTCCCTTTGGATCAATCTGCCATCCCCAGTCACTGGATTTCAAATAAGGATTCTTTACACCTCCCATGAGATTACCAGAGGATTTTGCATTCTCTTCCGGATTCGTAGATACGCAGTTGGACATATAGTAACTGAAAGTATAAAAATCAACGGTACCCTCTTTTAAAATTTCCTTATCACCCGGCTCCATATGAATCTTGATATTATGCTCCTCAAAATAACGGTCTGCATAATATGGATATTCTCCTCTTACATGGATATCCGATGTAAACCAGTTTGTCATCTGCATCTGCTTCTGGGTCTCAATGATATCATCCGGGTTACAGGTATACGGATACATAGTTGCAAAAATACACATATTTCCCATTTCAAACTGAGGATAATTTTCATGTGCATATTTTACTGCCTTTGCACTTGCTACAAACTGATGATGTAATGCCTGAAATCTTGCCTGCGGATTATCCGGTACTTCTGTAATTGGTCCGCTATAGCCTTTAACGGTTCCAGTAGATAAGACATTTCCCATTGGCATTGTTCCGGAATTAATTTCATTAAACGTAAGCCAGTATTTTATCTTATTCTTGTATCGTTCAAAAATTGCTTTACAGTAATTCATGAAATATTCGATACATTCTCTTCCTTCCCATCCATTACATTTTTCAATCAATGCATATGGCATTTCATAATGAGAAATGGTAACCAATGGCTGAATTCCATATTTCAGACATTCATCAAACACTTTGTCATAAAACGCAAGACCTGCTTCGTTTGGTTCATTCTCCATTCCTGTCGGGAAAATTCTAGTCCATGCAATGGACAGACGGAATGTTTTAAATCCCATTTCTGCAAACAAGGCAATATCTTCTTTATAATGATGATAAAAGTCCGTTGCCTCACGACTTGGATATAATGTGCCCTCTTCAAATACTGGAGTAATTCTTTTTGGTGTTGTATGGGAGCCATTGGTACACATATCGGATACAGACGGTCCCTTCCCATCCACATCCCATGCTCCCTCATATTGGTTTGCTGCCGTTGCACCACCCCATAAAAAATCTTCTCTAAATGTTTTCATGATTCTAACCTCCATTTTACAAGCAATGCGAGGCATATACCCCGCACTGCTGTTGTTTTTCAACTTATTACATAGTAGACATTACAACATCTCCATGATTTACTTCCTTCTTGTCTGTCTTGGATACCCCTGCAAAGTCATCTGTATTTGTGACGATAATAGGTGTTACCGTAGAAAAACCTGCTGCCTTTACTGCCTCTAAATCAACCTCTAATAACAGTTCACCCTTCTTCACTTTATCGCCTTCCTGCTTCTTCGCAGCAAAGCCCTTACCGTCTAATTTGACTGTATCCATACCTACATGAATCAGAAGCTCTGCTCCACCATCCGTTGTAATGCCAAATGCATGACCGGTTGGGAAGAATGCGGAAATCGTACCATCACATGGTGCATAGAACTTGCCTTCTGCCGGAACAATTGCTACACCATCTCCTAAGGCACCTGATGAAAATGCCTCATCCTGTACTTCTGAAAGTGCGATTACCTCACCCTTTACAGGAGCTGCAATTTCCTCCGGTGTTACGTCTGCAGTTTCTACCGGAACTGTATTCGCGGTCGCTGTCTTTGGTGCCTCATCCTTATAGAAGATCATCTCAAGAATGAAAGCAACAAGTACACAAACAACGGATACAACAATACCAATGATCATCGGTGTCAGGCTGTTATTCTCAGGATTTAAGAACATGGTGTAGGAGAACACTCCCATACCTGCCATCTGATAGTCCTTAATTCCCAAAGCACAAAGTACTGCACCTGCAATACCTGCAATTGCACAAGTACGGAAGAATGGTGCTTTCTTAGGAAGTGTAATACCATAAATAGCAGGTTCTGTAACACCTGCAATACCAGAAATAATTGCTGGTGGGCAGAGTGATTTTAATTTCTTATCCTTTGTCTTTAATGCGATACCAAGACAAGCACCGGTCTGTGCAAATGTAGTACCGAGCATTGCTGTTAAGATTACATCGCCGCCCGTTGTCATGTTCATAAGTGCAATTGGAACCAATGCCCAATGTAAACCAAACATAACAAGAATCTGCCAGAAGAAACCAACCAAAAGTCCCATTAAAATCGGGCTGAAGTCATTTACTGCATTAAAGAATGTTCCAACACCATTTGATACTACGGATGTAACAGGTCCAATGATCCAGAAAGTTAAACATACCGTTACAAAGCAGGTAATCAAAGGAACCATGAACAATTTAATCGTATCCGGAATGAACTTCTTAATCTTCTTCTCAAACCATGCTGCAAATGCTACTGCACAGATAACAGGAAGCACTGTACTAGTATAATCACCGGTAGACGGTGCAATTACAGGAATTCCAAAAATGTTGGAAATATCCATCCCGCTACTCGACAAAGTATACGGATATACCATTGCAAGACCTATAATAATACCTTCCATCTCCGGCAGCTTAAATCGCTTTGCTGCAGAAAAACCTAAAATAACAGGCAGATAATAAAATGCTGCATCAGCCAGTGAATATAAAATATTATATGTGCCGCTTGCACCATCTAAAATACCAATTGCTGTAAACAGTGATAAAAAGCCTTTCAAAATACCACAGGCACAAAGTACACCTAAAAATGGAGTAAATACACCAGTGACAATGCTGACAAATGCATTGAAAATACCCTGTTTCTCTTTTGGTCCGTCCTCTTCTCCGCCACCATCTTTAACGGATACACTTTCCAAGTGACCAACAGATACGACTGCCGCAAATACATCTGGTACATGATTGCCGATAACCACCTGATACTGTCCACCGCTCTGCATAACAGTTACCACACCATCTGTACTCTTCAAGACCTCTGTGTTTGCTTTTGACTCGTCCTTTAATTTGAAACGAAGTCTTGTAATACAATGGGTAATGCTGGCGATATTTCCTTTACCGCCCACGTTCTGGATAATGATTCTTGCTAATCCATCATACTTACTTGCCATAAAAATTCCTCCTTTTTTAGGGTTATTCTATTCGGTTCCATTTATTTCCAAATAATTTTGGATAATAAAAAACCCGGAACGACCATATCATAATTTAATTTTAGAAAATCAATTATGTTGCATCGTCCGGGTTTTGCCAACCGAATGTAACAATCCCTTTTATAATTATTAGGTATGAACCTATTGTTCACTGGTTCACAGTCTATATCAAAAGGAAATCTCCTTTTCATATCATTTTTTCTGACGAACAAGATTCTGAATATGTATCGTCAAATATGTCAATTCTTCTTCCACAACCTCATATTGAAGTCTTGCACGGATATAGGTCTGAATTCTCATTGCACACCGGTAACTTTCCGGATAAGATACCTTTACCATATCATTCAGCTCATAACCACCTTCCGTAAAAGGTTCTTTTTTCAATATTCTCTCTAAGAAAAACTTTAAATGTGTGATAAATCGTTCGTAATACAAACTGTTTTCATCCATCTCTATACCCATGGTATAGCTTACAATATTCACAATGTCCTTTAAAATATCGGGCACCTTTGCAGTCTGTGTCATATCTGCTCCGATCTCTGCATTTACAATATGAAGAGCAAAAAAACCGGCTTCATCTTCCGACAACTGCACGCCTAATTTCTCCTGAATCATCTCGACAGCATCTTTTCCAAGCTGGTACTCTTGGTAATAATAACGCTTAATCTCCCAAAGCAGTGCATTCTGGACAACTACGTTCTGCTTTGTCCGGGTGATTGCATAATTCATGTGGTCTGTCAATGTAATATAAATATTCTTACTCAATTCCCTATTCAGACACTTCTTAGCATGAGATATAATCTGGGAAGCTACTTTGACATACTCATATGGAATATCCTTGATGATGTCCTCATATATACTGGTATTCTCGTGTCCTAGATGATATGTCTTTTCTATCTTTGACTCTTCTATCTCATCACCAGACTTCTTCTGAAATCCGACACCCTTTCCCATAACCACAATCTCTTTACCATTGTCATTATAGGCACTTACGACATTGTTGTTAATGACTTTCAAAATCTTCACAACAATCCTAATCCTTTCTACAAAAATATAATAAAAAAACTGCATTGCACTCTTCCACACACGGCTTCCATATAAAAATGAAAACAATATTGTTCTTACTTGAGTACAACCCAGTCTTGCCTAATAAAATAGTAACAATCCAGCTTGCTGCCTTTGCCTTTTACTTATAAACGTATATTACTATATTTTTTCGTTTCTGTCAACTGCATATTATAAATCCCTGCAATTTTAAGTCCTGCATGGCATACGGTACTTCTTAAAGAAATGTCCACCATGCAAGACTAAACTGTTACCATTCATTAATATGTACGGCAGCACTTCCTATCACGCTTCAAAATATTGGGCAACCGTCTTTAAATTATCAATAATCGGTAAATGCTGCGGACATGCCTTTTCACACTGTCCACAAGCAACACATGCACTTGCTTTTCCAAACGTATGCGTCAGACGTTCATAGTATTCTCCCTGCGGAGTCCAGCCCTTTTCTTTAATTTCCTGCTTATCTGCATTGTATAAAGAGAAATACTTTGGAATGGCAATCTTCATCGGGCAGCCATCCACACAATATGCACAACCGGTACATGGGATTTCAATATTGCTGTTGATCATATCCACAGCCTGCCAGATTACTTTTTTTTCTTCCTCTGTCAATGGATTAAAATCTGTCATATAACCGGTATTATCCATTAACTGTTCCATATTACTCATGCCGCTTAGCACCATCATAACGTTGTCAAGACTGGCGGCAAACCGGATTGCCCAGGAAGACACTGACATATCCGGATTATGTTTCTTAAATAATTCTTCCACATTTTCCGGAACCTGTGCCAGTGTTCCGCCTTTGACAGGTTCCATGACTATTACAGGCTTATTGTGTCTGACTGCTGTTTCATAACATTTCCTTGCCTGCACTCCTTCACTTTCCCAGTCCAGATAATTAATCTGAAGCTGCACAAATTCCATTTCCGGATGTTCCGTTAATACCTGATCTAACAATTCTGCATTGTCATGAAAAGAAAATCCAATATGCTTTACCAATCCCTGTTTCTTTTTTTCAATAAGCCAGTTAAAACAATCTAAATCATTATAGATCTTATAGTGATCCTGCCCCACATCATGAATCAGATAGTAATCAAAATAGTCTACACCTGTTTTTGCCCGCTGTTCATTAAATATACGATCTCTGTCTTCCTTTGATTTCAAAAAACCTGCATGGAGCTTGGTTGCCAGTGTATAACTGTCCCTTGGATGTCTGTCCACTAATGCTTCCTTTGCAGCATTTTCACTTTGAAAACCACAATACATCCACGCAGTATCAAAATAAGTAAATCCTTTTTCCAAAAAAGTATCCACCATTTTCTTTGTCAGTTCTATATCGATCTTAGAAGGATCGTTTGGATCTAATGAGGGCAATCTCATCAACCCAAATCCTAGTTTTTTGATGTTCATCTTAAGTCCTCCTTTATAAAGAAATAATCTCTCGGAATCTTTAAGCCAGTAAATATAAGGCTTTCAGATTCCTTTTTTATTAAAATCCCCCACTTTTTTGTCAAAAACACTTGACAAATCCATCGAAAAATGCGGCGCTTCGCGCCCTTATTTAT
>JBJEJE010000115.1:0-9906 GCA_051877755.1 Lachnospiraceae bacterium | reverse complement strand
TTTCCTGTCCCACACACAAGCCTTCACCACCTAAATGTGTGAAATTCCCCACAACTTCACTAAACAGGGATTTTAAGAATCTCCAGGCTTCTGTCAAGGATTCCATTCATTTGTGCAATTGCCGTGCCGTAATTGGTAAACGGTACGCCCTGTTCCACAGCCCGCTTCATGCGGTAGTGCATTTCCCGTTCATTTAGCATACAGCCGCCACAATGGATAACCAGCTTATATTCTTCCAGATTCTCCGGAAATTCCGTTCCTGAGGAAAATACAAACTCCGGTTCTTTTCCGGTATATTTACGAATCCACTTTGGCAGCTTCACCGTACCGATATCATCACACTGTCTATGATGAGTGCATCCCTCTGCAATCAATATTTTGTCCCCATCCTGTATGGATTCCAGCATCTGCACGCCCTTTACTGCTGTTTCTAAAAAACCTTTCCAGCGTGCCATCAAAATCGAAAACGAGGTGAGATATATATCCTGCGGTGTATCCTTCGCCACCTGTTTAAATGCCTGACTGTCTGTGATTACCAGATATGGTTTTGTACCCAGTTTATCAAGAGTCTGCTTCAGTTCCGTTTCTTTCACAACTACAGAAACTGCTCCTGCCTCCAAAATATCCCGGATTACCTGCTGCTGTGGCAAAATCAGTCTTCCCTTCGGTGCAGCGGAATCAATGGGAATCACCAGAATCACCACATCCATTGGATGCAGCAGATCCCCCACAATCTGAAACCGGCTGTCATCCACCTTTATGAGATGTGCCATCTTCTCCTTTAACTCTGAAATTCCTTCTTTGGTTTGGGCACTTACCCAGAACGTTTCCGCATTTTCATTTCGCTGCATTTGCTCAGACCGTTGTGATCTTCCAGCAGCCAAAGCTTCCTTTCCCAAATCTGCCTTATTATATACCACCAGATAAGGGACTTCTCTTTCCCGGAAAAGCGCAGTCATTTCCTCCTCTATTCCGGTAAATCCTTCTACACCGTCCACTACCAATACCGCTATATCCGTCTTGTTGAGAACTTGTTTTGTCTTTTTTATCCGCAACTCACCAAGACTTCCCTCATCATCCATTCCCGGCGTGTCAATGATCATAACAGGACCTAAAGGCAGCAGTTCCATTGCCTTATACACCGGATCCGTGGTAGTTCCCTTTGTCTCTGAGACAACTGCCAGTTCCTGACCGGTCACTGCATTTACCAGGCTGGACTTTCCGGCATTTCGCCTGCCAAAAAAACCTATGTGAATCCGATTTGCCGATGGTGTATTATGAAAACCCATTCTGTTCCCTCCTTCTGCCAACACATAGAAATCAATATTATTTAACCGGTTTCTATTCTATACCCTGACTGACAGGAAATGCAACCGTGTTTTGCCTTTCTTATTCGTTGTTCACATTTCTTTAAAATTTTTTAAGAATTTAGCTATAGCTTATTTATTATTTCATGTTATACTATAATTAGCAATTTGATACATATTACATACGACAGGTGGGATAAATATGGACGGATATGATAACGAAGAATTAACAGAAGCAGAATTAGAGGACATTCGCCGGGAACGTGCTGCCGCCCGCAGAAGGAAGCTGGCTGCAAGGGAACGCCGACGCAGGGAGCGCCGCAGACAGGCAATCATCCGGTGCAGCATACTTTTAATTATTGTAATTTTAATCATTATCGGTATTGTGAAAATGATCTCCGGAATCTGGAAGCATTTTCATAACAGCAAAGAAGCAGATAAAGTAACAGAAGAAATGATTTCAACCGAAGCCACGACCACAGAAGAACCAGTAGCTGAGATTGACGAAAGCATTGTTGCCAAGGAACTTCCGGCAGACCGGGATGCTGCATTGGCACTGCTGCAGGCACAGGCAGAATCTGATCCGGACATGATGAGCATTTGCGAAAATGCTGCGGTATACCCTGATAAATTATTACAATGTCTGGCAGTCAATTCAGAAATGAAACAATTTGTACTGGATTATCCGACTAAGATCAGCATTGTATTTGATGGTAATTTTAGTGTAGATGTTCCGGAAGATGAAGTCCCTCTTTTCCTGCAATATGATGAGCAGTGGGGATATGCCGATTATGGCAGCAGCATTATTGGTATCAACGGCTGCGGACCAACCTGCCTTTCTATGGCATACACCTATTTGAAGCAGGACGGCAGCATGAATCCTATCAAGGTTGCCGATTTCAGTGTGGCAGGCGGTTATCTGGATGAACAGGGCGATACAAACTGGGCTCTTATGACAGACGGTGCCAGAACGCTGGGATTAACCTCTGAGGAACTTGCCCTTAGCAAAGATAATATGATTACCGCTTTGGAAAATGGTAAGATCATCATATGTTCCATGTCTCCTGGTGATTTTACACGCAACGGACATTTTATCGTAATCCGTGAATACAAAGATGGTTTCTTCTATGTAAATGATCCGAACAGCCAGGCAAGAAGCGAAGTCGGATGGGATTACAAGCGTTTAAGCACTCAGATTTCCAATATGTGGGCATTAGGTGTTGGTTCCGAAGACCCGGGCAGCAGCGAACAGTCTTCTGACAGCCAGGCGGACAATACAGGTTCTGATGACCAGACAGACAGTCAAAGTACTGATGGGCAAGCAGACAGCAGTCAGAATTCCAATGAACAGACAAACAGCCTAGGTGTTGATGACCAGGCAGGCAACTAAAACAAACCTGTCGCAGGAATAATATAATACCTCTTAAGCAGACCATGAAAACAACCCAAATCTACTTAAGAGGTATTTTTATGTCAGAACAACTATAATATTCCGAAATGTTCCAGTAAAATCTTGATACCAAGAAGCACCAGGATTGCCCCTCCGGCAAACTCTGCTTTATTCTTGTATTTGGTACCAAAGACATGACCAATATTCACTCCCGCTACAGAAATCACGAATGTAGTAACTGCAATGATCAAACACGCCAGCACGGTATTTATGAATGTATTGAATTCTTCAAACATCGCTACCGGAACACAGGCAAAGGTAATCCCCACTGCCAGTGCATCAATGCTGGTGGCAACCGCCAGCAAAAACATCTCATTTACTTTTAATGTATCCGATTCCTCTTCTTCCTCACCGGATATTGCCTCTTTAATCATATCTCCACCGATAAATGCAAGCAGCACAAAAGCAATCCATGGTGCAATGGCATTGATATAGGATTCAAACTGAATACCCAATATATATCCAATAAATGGCATTAATCCCTGAAATCCGCCAAACCATGCACCCACAATCAAACATTTTCCAAAAGTCGTCCTCTGCATGGCAAGTCCTTTACAGATAGACACCGCAAATGCATCCATTGACAAACCGACAGCCAGTAATAATAACGTAACTAAATCCATATCACATTCTCCTTTTGTGTATTCTAAATAACATTGTAAATAAGAAATAAAAAAAGACATACGCATAGCATTAAGCTACACATAAGTCTCATCAATTAAGACAAACCAGGTTCTTCAAACCAGTATGTTGGCTTGCCACACTATATATCTGTGCCGACTACTCCCTCACATGTTGGCAATATTTTACTTTATAAAGAACAATATGTCAACTATATTTTTATTGACCATTATAAAGCCCTCCACATAGCAGGGAGGGCTTTATCTTTACTGTCTTATCTTCGCATTAAAATCATCTAGTGGCATCGGTCTTGCATAATAAAATCCCTGTGCCGTATCACAACCACAATCCCGCAAAAAGATTGCCTGTTCCTTTGTCTCGACACCTTCTGCCACCAAATCCAGTCCCAGTTCTCTCGTCATCCGGATTGTATGTTCCACAATCTTCTGTCCCCTTACAGAGCCGATAAAATCCTGTAAAAATCCCCGGTCAATCTTGATCACGTCAAACTGGGTATCCTTCAGCATATTAAGAGAGGAATATCCTGATCCAAAATCATCCATCAACAACGTATATCCGCTCTGTTTTAACTGGGTAATCCCTTCTCTCATTCCAGCTTCTTCCACAGTTTCTGTGATTTCTATTTCCAAATATCTTCTAGGAATCTGATATTTATCCGTCAACATATTCAGCGTCTCAATAAATTTCATATCCCTTAAATGTCGTCTGGACACATTGACAGAAATCGGCATTGGCTCTAAACCATTATCCATCCATTTACGGATTGTCTTACATGCCTCTTCCCAGATATATTCATCCATCTTAATGACAAATCCATTCTGCTCAAATAAAGGAATAAAATCCATCGGAGGGATAATGCCCCTCTCCGGATGCACCCATCGGACTAGCGCTTCCGCACCCACCATTTTCTCCTGGGAGATGCTGTATTTCGGCTGCAGGAACATAACAAACTCCTGATCTCTCAGGGCACGTTCCATATTGTCTTCCACAAACTTCCGTATCCGGACATTTTCTTTCATCTTCTCTTCAAAAAATGCAATATGGGTAAGGGCATTACCTTTTATATTCTGTCTTGCCAATGCTGCGGCATCACCATATTTGCGAAGACCGGCACTTGCATCCGTTATGTAGCACACGCCATATACAAGTGTATAGGTAATGTTCTTATAACCCAATAAATTCTTATCTAACACTTCAATAAAGTCGTATATGTCTTTCTCGGTTTTATAAGGTGTAATAATCATAAATACATCCGCAGAAAGCCTTGTATACAACTGGTTTTCATTACAGACAATCTTTAATGTATGAATAAAGAAATTCAGAATCTCATCCCCGCCGGCTTCTCCCAGCTGTTCATTGATTAATTTGAATTTGGCAACATCAAACTGAATCAATGCATACTTCCAGTCAGGATGCTTTGCCATAATCTCTGCTGCACCTCTTGCAAAAAAGGCAGGATTCTTGTCATTGGTGATCACCTGTGCCAGCTGCAGCCGATATATCTCCTCTGGATCCAGTTCCCGTATATTTGTCACAATCTTCTCAACAGCGCCCTCTTCATCTTTTAAAAAATGACAAACCACATTACAGTAAATCCATGCATTATCTGTCGTCTTCAAATGCAATGCCACATTCTGGCTGTTCCCGGATACCGGACAATAATCCACTGCACCAGCCATTCCCGCTGCTATCCGATTCAAAAATGTACGACAAAGTTCACGATCCGCCTCCGACACAATGTCCAGCAGACCATCTATTCCAT
Organism: Lachnospiraceae bacterium; assembly: GCA_051877755.1. GTDB lineage: Bacteria > Bacillota > Clostridia > Lachnospirales > Lachnospiraceae > CAG-590. The sequence goes on along the minus strand of JBJEJE010000115.1, from coordinate 4,745 downwards.
TCTTTTGTAAATGATCACGTTCCAGTTCCGGACAACCTTCCCCCACTATGTTCCAGCCCTGATTCTTTGTCCAAAACAACATCAAAACTTTGGAATCCGACAATAACACCTGTGCAATTTCGTCCCCCATTACCATATGCACAACCTCCCATCCGATACCTATTCTCCAATTACTTCACGTCGCACAATAATCTTATTATATGATACCATATTTTAGAAATTATTCCTAGTCTTTCTATGCATTTTTACAAATTCTCTCTGGCACGCATTCCACCCTATTGTGATATCAGATAATTGGAGACATATCAAAGATGATATGCGTTACCGGAATATACACAAATATCATGATATAATTACCGCTTTACTGCCTTTTGCTGTATCCTTTGTCACCACAATCTGGCGGTCGATGCACTGTTTTAATTCGGATACATGAGATATAATTCCCACCAGGCGGTTTCCTTCTGTCAGTCCATTCAGGACTCGTATTGCACTTGACAGTGCTTCATCATCCAAAGAGCCAAAGCCCTCATCCACAAACATGGTATCCAGCTTAATACCCCCTGCCGACATCTGTATCTCATCCGAAAGTCCCAGTGCAAGGGAAAGAGACGCCATAAAGGTTTCTCCACCGGATAAAGTCTGGACTCCACGGACAGAACCGTTATAATGATCGCAGACATCCAGTTCCAGTCCGGACTGGCTCTTCTGATTGCTGGCATCCTTTTTCCGTACCAGCTCATACTGCCCGTCAGTCATCGCCAGCAGCCTCAGGTTCGCCCGATTTAGTACCCGGTCAAAATAAGTGGTCTGGATATAGGTTTCCAGCATAACCTTATCTTTTCCCACAATATTTCCATTGGCAGTATCGGACAGCGGCTTTAACATCTGATATCTCTCTTCCGCCTCAGCAAGACGTTTCCATTCCTTTTCCAGACTTTGACGGATATCCTGATTGGATTGATACCGAAATCCGATTTTCTCTTTTTCATCCTGTTTTTGCTTCTTTACAGCTTCAAAAGCCTTTCTCTCTTCTTGCAAATCTGTCAGTTTTTCTCCCATTCCGGAAGATATCTGTTCCTCCAATGTCTTTTTCTGTCCCTGCTTTTCCTTTTGTTCTTTTTCACATTCTAAAAGATGCTTACTTGCATTTTCCAAGGTCTGCTCTAATTCTTCCTTTTGCTCTTTCATCTGGTCAATCTGTTCCTGTGCCGTCTTTTCGTCTTTATATTCAAGCCCTGCAGAGAGTTCTTCCAGCTGCTTTTTTTGCTGTTCCAATTCTGCGGCTTGGCTTGCAAGCTGTTTCTGGTTTTCCTGTAATGCTTTCTGCAGCTTTTCCTTTTTTTCCTTTATTTCCGGCAGTTTTTCCTCTGCTTGATTATATGCCTCTTCCTCCTGCTGACATTGCAGAGAAACCTGCTGCAGGTTTTTCTGTTCATCCTGCTGTAACTCCTTTTTCTGCTCCAGCAAATCCCACGATAGTTCTTCTGTTCCCAGCAGTTTTTTTGCCTGATTTTTAATTGCCTTTTCCTCCTGCTCCACCCTTTCCTTTGCTTTTCCTGCCTCTAAGCTGGATTTTCCCCGCAGGGTCTCCAGCTTGGCAAGTTTCTCTTTTTGCCGATCCAGTTTCTCCTTGGTTGGAGCATCCTTTGGCTTCACAGCAGGATTTGGATGTTCCAGAGAGCCACAGACCGGACATGGCTGTCCTTCTTCCAGACGTTGGGAGAGAATGCCTGCCTGGGCATCGTAAAACAGCCTCTCCAACTCTGCTATCTGTTTCCGCATTTCTTCATATTCTTCCGCATGTTTTTCATATGCCGCCTTTGCCTTTTCTGCGGCCTTACGGCTTTCTTCACAGCTGTTCCACTGAACTTCCAGTTCCCTTATTTCTTCCAGCCGTTTTGTTACCTGTTCTAACTGGTGTTCTGCCTCTGTCTTTTTTCTGCCCGCCTCACGGTTTTCCTTTATAATAATCTCCAACTTTTTGATTTTTGCATCCACTCCGGATAATTCGTTCTGAAATTTCTGCTCCTCATCCTGCAGTGATTGTAGATTTTTTTCTTTTTTGGCAATCTGCTGTTCTAAATCGGTCTGTTTCCGGTAATCCTCCAGCTTTTCCTCAATCCGCACAATATTCTTTGTCAGCATTTCTCCCTTTTTTGCTTCCTGTTCAGCCTGGCGGAAATTCTTCTCATATTCTGCATGTTCCTTTTCTAACTGAAGAAGTTCCTTCTCAACACGCATCTTATTTTTTTCATCCTCGTCACGTTTTTTCGCAGCACCAATCTGCTGATTCAGATCGGAAAGCTTCTTATCCAGTTCTTTCAAATCTGCAGCTAAGGCTGCCTGTGCATTTTTATCCTGTTCTATCCTGTCAGCAAGGCGTTCCATGACCATTGCACTGTCAGTTACCTGTCCACCTTTTACATATTCCTGAAAGACATCTGCACTATCAAAATCCTCTCCGCACTGTATTCTTTCTATATACTGCAAAATTCCCCTCTTTCGGTTTTGATAGACTTCCTCACAGGCACGAAATTCTGCTTTAATCCGATCCTGCAGCACTTTATAATTTCCCGTACAGAAAATGTCACGAAAAACCTTCTCCCTATCCTTTGTGTTTGCCATTAAAAGCTTGCGGAACTCTCCCTGGGCTAACATGGCAATCTGCGTAAACTGGTTTCTGTCGAGACCAATAATCTCCTTTACCGCCGCCGTAACTTCTGTGGCTTTTGCTACCGATGACCGGGCATCCGGATATTCCAAAAGTGCGTCTGCCTTTTGCGTTGTTATTCCCTCTCCACGTTCCTTCGGTCTGTCGTATTCCGGATTCCGGGTCACTGTATAGCGTTTGCCACCATAAGAAAAAGTGAGCTTTACAAAGGTCTTTGTTTCCGGCCGGGCATATTTACTCCGAAACATGGGACTGAGACGGTAATCTCCGCTTGCCTCACCATAAAGTGCAAAGATTATGGCATCAAATATGGTGGTCTTACCTGCCCCGGTATCCCCGGTGATGAGATAAAGTCCCTGTGTTCCAAGCTTCGAAAAATCAATTGTCACTTCTTCTGCAAATGGTCCAAATGCAGACATGGTCAGCTGCTCTGGTTTCATACCTTTCCCTCCCAAATCGACTCAATCAGATTCTCGACAAACTGCCTCTGATTCTCATTTAATGTCTGGTTATTCTGTATCCTGTAAAAATCCTCAAAATATGCAAGCGGACTCTTCCTCTCCACCATCTCCGGCGATTCTATGATTTCTGAGTGCTTTGTTCTGGCATTGTCATATTCCATTTTCATGATGTTGGGATAAACGGTCCTGAGTCTTCCCAATGCATCCGGTATTTCCTCTTCATCTGTCAGTGTGACTTTCAAATAATCCGTTCTGTTACAGTCCTTATAAAAGTCCCTTGCCATCAGCTGGTTGTATTCCCCTTTTATCTGCCGCATATCATGAAGAGGCTTTACCGGTACGGATTTTATCTCGATATCACCCTTTTTGCCAAAATCAACTATGGTAATGGATTTCTTATGGCTACATTCAGAAAAGGAATATTTCAAAAGGGTTCCCGCATAGCGTATCGTTTCCCTCGTCATGCTCTGTGGTCCGTGGATATGCCCTAACGCCACATAATCAAAAGCTTCAAATACAGAGGCATCTATATTGTCAATGCCACCTATGGATAAATCCTCTGAATCACATCGCAAAGCCCCTGTCACCAGCTGGTGTGCCACCAGTATATTCCGTTCCTGCGGATTGATATCCACACCTTCCAGTACCATTTCCACCGCCTGCTGATAAGTCTCTATTCTTTCTATAGTTTCCAGATTCTTTCCCAAATCTTCGGATTCCGCTTTCTGCTCATGAGCTGTTTCCTCTTCTTTTGCCTGTAACATCCGAAGTGCCTTCTTCACATGGGCGGGCTTCACAAAGGGAAGGAGATAAATGTTAACAGAACCATATTCATCTTCCAGCACAACGGGTTCCAGTCTGCCGTCATAAACAGCCGCAACATAGACATTGCTCCGTTTCAGCAACTCTGCACCAAATGCAAGACGCTCCCCACTGTCGTGATTGCCACTGACCATATACACCGGCAATCCCATATCAGAAATCGCAGTCAGAAACCAGTCCAGCAATTGCACCGCCTCCGCAGAGGGAACCATCTTATCATAAATGTCCCCGGCTAAAAGTATACCGTCAATACGCTCCGTCTTTGCCACTTCCATAACCTGTTCCAATACGAAACGCTGATCCTCGATCATGGAAACTTCATTCACTTTTTTTCCAATATGCAGGTCTGCCAAATGAATAAAACGCATATTCTTCTCCTTTCTTTTGCGTAAGCTTTACTGATCTGCCTGCCCTGGCTGGCGGCATTTTTCTTCATGAAATACATAATTTTTATTATCGGAAGATAAAAAACACTTGCATTCTATATGGGTTATAGTATATAATCTAAGAGTTGCATGAAAAACTTTATATTATGATAACGGGGCGTGGCTCAGTTTGGTAGAGCGCTTGGTTCGGGACTAAGAGGTCGTGGGTTCGAATCCCGTCGCCCCGATTTGTTTTGTGTGGGTTTATTTCCTTGATTTTTCTAGGTTATAAGCCCTTTTTCCCTTTGTATTATCTTTATTTTGTTGTCAATTTTACCTTTATAACACCTGTGAAATTTTAGCCCTTTTTTCCATACGTACACCTGTCAGGGATTTACTATCCTGTTTTACTTTATCAGAAATAGG
>JBJEJE010000114.1:0-9916 GCA_051877755.1 Lachnospiraceae bacterium | reverse complement strand
CGTCCGCCCCCAACCCCTTCAAAGCGTCCCTTTTAAATTAACTAAACAGGGATTTCGGAAAGGAGAAAATATGGAGAAATTAAGTAATCCACAGGTTACGATTGAGACGATTAAGAAATATGATTTTGCCTTTCAGAAAAAATTCGGACAGAATTTTCTGATTGATGGTCATGTGTTGGATAAAATTATTGCTGCTGCAGGTGTGACAAAGGAGGATGTTGTATTAGAGATTGGACCGGGGTTTGGAACCATGACTCAGTATCTGGCAGAGGCGGCAAGGGAAGTAATTGCAGTGGAGATTGATAAGACTTTGATTCCCATTTTGCAGGAAACTCTTAAGGACTATGACAATATTACTCTGATTAATGAAGATATTCTGAAGGTGGATATTGCAGCTTTAGTGGAAGAAAAAAATGGCGGGAAACCCATTAAGGTGGTGGCAAATTTACCTTATTACATTACCACTCCGATTATCATGGGGCTGTTTGAAAGCCATGTTCCGTTAGAGAATATTACGGTTATGGTGCAAAAGGAAGTGGCAGCCCGTATGCAGGCAGGACCGGGAACCAAGGATTATGGAGCGCTGTCCCTTGCAGTGCAGTTTTATGCACAGCCGTATATTGTGGCGAATGTACCGCCGAATTGTTTTATTCCAAGACCAAATGTTGGCTCCGCAGTCATCCGCCTTACAAAATGGAAGAATCCGCCGATTCGGGTAAAGGATGAGAAATTTATGTTTTCCCTGATCCGGGCATCCTTTAACCAGAGAAGGAAAACATTGCAAAACAGTCTGGCAAATGGTGGAATTGGTGTGACCAAAGAGCAGATCATATATGCTTTGGAACAGATGGAATTATCGCCAACTATCCGGGGGGAGGCTCTTACATTGGAACAGTTTGCACAGTTGAGTGACCATCTCCAGCAATAAAATCAGAAGGGGATTAGTCATAAATTTGTTATGTCCTGCATAGAATTAGTTCAAAAGGAGTGTGTGGGACAAGTGCAGAGTTATAAGAGAAAAATCACATATTTTTACCAATACCATAATGGAAATGTTGGATCTACAGCGGGGTTTCTCAAATTGGAAATCCGGGGGGATAAAGTAAAGATTATTATTAATATTCAAGAGCCGCCCGGATTGCCATATAAGGAAGCCTCGCTTTATTTTTACCATGAAGCAGGAGATCATTTACTGGCAGTTAAGGTGGACAGCATAGAGAGCAAAAACGGTATTTTGACTTATCAGAACCGGGCGGATTGGCAGCAGTTGTTTAATACGGGGAGAGATCTGTATACTTTTGACGGTGTGGCAGTGGTATACAATGATTCCCATTATTATATTGGAGATTTTAAGGACAAGGACAGACGGGATTATGAACTGGTAAGAAAGGAGGCAAGACCGGAGAAAAATACGGTGCGTACCGAAGAAAATGTAAGGGAAATGAAACCTATGCAGCCTGTAAATGTTTCAGAGGAAACCCGACAGGAAGAAACAAAGACAATTTATCAACCGGAAAGGAGAGTGCAGGAAAGTCGGGAAAAAGAAAGTGTGGGTGTACGTCAGGATGCAGAGGCGGAGCAGGAAAGGATGGTGAGAGAAGAGGAACTTCATAATGGTGCAAAGGCAGAGCAGGAAAGGCTGCTGGAAGGAGAGAATATCCGCCAGACTGGAAGGCAGGAGCAGGAAAGACCAGTGAAAGCAAGGGAAAATGCTGGTCAGAACGAAAAGAAGGAACAACCGGAATTGACAGAAATAGGAGGTGTGATTGTCCAATCAAAACCGGAAAGGGAAGGACGGAAAGAAACCAGTCAGCAGCCGGAAGACACAAAAGAGGCAAAAAATCAGAATATTCCCAATATGCAAAGGAATGTTTTTGAAAAGTGTGAAAACTGTCCATACCAGAAACGGCATATGGAGCGGAAAGAACAGGAGGATGCTTTTGAAAAAATGTTAGAGGAGTATCCGAAACTTCCGATGTATGGGGCTACAGAATTGTTTGATTGTGTGAGAATTCATCCAAAAGATATCGGAAAACTGGATATGAGGAACTGGAAACTGGGAGTCAATAGTTTCCTGACCCATGGATTCTATACATATCAATACCTGCTTCTGGGGAAAATGCGGTTTGGGGATGGTTCGGAACGTCCGATTATCGGAGTGCCGGGGGTTTATTCCAACCGGGAAAAATATCTTGCCAATATGTTTGGCTTTGAACAGTTTATCCCGGTAAAGAAAACAGGAATTAAAACCGGTGAATTCGGCTACTGGATTGTGGAAATCAGTCCGTATCTGTAATGGTCCTTAAAGACACCATTTACTTCGACTCCCTGGTATTCGATACCCTCATAGGCAAAGCCAAGGTGCTCTAATAACCGGATGGAGGCAATGTTATCCGGAGCCACCCGTGCTTCGATGCGGTGGATTTTGTAGTTGGTAAACAGGACAGGAATCGCCGCCTGACATGCCTCTAAGGCATAGCCGTTTCCCCATACGGAGCGGTCAAATTTATAGCCGATGGAGGCTCTGGAAAAGGGACCGTGTACAATACCGGAAAAAATGACGGATCCAATCAGCACATCTGGAGATTCTTTGCGGTATACATAGTAGCGCAGAGTTTTCCCTTTCATGATTTCGCTGTATTCATATTTCATGCTGGCACACTGGTATGCCAGTGTATAGAAGTTATGTGGTCTTGTTGGCTCAAAACGCTCAAAGGCTTCCTTATTATGAAGATAAAAATCCAGAACCTTTTGGGCAATGGAGTCATCTTCTACCTGCAGGATTAAGCGCTGGGTTGTAAGTGTAAAGGACATATGTGAAATCTCCTTGCAATAAACGTAATTACGATTTAAACTTACCTTATCACATTTTATGGGAGAGATACAATGGCAAATGACAAAAAATATATGAAAGAAGCAATTCGGCAGGCAAAAAAGGCGGCTTTAGCGGGAGATGTTCCCATTGGCTGTGTGATTGTAAAGGATGATAAGATCATTGCCAGGGGATATAATAAGCGGAATGCAAAAAAGACAACACTGGCACATGCGGAGCTTTTGGCGATTGAAAAAGCTTCGAAGAAGCTGGGAGACTGGCGGTTGGAAGAGTGCACCATGTATATTACGTTAGAACCATGCCAGATGTGTGCAGGGGCAATTGTGCAGGCGAGGATTCCAAAAGTTGTGGTGGGAGCAATGAATAAGAAGGCAGGCTGCGCTGGTTCGGTGTTGAATCTGTTTCAGGTGGAGGCATTTAATCATCAGGTAGAATTTGAAAAGGGAGTGTTAGAAGAGGAATGCTCAGCCCTTTTGTCCGAGTTTTTTAAATCGCTTAGGGAAGAAAAGAAAAAGCAGGAAGCATGACCATATAGAAAATTTGTGACATGCCAGAACCGGGACAAAGGGGATATTCTTTGGTTGACAGAAAGCGCAAAGTCTTGTATACTAACCGTTATCGCGGTAAATGAAACCGTGGATGAGGGCCGGTAAAAGGCAATGTAATAATATTGATAATCTTTCCATGCAGCCGGGGTATTAGCGTTACCCTGTACCTGTAGCTATAGCAGGGGTGTTGGTCTGCCTCGGGTTTTGCCCTTGGTGCTGGCCATAGTAAGTGGCGTTGACGTGCGGGTCTTGCGCAATGGAAACCTATGAACCGTGTCAGGTCGGGAACGAAGCAGCACTAAGTAGGAGCTTTCATGTGCCGCAAGGGTGCCTGGACTGAGTTAACTGCTATGGTAACTGGCCGGGGGTGATTCTCAAAGCAGACTGCATGGATTAAGTTATATATTTTTGGTAAAATCATATAAATGTATTTGTATGATTTTTTTTAATTATAGGTGGAATATTTCGGAAAAAAATGCTACAATAAAATAGACTATTTTTATATGGTTGAATTTTATGAATGGGAGCGATTAGCATGAACTATGCAAATGTGATTGAATTTGTCAGACAACAGATTGCTGATAATGGCAGACCGCCGAATTATCCATTTCGCGACCGATTTGAACATACGATGCGAGTATACCGTTGGGCAATTAAGTTACAGGCCAAGGTTGGGGGTGACCTTGATATTATTGCTCTGGCAGCTTTGTTACATGATGTAGGCTGGCAGGAAGGAAAAGAGCATGGGGAAGTCGGTGCTGAGATAGCAGTGGAGTATCTGGATAGTATTGGGATAGAACCAGAAAAAATTGGACGAATTGGTGAGATTATCCGAATTCATGATGATAAGGATACAACGGAGGAATTATCTTTAGAGTGTCAGGTTGTTATGGATGCGGATTTGTTAGATGAGGTGGGCGCAGTCAGCGTCCTTTGGGATTCCATGGCGACAGCCTGTGAGGATGAGGCAAACTATAAGAAAGCATATTACAGGATTAAGAATTATTATAAGGGCAATCGTCCAAAGATCCGCCGATGTAAGACGGAGGCAGCACGTTTGGAATATGATAAGCGTATGAAGCTCTTAGAAGATTTCTTATTCCAATTAGAGAAGGAGTTATTTTAAATATAAGGGAGAAAAGATAACTTCAATAAGAGAATTTAGGAGGAATTATTATGAAGAAATTTTTAAAAGTTGTGCTTTGGATTATCATCATAGGTGGAGTTTGTACCGGTATCTATATGGTGCTTCCAGAATACCCACAGAATTTTATCAAATCATTTGTACAGCCAATTGTAGATAGCGAAGCTAAGATGAGAATTGACCAGGTGAAGAAACTGGAGGCTGACGGGCTTAAAGGTGTGACCTATCAGACTGCACTTGAGAAGAATACAGGAATGTCCTGTTGGGTATATGAAAAGGATGAAACCACAGGTGTAGAGTATGTAATTTATTATGGTAACGGTGCCAGCGTTAATATGAAGGATTATGCAGATTACAATGGAAAACTGTATACAAGCTGTTCCGTGAAGTTTGAGTTTAAGATTACCGGTAACAGTGTGGAGATATACCCATATCTGGATGGTACGAAGATGAATATTGAAGATGGTGCCCATGTGGATAAGAACAAAGAGGTTCGCCAGATTATTGTACAACAGTTGTACGGTGGTGTGCAGGAGGAGTAATCCTGTTTGATACATAGTAAAGAGCCGTGGGAGAAAGATATTAATCATTTATCTTTCTCCCACGGCTCTTTTACATGTGCGTTTCTTCGAAATTCTCGCCGAGTATTATATACCTTAAATATATGTTTCTTAATCATTTATCTGAAAGTTCTGTAATCAGCTTCATAATGGTTCCGATTGAGTCTGACATCTCACTTTCTGCCATTGCTTTTATATACTGTTCTTTATGAGCAGACACGTCCCTGATGGCATTCAGCAAAGAAGCCTTAGAAAGTTCTTCCTCTTCAATAACATAGCTGAAACCGTTTTTCTTAAAGGATTTGGCATTTAATATCTGGTCTCCCCGGCTGGCTGCCTTGGAAAGAGGTATTAAGATATTCGGTTTTTTAAGGGCTAAAAGTTCACAGATTGCATTGGCACCTGCCCTGGAAATAACAAGATCGCTTAATGCAAATAAATCCCTTAACTCTTTAGAAATGTACTCAAACTGGACATAGCCCTTTTTATCCTTCAGATTGTCATCCAGGTGGCCTTTTCCACATAGATGGATTACCTGAAAGTCTGGCAGGATATCATCAAGGCTTTCCCGGACGGCATTGTTGATCACAACACTTCCGCTGCTGCCACCGATGATCAGAATGGTTGGTTTTTCTGCTTCTAAACCACAAAATTCAGCTGCTCTTACTGCATTTCCCTCGAATAATTCACGGCGGATTGGAGTTCCGGTAAGGACTGCTTTTCCTTCCGGAAGCAGATCAAAGGTTTCTTTGAAATTACAGCATACCTTTTCAGCGGAAGGGATGCAGAGCTTATTGGCAAGTCCCGGTGTCATATCCGATTCATGGATAATGGCAGGTATTTTATTTTTCTTTGCAGCTAATACCACAGGAACCGCCACAAATCCACCCTTGGAAAAGACAACATCCGGCCGGATTTTTTTGAGAATCCGGTTTGCCTCACCGAACCCCTTTATTACGCGGAATGGGTCGGAAAAATTCTTTACATCAAAGTATCTTCTTAATTTGCCGGAAGAGATACCGTAGTATGGGATCCCCATATCTTCGATTAATTTTTTTTCAATGCCGTTGTAGGAGCCGATATAATGCACTTCAAAACCTGCCTGCTGCAAGCTTGGCAGAAGGGCGATGTTGGGAGTCACATGTCCGGCGGTTCCGCCACCGGTAAGTACTATTTTTTTCATAGAAATCTCCTTGTTTTAATTATTTGTCGTGGCCTGTTTTAGTGCCTTTGCAAGCTGGTCCGGACAGGAAGTGCCTCTGAAACCGCACTGGATTCCCTCTAAGCGGGAAATTGCCTCGGATACTTCCATTCCCTCCACCAAGCGGGAAATCCCCTGGGTATTGCCATTACAGCCGCCTAAAAAATGGACATTTGTAACTTTACCATCTACAATGTCAAAATCAATTTTTTGTGAACAAACCCCTTGTGGTTTAAATGTCATAGTTATTACCTCTTTCTTTGAAAATATACATAGACGTATTTTATCATGAAGCATAGTGTTTTGCAAATGTGTAAGAAATTGTCGAACCTTGTGAAAAATTCTTTTTATATGTTATTTTTGCAATAAAAGGAGAAGAAAGTTACGATGAAGTGCTATTGAGTTGATGCATAAGGATTAGTAAACTATTAGTTAGTAAGATAAATGAGTTTTGTCTGAAAATGGACAGACTTACATATTAAAAAGTAATTAAAACAGCAGGGAAGGGATAATATGATAACAGAATTTATTAAAAATCATGTATTTATGAGCAGTATTTTAATTTTTGGAGCATTTAGCATATGTATGCAATGGCTGATGACCTTGTCATTAAAAGGATATGTCAAGGCATCTGCAAATATGAAGACCACACGGAAGAAGGTCATGGTCAATCTGAAAAACCAGTTTGAAACCATTTATGGAATGGATTATAAGGTGCGGAACATTGCCGCTTATGTGGACAAGTATCTGCTGAAACTCCGGTTTTTGGGATTTTCCTTTTCGGCATGGGAAAGAGTACCATTTCTTACCGCAGGCATCGTGACGCTGCTTGCCGGGGCAGGTGTATTTTACGGCTATATGACTGGGGCAAAAATGACGGCACAGGTGGAAATCCTGTTTGCTTATGGCATGGTGCTGGTATGTCTGTTTGTATTTTTCCATATATTTGGAATAAAAAGCAAGAAACAGCAGATTCATATCCAGCTGGTGGATTATCTGGAGAATTATCTCTCGAACCGTTTAATTCGGACAAGAGAGGGAAATGCAGAACTCAAGTTATTGGATGAGGATATGGAAGCGGCTTTTATGGAGGGGGCTGCAAGAAACAAGGAGCTTAAGAATGTAATTCTGGAAGAGGAAAAGGAAAAGAAGAAAGAGGGTGAGAAACGGCAGCGGGAAAATGAAGCAAAACAGAATCAGGCGGCAGATATGGAAGAAGACATGGATATGTTGAAACGTCTGATTCAGGAAATGGAAGAGAAGAAGGCTTTAAAGCAGCAAAATGTTGAAAAGGAGGCTGAAAAAGCAGAAGAAATACCGATGAAAGATAATGCTGTAAAACAAAAGAACTGGTCAGGAGAAAATCAGCAGGAGATTGCGGTTTCTTCTGAGGAAAACATGGAAGAATCGGAGATTGAGCTGCTAGAGGAATTTGTGCAGAGTTTTCTTGCGTAGGAAGAAGTATTTCTATAAAAAATAAAGAAGTCCAAAACTGTTATATTGAAGGTTTGGACTTTTTTTGTGAGGAAAAAAGTTGCTAATTCATAGTAAGATTGATAAAATAATAAATGGATTTATAGGTTTCATAGATAATCTGAATTTTGTGTAAGAAGAATACAATCTGACATGTAATGGCAAATGAAAGGGGATTGTGATAAGTGTGTCAGCACAGAAAGATAAAACAAGTCTTGTAATTGGACTTTGTGATGATGATATACATATTTACCATACGGTTAGCAGTTTGTTAGCATCCTATGCGGAGAACAATAATATAGAATGTCATATTGTATATTATAATTCTGCAAAGAAACTGTTAGAGGCAAAGGACGAACTGGATTGTCTTTTGTTAGATATAGAGATGCCAGAGCTGGACGGGATAGAAGCAGCATTTAAGTTAAGAGATCGAGGAATCAACTATAAGATTATTATGCTGACAGCAAGGGACGACAGGTATCGGGAAGCATTTAAGATTGGTGCCTTCCGTTTCATTCCAAAGCCAATTGAAGAAAGAGAGCTTTATAAAGCGATAGATGATGTGCGGGAACATTTGGTAGGTTTGACGAAGGTCACGGTGTTTCGGGACGGCGTGGCTTATGAGATTATGCAGCGGGATATAATTTACGTGGAGGCTGACCGGTCTGCAACACTGATTTTTACAAAGAATTTTGAATTCCGAAGTGAAAAGTCTTTATCGGAGTGGATGAAGTTGTTAGATGAAAGAATGTTTTTTCAATGTCATAAATCCTATATTGTGAATATGGGTAAAGTTGATGAGATTGGGAAAGATACAATATCCCTGGTGACAGGCGAAAAGGTGAAGGTTGCAAGACGTATTAAGTCATCATTTTTGCAAGCTTTTATGACGTATGATACAAGTAGGAGATAGGAGGAAAGAGAGTGGGGTGGATAGAAAATATAATCCGGTACTTATTGATTTTTTTGGAATATTATTCCTTTTTTTACGTTATTTTTCGTAAAGATTTTCGCGGGATGACAAAACGAAATGTGTCAGGCATTATAATATGCTGCATAGCAATACTTTTCAGTATGATGTTTGGGTTCAAATTAGAAGGAAATGCAATCCCCTTTTCAAGTTTGTTACTTATAATTTGCATTATATTATATTTTATGTTTGATGTATCTGTTGTGGAAATGATTGGCTTGGCAATTGGCCAGTGGCTGATTTTGTGTATGCTGGAACTGACAATATATTTAGTGTTAAAGCCTTCTGGTTTGAACAATAGTGTATTGGAAAATATGATTATGCTGGTCATATCTGCCATTCTGTGGTTGTATTACTTTGTGATTGGGAAAAGACTGGAACAAACATTGTTTCAATTACCTATAAAAATATGGTATCTGCTAGATTGTATTATGCTTATTCTAACAGCCATGATGGAATTTTTTTCATATGTGATTGTAGAGGAATTGCCGGAAGGAAGAGTAACTGGGGCAGGAGAATTGCTCGTTATATCGGGAGGAAGTCTGATTTGTATATTGTTACTTGCAATGATTTATTATTATAATCGTACACAGAATTTTCGCTTGCAGAAGGAATTAGCTGAAATACAAAATGAGCAACAGAGGGAATATTTCCAGCAATTACTAAAAAAAGAGGAAGAAACCAGATGCTTCCGGCACGATATTATCAATGATTTATTAGAACTTCAGAATTATTGTGAACAACAGGAATATGATAAATTAAAGCTGTATCTGAAGGATACATTGGGTATTGTCGAAGATATCAGCAAGAGCAGCTATGATGTGGGAAATGATATCATAAACACCGTAATCAATTATTATCTGTCTCCTATAAAGGAAAAGTATGATGTAGAGGTAGACGGCTATATTGATGAAAATATTTTGATTGAACAAAGAGACTTGTGCATTGTATCTGCCAATCTTGTCAAGAATGCGGTGGAAGCAGTGAAAAAACTGGAATCTGGTGAAATCAGGATTCGTGTTAGCAAAGGTGAACGTTATTTTTCAATTAAAGTGGAGAATGATTTTGAAGGAAATTTAACATGGGGGAAGAACGGATTGCCCGTGACAACAAAGGAAATTAAGAATAACCATGGAATTGGACTTCGGAATGTAAATGAAGTTATACGGAAATATGATGGAAGATAT
>JBJEJE010000113.1:0-45153 GCA_051877755.1 Lachnospiraceae bacterium | reverse complement strand
TATCAAACCGATTAATCTTGTCTTTCCGTGAATCTCCATTACATTCTCCTTTTTTCCGATTTCTTAAATATACTTCTTTGCATACCCAATTCTATATATTAACATCAAATTTCCCCTACCTGCGTTTGCCTGACGCATTCCATATTCGAAAGTTATGCCTCTCTGTCAAATTCATTCTTCGCAAGTCCGTGCTTTCTTCTGTAATTCCACTTGATATATCGTTCCGGAATCCGCTTCAATATGATCTGAATTTCCTCTTTGGGATTAATCGGATCCAGCAACACGCTAAATATACCACATCGTCTGGCTCCCCAAACATCTGTAAAAATCTGGTCTCCCACAAACAGGGTATTCTCTCTGTCAGTTCCCATTGTTTCCATTGCCTTCTCATAACCGGTGCGAAAAGGTTTATTTGCCTTATGGATATATCTTACCTGTATTGGCTCATTAAAGGAGGAAACCCGTTTCTCATCATTATTGGATAACAGACAGATTTCAAATCCAAGCTTCTTTAATTTCTCTATAAAAATAATGGCTGCCTCATCTGCTGGAGCATCATGTGGCACCAATGTATTATCAATATCAAATATGACTCCCCGGTATCCCCGCCTGTAATATTCTTCAAAGGGAACATCCTCTTTCTTATCAAAATACCGGTCCGGATAAAAATTATACATAAATAATCTCCTACGTTCTTTCCATTAATAATCTTTGTAACCAATCAGATTACATGAAAGCATCACGCATGCTGCATTTGCCTCCGGCTCATTATACCATAAAAATAAAACCACTGCATTAGAAAGTTTCGTTGTACTTTCTGTCCGATTCACAGAAAAGTATTTCCTTTCTAATGCAGTGGCTCTAACCCATTAATATTTCCTGCTTTACAGATTTTTTAAATAAGAATTATTTAATCTTCATTGTCTTCTTAAAACCTGTACTGCTCTTAAACAGCTTCTTGTATTTCGTAACCAGACTCTTACTTGGACACTTAATCACTGCCTTGCTATGAATTCCGGTTATTGCCTTACTTCCTACCTTGGAAAGCACTTTTGACTTTATAGTAATTGTTTTTAATGCCTTTGCACCATAGAATGCCTGTTTGCCAATTGTAATGACATTTTTCGGAATTGTTATCTTTTTAAGTGCTGTACACTTATAAAATGCTTTATCCCCAATCTTTGTCACATTGCTTCCAATGGTAACATTAGTCAGTTTCTTACAACCATTAAAGCAGCCGGCTGGTATCTCTTTTATCTCACTTCCAATTACAACCTTCTTTAAGATCTTGCAGCCGGAAAATGCATTCCTGGAAATGGAAGTAACCTTGTAATTTACATTACCAACGGTTATAGTTGCAGGAATCACAACAGTCGCCGCATTCTTGTCCGCAGTTGTAAATGCAACCTGACCATCTGTTTCAGAAGAAACGGTTACCGTATAGGTTTTTCCATCTATCACCTGTGTAGTTCCCACAGCAGGCTGTACATTTCCAGAACCTGCCCCAGAATCACTACCTCCCGGATTGTTACCCGGATTTGAATTACCGCCTCCTGGATTACTGCCCGGATCACCACCCGGAGCAGATTCCTTTTCTTTAATCACCCATGTACAATCAGCAAGAACCGGAACTTTGCAATTCACACTGTCAGCAACCTGGAATACCACCTTTGCTGTATAAGTACCGGTTTCTTTCGCTTTGGTTGTACCCTCATACCGCAGGATGCTTACTCCCTCCGGCAGGGTACCGGTTACTGCAACCTCTTTATCCAAGCCATCATAAGTAAATGGTTCTATATAATTCCATGCTACACCGGTCATATCATATTCCTTCTGGGCAATGGTAAATGTAAGTGTTTTCGAACCAGAATATCCTTCAACACTGCCTTTCACTTTAAAGGTAACAGTATAAGTTCCTGCCTGTGTTGGTGCAGTTTTTGAGGTATATTCCACATCTTCTCCTTCATAAATAATCTCAGATGTTTCATCTGTCCAATCCAGCTTTTTCTCTCCATTGCTATCCTGCCATTGTAATGATGTCAAAGAACCACCATCTATTAGGTAACCATTCTTTTGTGCTCCATCATAAACTGCATTTTCTGCACTTATAGTACCTGCCAATGTAAGTACCGTACCGGCATCTTTAATCTTCCATGCATGTGTATTCGCTGTAAAGGAACCGGATTTAATCGTATAATTCGTACTTACCGCTTCAAAAATAACACCGGCATTGTAATTACCAATTTCCGTTTCCGAACATTGTCCGGTATATGTTGGAACCACTTTCTGGTTCGGATAACCTACTACCTTAACCGTATGTTTATTTCCATCATAGATAAATGTATCTTCATTCCAGCTGACACCGGATAAGTCAATCTCCTCCGGTTCAATGCTCCAGTTATAACTTTCAATGCTTGGTGTATTATAATTGGAATTACTATTGTCAAACACTGCTTCTGCCGTATAATTTCCTGCATTCACTTCTGCATAATTACCACTATATTTTATACTCAACCATTCCTTATAATTATCCGGAATACTCACAGAAACCTGCTTAATACTTCCATCATACGTAAAGCTTGCAGGATCCCAGCTGATTCCTGCATAATTTGCCTTATTGATTTTCCATGTACAATATAAACTGTCTGTATCAATCGTATAATTGGAATTAACAGAAAATGATGCAACAGCTGTATAGGTTCCTGTATTCACAGCATTAAGGTCTCCGGAAGTTGTCGCCGTTACAATATTTTTCAAATCCTCCGGAACAATAAGTGCCACACTCTTTGACTGTCCATCGTAAGTAAATGGAGATGTATAATTCCAATAAATACCACTCACATCACATACCGTCGTTGTAATACGGAAATTATATTTCTGTTCTCCCACATAAGTATCTGTATTAACACTAAAGGTCACTGTATATTCACCTGCATCAACCGGAGCTGTTGCACTGCTGGCATACACGGTATTTCCACTTCCCGCATAGGTGATTGTAGTAGCCAAATCCGCTATTGTTTCCGATCCATTCTTCCAAACCGGGCTGCCTGTATAACTCCATGATTTTCCAGTATAGACAGTAGATGCCGGAATCGTAATACTATCAGTATCCAATTCAAGATTTGTCTTATCTGTTACTACTAGATTCAGATAGGTAACTGTATCCGCATAATATGTACTTTTTATCGTTACTTTTATCTTCTGAACATCACCTGCTGTCAGACTGGAATTTAATATCATGGTAAGAGTGCTTCCATTTACCATAGGCGTCTGCGAAACCACCTCTGTATCATCTGCCATCAATTCCACAATATAAGAAATTTCACCTAACACACTTTCCTCTGTTGCCTGAATCATTTCATACAAATTATAAGTCCGACTGCTTCCTTTATCTGCCATTTTTACATAGAGGGTACGTTCTTCTGTCAACACCTGTGCACCCTTTTCAATCGTATAGTCGGCGCTGGCTGTATCTTTATAATTTCCCGTTCCGGTTACAATTACCTTAACAGTTCCAGGAATAGTCGTATTGCCTTCATAAGAAATACTATAGTCTTTATTATTTACCAAAGTGTTTCCATCTAAAGTAACTTCAACTACAGGAGTAACCGATGCACCTGCATTATACTGAAATGGACTGCCTGAAAGCTTCACAGATGCTGTACTGATTGACTTTGCTTTTACATCCACCGTTACCTCAAATGTTCTCGCTGCATACTGTGAGCTGGATGGTGTAAATATAACGATACAAGTTGAATCATCATTCACAGACGGAACAATATCACCACCGGATTTAATCTTCCACGTACCTTCTAGCGTATTTCCTTTAATATCCTTCATCTCTCCAGGAGTCAGTGTCATATCGCTGACCTTACTTCCATAGGTTCCTGAGACTGTAGGATTTTTGCTTACAGTTGCCTCTGCAATACCGGTAGAAAATGCATCACTAGAAAGAACTTCTGACAAATTACCACTGCTTGTTCCTGTTAAAGTAGTTAGACTATCCTCTGCTACCACATATAACTTATATGCGGTATTTGGCTCTAAGTTAGATATGATTTTCCCGCTAACGGAACTTGCAGCACTCAAAGTTCCAGTTCCTCCCAATGTATTACCGGTTCCCCGGCTTTTTACTGTAGCTGCATCCGGTGCACTCGCAGAAGCAGGATATACTGTATAATAGTATGTGCACTTCTCGCCCACTGCAAAGGCTGCAGCCAACGATGTTGCCGCATTTCCACTGCTGGCACTCAAGGTCACATCGCTAACCGATGGTGCAACAGTATCATTATAAATGCCGACTGTTGATATGTAAGTAACATTGTTATTGATATCTGTTAATTTTGCATATACAACCTGATTAGTATTATCAGACAAATTTGTGCTTGCTGTTGCAGCACTCACTGTAGTCCAGTTCAATGCCGCCGCATCAATATCAGATGATGTTGTATATACTGTATTTCCAATTGCATACTGTATATTTTTTACATCATTGGCTATATTATCTGCTGTAATTGTTACATTATTAGATGCAAGCTTATAATGGGTAAATCCTGTTTTGGTATTCAAGGTTGTATATTGCTTTCCATCTATCGTAATACTTCCTGTTGGACCGGTCAGATCTTGTTCCACAATAACTGCATACAAGGTAATGGTTCCTGTAATGGAAGAACCCGGTATAGTATATATTCCATTGGATGAAGTTAGCTCTTTATTTACTCCATTTACTGTATAGGTCACCTGTGAAATCTCATATCCCGTGTCTGCAGCCACCGTAAAGGTAAAATCCGCTCCCTGCAAAGCAGTTGTATCTGCCGTAATACTTCCATTTACCACGTCACTTCTGCTGACAGAATAATAATTCACTTCTTCTGTCCGTCCGATAGTTTCCCCCGGCAGAGAAATCTGTTTTCCGGTTTTTATTCCATCCATATACACATCATAGGTACCTACTTTGAATACACTGTCTTCTTCTGCTGTACCAAATACAAAACCATCCCCGCTGATAGTCCCTTCATAACTGTCTGTACCGGTGACTGACTGAAGCACAACTGTATCTGGAATATTAACTACCCCATCATTCTTCCGAACAATGGTAAAATAATCAATACACTGGGTCTTGTCCATCAGAGATACCCCACTTACCAGATACAAATAAAGCTTTCCGGAGTCATCAGCATAGATATCGGTTGTTCCATACCCCTTATAGAGCTTTCCATTCTTTAAAAAGGTTGGTACTACCTTTGCATTTGCAGTATATCCAGATTGCGTCGATAATGTAACTTTGGTTTTGTCAGTTTTACTATAATATAAAGTAGTGGCAGCACTTTCTGCCTCATCTGCATCTGTAATATATCCTCTTCCGATATTCTGAGCACCATTATAGCCCTTGGCATTAACCGAACCACCAGATATATAAATAACCGCATAGCCTCTGTATTGACCTTCCCCTATTCCAGCTGCATACGCCCCGCCGTTTGCCGTAATGCTTCCTCCTGTAATCGCAATATCTGTAGAATATGAATATTCACCTGTACAGTCGCTCCCATTTCCAATTCCAGCTGCATATTTATCTCCGGTTGCAGTTACCTTTCCACCATTGATTTGGATATTTTTTGCATTACCTGCATAAGAACTTCCAATACCTGCAGAATAACCTTTTCCCGCTGAAGAAGCAGTAATGATACCTCCATCGATTGTAATCCCATTAACACTACCATTATAACCGGCACCAATGCCTGCACCTACCACTCTTTCTCCTGCTAAAGCCGAAGGAACAGCCGCTTTACTTATGATTGTCCCACTTTCTATTATGAGAGAGTTTGCCCCTCCATTATATCCACCACCTATACCGGCTCCACCTAAATCTGTAGATACTGCAATGGTACCGGTACCGGCAAATGTAATGTTTCCAGTAGAATATCCTTCACTTCCTCCAATGCCGGCAGCCCCTTTTGTTCCTAAATCCGGATTAACATCATCCGGAATATTCTGAGAAATAGCTGTCAAATTACCAGAGCCTGTAATTGTCAACTTCCCCGGTGCAGATATCGTTGTATTCTTCTGGATAGCTGCATTATTAAGTGCGGAAAGCATATTTGTTCCCTCTAATGTTATCGTAACATTTCCCAGTGAATTTTCTGCTATTTCAACTGCCGAAGCTATTGTATATGTTTCATCATCCTTATACATATTAACAGTTAGATTTTTCAATGTTATGTTTGCATCTATACCTTCTTTAATGAAAATATGATCCGTATATGTAGTTCCACTGATAACCATTTCTTTGGCAGAAAGGATTGTCAACAGATGATTGGAATAGGAATAATCCTGTCCTTCCGAAACTTCACCTGTAATGGTAAGTCCATCTCCGACAGATACTGCTTTCGTTTCCCGCAACGGAATGCCTGTCAGCAAACCAATTGTCATAACTGTTACTAATGCCAATGCTATTCTTTTTTTTGCCCATTGCTTCATATACATATATCCCTCTCCTTTTTACTAAACCTTTAATTTTTCCAACCTTTTTTAAAAGGTCCACCACACTGCGTGCGGCAGACCTTTTCTTACTTCTAAATATTAAACTGCTTCCGATCTGACACATCTGTCAGATACATTGTCATAAAGTACGTATTATTTGATTCATTATAGGTCAAATCAAACAACTTACGAACCCAGCTAATCTTTAATCTCTGATATGATACATTTCCTTTTGTATCGGTTGCTTTAATCACTAAATATGTATAAGAACCACCATATGGATTGAAATATTCATCCTTCAGCTTAAGCTTTTCATATCCCTTCTTTTTGTCTGGATCATAACGAAGCTCAGCCAACTGTTCTGATGCCAATACTGGTGCATTTGGTACATTATACTTTGCAATTAAAACATGATTACCATCTGCAGTATAATTATCTGCGTATGCATAATCCTTTTCTGCTGTCTGATCTGGTGCACTACTATCAATAATACCATAATTTAAGTCATAGTATACCATCACCTCAGCAAGATCAACCTTTGGATCAGTACGCACCTTGAAATCAAATTCTGGAATATCATCTGTTTCATTAACAATATACGTATACTTACCATCTCCATCCACGCGAAGGTTTCCTGTCTTTTTATTATACTCAACCTCTGCTCCCTCAGTATCCTTCTCGTGTAATGTGATAACTGGTTTCATATTTGCATTTCTAACACTGTTTACAATAACATTAATAAATAACTTTCTTTCATCATTGTTATCACGACCTGGTCCTGTTACCATACTATGTCCAGCTCCACAATAGAATACATTACCTTTACTGTATAAGTAATAGTTATTCATACCATCATGCGGCGTTGCTGCAAAGTAAGACGCTCCTAATTTTGTTGCATTCGTGCCTGCAGACAACGTATACCATACTGATACATCCTTATCTTCCATATCAAGAGCGTAGGTCTGTGCATGTGTTGTTGCGATACGCAATTCAGAACTAATATTATATGGATATACCGTAACAATACCTTCGTTCACCTGTGAAGCACCATTCGGACCATATCCAACCTTATCAGAAGATACACCATAGCCCATATCCCATGTAATTGCATTCTGATATATATATTCTATATAACGATATGGTGCTGTATTTCTCTGACTTGTGTTATACATTGTAAATGTATCCGTTACACCTACTGGTGAATTATAACCAAATGCTTTCCATGCTGCAGCTATACCCTCATCCGAAGTAGTCGCCATCATCTGGTTCCATCCTGCTGTATCATCATTCTCATAAATAGTACGCTCTGTAAAATAATACAATGTCTCATCTGCAGTCGTAAACTTACGATATTTTAACGAATCGGCACTAATATTATGTAAATCACTCGATGGTAACTGTTCCAACTCAAAGGTAACAACACCATCTGCATTTGCAGCTCGGGTATATACTCTACTGTTATACGCAATTGTTACATTACATCCTTCAAACGACTTCGGTGTAGAACCTGCCGGATAATTCTCAGGCGTGTTTGCAGGCGGATTTAATTTAACAGTAATTGTCATATTCTCAGATATGTCTGAATGCTCAGTACCATCTGTTACAGTAAATGTTCCATCAGTTGCACTTGTACTTGGAACGGTACCAACATCAATGCTCACATCCTTATTAGACACAGTAAAGATCTGATCAGAGAAAGCTTTTGTCATCAATCCTTCTGTCACCTGAGTTGCTCTTGGAACATCAAACTCTATAGTTGCTGATGTTGGATTTCCTTCACTATCCCTATCACAGGTTAATGTATAACTTAATGTATTACCTGCAGCATCTGTTACCGGAACCCAATTATAGTTAACATACTTATATAGCCCCACATCCGTTCCGGATACATCTGCAAAGTCCGTTTGAGATTCCCAGGTTGCCGATGCTTGTATTGTTAATCTAACCTTTGTTATATCTCCAGATACTACTGTCTCACTAAAACTAGATTTCTCATCCCATGAGTTCGCATAAGAGCCCCAGACTCTATACCTACGATTCCATACGATTTCCTTATTTTCAGAAGCACCTACTGTAAACTCTTTTGTATCCGTATATCCCGGAACTTTTATCTGAATCTGATATCTTGCATCAACCGGCGACTCTACATCCTGTGTATACTTATAAGATGGAATTCGAACTGTAGCTGTTGATGTTCTTGCTGTAGTATCTGCAGAACCAGTATCGGTACCTTTAACAGCTGTTACATGATAACGATCCATACCAAATAGTTCACGAAGCTCTGATGTAATATTCATTGCACCAGCCTTTTCATACTTCGTAGTACTATCATGCGTATTCAGCATACTTCCGCCTTTTTTCACATAATCAGCAATCATCTGACAAGCATCTTTATTCAAATCCTCGCCACCAAAGTCTTCTGCAAATCCTAATACCACCATCGTATAATTCTCTGCCATCCACTTATCTGCAGTATAAGATAATCTACGATAATACCGATATTGTTCTTTTGCAGTAACCATCTCATTATAATAACCAATATATGTATTATATAAAGTACGATATTTTAAGAGATTATCCATACTAGAACCACCATTTTGCAGATTTGTTCCAAACAGATTATACATCCATACTTTATAAAACTCTCCATTATCTGCCCATTCTTGGAAATAAGATGACATTTTATATTGTTTCATACTATCGGATACGAGATAATCATATAAAGCTTTCTTTGCCTTATACTGTGGCGATGCCTGAGTTTCCTCATCCTCTCCTGCAAATGCCTTCTCATAACTCTCATATATTGTCTTATAGTGATCTCTCTGAACCGCATACTCTTCCCGGTCTTCGTCCGAACTCTTCTGCACCTGAGCCACAAGTTCCTCAAACTCGTCTGCATACATAATATCTATGTCAGCTTCATAATCACCATTGATACCCACTATCTTCGTTGCCAGATTGTTTTCCCAATCTTCATCCTCAATTGCTGTATCATATTTCACAATACCAAACTTATGCTCATGTTTACCCAGATTAACACCTTGGTATGACTTTACACCGCCATATGTGACACGTCCAATATTTCCACCTTGCTCAACTGCTAAAACATTGTAATCTGTACGATACATATAAAGCTGACATTCTGTACAAAGATAAAGGGAATGTCCATCATTCTCTGTACTCTGTAACAGACTAGAATTTTGGGCAATACTTGTTTCATATGCAATCTTCTTTGATTCTGGTCTTGGCATAATCTGCAGAATTTCAATTTGTTTCTTTTCTGCATCATCTGCTTTATCAAAATAAGAATAACCTGTAACAGTAGAAACTAATCCGGTTTCTTTTTCCTTGGCAACAAGCTTCCAGCTTAACAATCCATAAAAATCATCATCTAAACTCTTGTAAGACATTGTGATTTTCTTCGGAACTGTCTTATAGTTACTCTCAACTTCACCACCGTTTGGATCAATCTTTTCTTTTGTCTCAGAATATGTATACTCCTGAATCTGTGCAACTTCACCGGTTCCATTAATAGAACCATCTGAAAAAATTCCATTACCATCCACATCAATATATAATGTCAATGTAAATTTATTATTCTCCGGCGTTGCCTGATTCGGTTTTACATATCCCGTAATCTGGAAACTGTTATTCACACCATTCACAGACGGCTGCATCTGATTATAGGAATTAGGATTTCCTTCTACATACTCCAATGGAGCATCTTCAACTGTAAGTGTTGGACGTTTGTTACCTGCATCCCATACAGCATCAATCTTGCTTTCTACAGCCTCACTGAATACCGTTACATCTGTTCCCAAAGTATCTCCGTATTCTCGGTCTTCATTTTCAATCGTTATCTGGTTATCAACTGCATCAATTCCCCATCCAACAGAAGCCTTTCCATTAAATCCATATATATAATCTAATGTTTTATACATCCATGAATCCGGATCAATTTCCTTTAATGACAACTGATTTAATCGGTTACCTTCCAAAGCTTTGCTATCCTCAAAAGCCTGAGCAACCTTCGATTCAACAATAATTGGCATTCCAGCATTTACATATGCCTTTAACTCATCATACTTTATTTTATTAATATCATTACCATTCTGCTCTACATAGGTAATCTGCGCCTCACCATTAATAAAAATCTGACCATACGGATATTCATCCGTCTGACCTGGAGTATTTTTAATCTTATTCTTGATTGCATCACTAACAGAACCATCTGTATCTAATTCAACCAGATTTCCAGTATGTGTATACATATCGAAACTTGTCATAAGCTTCATAAGCTTATCCTGTACATATGTATATGTAGAAAACTCTTTATTCTTACCTAAAGTTAATGCACTTTTATTACCACCAATATAAACCAAATCATATGTCTCAAGTACAACTTCTTTTGAACTAATAAATTCATTCGTAGACATTTGATCAACTTCAATCTGATCAATATTGATTCCCAATGCATGAGCAATCTTTGCCTTTGATAATTCAAATGCATAATAATCCATTCCATCTTCTACTTCATCCTTCGTAACACCGAAAATAATATCGGATGGATTCTGATAATAATTACCCTTTGCATCAATATCATTCTTATACTGCTTTCCAGTACCATCTTCTCTGCTTTGTGCAAGTTCCAAATCAATTGGATAACATGGCTGCAATTCTAATACTCTATAAATTTTACCTTTTTTACCACGGCTTCCACTTCCCCGGAAATCACCATAATTTATAATATCCGCAATCGCCTTGGCACCGCTGATTCCCTCTGCTCCCTGCGTATACAAAGAAGTAAAATAACCATAACTAATAGGCAAAACATTTGAATACTTAGCAACACCACTATTATTAACTAAATAATTTAACAATTTGTAATAGTTATTAGTCACTGTTATTGTATCTGATGTCTTATCCAATAATCTGGAATCATAGAATATATATCGACTAGATTCAGATAATGCCTTTATCTTATTATATATTGCAGAAGAAATATTAACACTCTTTACATCATTTTCAATTAAGATAAAGTCATAGCCATCAAATGAAT
Organism: Lachnospiraceae bacterium; assembly: GCA_051877755.1. GTDB lineage: Bacteria > Bacillota > Clostridia > Lachnospirales > Lachnospiraceae > CAG-590. The sequence goes on along the minus strand of JBJEJE010000113.1, from coordinate 33,614 downwards.
CTATAGTCAGTTCAGAAGGTGATACAGTCACATATTCCATATCAACACCAGACATACCTTTACCAATATATGCAGCTGATTTTAAATCACCTTCATCACAAGCTTTCATCTTATTCATCATAGAAGCATTAGCGGCATCATTAGTAATAACCAGCACTTTTCCTGTTGGATTATTTTTTGTACTGTATTTCAAATAATATGTCTTTCCACCAAAAAATGTAAGTGCATCATCTTCTGCATTCCAACTAAATGTACGGAACTTAATGTGATTTCTGCTTATAGTTTCAACTAATTCAGAAATTGGTTTTGAACCATCTCCAGTGCTACCAGTTGGAATATCCATAATAATTGGCTTATCCTTTCCTCTGGCATACTGCTGAAGAAAACTGAACACATCATCACTCATATTATTAGCACCATCATAAGAATTCTTTGTTGGAGAGCTAACATAAATAAGATCTGCAGCATCTAACAAGAGACCAGTCTCATTCAACTCATCATTAACCTGAAGTACAGTATCTTTATTAACCGTAATACAATCATATTGAATCATATTTGCCGGAACAGTAATCCCTGCCTGTGTTGCATTTGCTTGTAACACATAAGAAGCAAATCCGCCTTCTGTTGCATATTTACTTAAATCAGATGCTGATGCACCATTTGGTATAATCTCTACAATCTTATACTTTTCACCTTCATTCATGGTTTGAATAATCAAATCAATATTTGTTATATAATCAGAAGATGCATTTGTATTATTAGTCTCTGATGCTGTTCCGCTCGTTTCACCGCTACCAAAATTAGCTATAGAAAAAGAAATGATAGAAGCAGACACTACTAATATAGCAAAGATTGCAATTGTTAAACTTATCACTTTTTTCTTTGACATATCCTTTATCCCTTTCCTTTCTTTAAGCTTTATGGTGCTGAACTAGCACTTGACGATGGCGAAACATCTGTTCCTAATAATTTCTGTGGTCGTACAGATAATACATTCGAATTTCTTAAATTAATCGTCTCAACCGTATTATACTGATAACCACTCGATTCAAATAATACATTCGTTAATATAGCATTTCCATCCACATCTGCTGAAAGATAAAAATCACTAACTATTTTTGTTAACAAGCCTTCCGCATCTTTTGAAATTGAATCAGCATCTAAACCGCCAAGCTTTGTCTTCAATGCATTTTTTGCATAATTGAATCCTTTCGTCAAATCACCATCTGCAGTTTCATACCGATCCATATAAATTGAATAATGTTTTCCATCTTTTTGCTTTACAAAATAATATAATACATGCATTGTATTACCAAAAGTCGGACTAGCATACTCAACGTATAAATATTTAGGTATTACATAACGATATGGAGATTCTACATCTCCAGAAGCAATATCTCCTGATACATTATCTCCTTTTCGAAGCATCCTAAACGAACGAACAACCTTATCTGTTGAATGATAATCAGCATCTGTTGTTAAAGGATAATTTCCTTCTCCTTTTTTTGCACTAACAAGCTCATAAGTGTCAAAATTTACTACTGTCTTTCGTGTTGTATCAAACACAGAGCCCGTCGATGCATAATTACCATAATTATCTGGCACAAAATCACAATCAATTCCTGCCGTATCTTTTGTTATGCTTCGCTTATTTTGTTTACTTTGCTCAGACTTTTTTATTATATAACATTCATCTCCATCTATACTTACACGTATATACGTCGCCTGAACCAATGTATCTGATATCTGATTCATAACCTCAGAAGCTTCCGTTTGTACTGCCAAATTCTTCTTTGTTTTACGATATGCACCTGATGTATTACTCATAAACTGTACAACCATAACCATCACAATAGAAAGAAGTGCCATCGCAATCAGCAACTCTATCAGAGTAAAACCCTTATTATGTTCTATACGTTTCTCCAATTGCTTCATCCCCCTTACTTAATGTAATGATTACCTGTAACACTATCCAAATACAATGTCGCTACTCTTTCATTGTTACCTGCATTTTGAATAGTATATGTTCCTCCACCATAACGCAAAGAACCATCAGACTTATTAAATTCAATTAAAATATTGTCTGGATTTGCTATCACTTCCTGATGTTCCTGATTGCTACCTGCTGGAGGTGTGTATACAATATTAATAGCTTCCGTTAATGTTATTGCAATCTTATCTATATCTTTATCAAACTGATTAGAATTGCCATTCACGAACTTTCCATTAACATTATACCCAAAATAAATAGAATAAGAACCTGCTCTCAAATCACCATTTACAACTGCAGAATCATCATCTTTATTTTTGTATATATACATACATAGCGGATATCGAGACTTTACGTATTGGTATGTAGATTGATCCACTCCATCAGCAACATCTTTAGCAAGATCTGAAGATGCCGGTTGACCTGCCTGCGAAACTGCTTTTGTCTGTACCTGTAAACTTGAAATTTGATTATCAAAGGACTCAACAGCAGCATTCATTTTTGCTTTCTTTACAATACCTAATGTTACAAATGCCATTCCTGATAAGATTGCCATAATAGCAATAACAATGATGACTTCAATTAATGTATATCCTTTATTATTCTTCTTCATGTCATCACCGCCTAATCTACATTCTTCTTCCAGTTCTTAAATCCTAAAATATCTTCGAACTGTACAGCACTTATACTTTTTGTAGAAACAGTTTCAATCTCTCCATCATCTGCCTTCGGTGTATGAATAGGAACATACTGTCTAAACAATTCGCAGACATTAAAATGATTATCATCACCTGTATAGCGTTGAGATTCATCACACAAATCCAAAATCTTTTTAATTGTATTTTCACTAGCAGATATTGTCATACTATGATCAATTATAATCTTACCACCAGCAATAATCAAACCATTAAAAGATTCTATATCTTTATCAAATTTTACATCACCTTTACATATAATCAAACCTGAGTATGAAGTTTCTTTTGCGCCAAACTGTGTACTAGTAACTGTTACATCATCGTCAGACAACCACACCTTATGTCCTGATAACAATGCAAACGGCTTCTCAGTCTTTAATTTAGAAAAATCAAAGAAATGATTAATTGGTGTAATATCGCTTTCTTCCATTGATCTGGCATCCTGAACTCCTGTTGCATCATTACTTCGAGTTGATAACAACCATTTCATCTCTTTGTATTGATTTTGCAACTCAGCAGTAACATCCTGTGCTAACATTGTTTTTGTTTTTCCAGTAGTTGTAACTAATGTAACTGGCTGTTCATTTTTAGAAGAATCAACATATTTATTCTTCTCTGTATTGTTCGCATTTAATTCATCAGCAACAGCCAACAATGGAGCTATACTATCAGAATTAGCCTTAATTGTAATTGAAGAATCCTTCTTAATCGAAATTGCTGAGTTAGAATAAATAGATGATGTATTACCATCCTCATCTGTCTTAACATCCAGCATTTCAATTTCAAAATACTCATAATCTGTAATATCTGTTAAGCCATAGCTTTCACCCTTAGAAATATCTTTATCTGGAACTACTTCCGTAAATAAATTTGCATATTCTGCAATAAATTTATTCATTGCAGCTGTACTCTTTGAACCATATCCACTAAAATCAAAGAAATAATACGGCTTACCAGAAATAACAGTTTTAACAACTGGTATTCTAGAAATATCATCCCAATTCTCAGTAAATAATGGTTCATCCTTCATAGCAGCAGGAAATGATATATATAATCCTTTATCATCTTCATGAACTGCCCAATTTGGAATATATGCTAATTGATTACTCTTAACAGAAATCGCCTCACCGGTTCGATAATCCTGAATTGTACTTAAATCTGTATTATCTTTATAAATATATCCAGAATATGTTTCCGTCTTCCCATTTGCAAGCGCTACCTCAACATCAACCTTTTGCCACTTATCATCATTCTCTTTCACAACAACAGTAACATTAGAGGCATCTTTTGAAAATGTCTTCACAATTTCATTCTGATCCAATGTAATTTTCTTACCATCAGAATTCTTATCATTATATTTCCATAAAACAATACTATTTGTCTCAGAGTAATTATCATATGTAGTAACATTTTCTTTCGTTATATTACCTTCTTCATCCAGTACCTCTTTTTCTTCTGTAGATGAAGAAACCCCAGCATAGTCATATGTATCAAAACTTGTATATTCTAAATCACCATCTTTGTTCGTCACCTGATAATTTACTTTATTACCAGCAGCATCCTCAACCTGTTTATGATTGGTTGTCTGTTTTGACAATTCAACATATGCCTGACCAGCAATGTACATATTATTAACACCGGTTAAATCTAATTCTGAATCTTCACCGTTCACAATAATTGCACTACTATTGTAATGTGCCTGCCCCTCAATTGTCGAACCGTCCTTTATTGTAGATACAACATTATCAACAAAGGTTCTTCCGCCATTTACTTTTATACATGCATCTGTATAAGTTCTATTATCAAGCGAAGCATAATTATAACCATAATATTGTCCATTTAATGTAAACTTACATGCTTTAGCATTTAACTCCAAATCATCTGCAATATATGCATTAGCACGCATATCTACTACCGAACCCAGCAAATCAGTACTATCAGCACTCTTCCTCAAAGAATATCCGCCTAAAACAATACCATCTGCCCAAACCTCAGTTACCGCAGCTGTTGAAGTATCCGTTCTAGGACTGGTGATAGTTACATTTGCACCATTCATTGCAGCAATGGTTCCTGGAACTACCAGTTTCGAAGCCGTAATCATTACACGGGCACCATTCATATAAATTCCTGAATACATACTCTTTTCAGATAAACCATCACAATTCTTCATATCTTTATCATCATAAGAGCAAACAGAATTGTACCGCGTATCATCCTTATCACGGGTAATATAATTTGGATTATTTTTATCAGTAATATTATAATCCTTATTATAAAAATCAGCTGCTGCATAAATGTCACCAATCAAATCAACCTTCGTAGTGGCACCATCAATCTCTATACCTGCATCCGCAACAATAGAATAAGGATACAACGTATTCAATTCAGCACTAATCGAATTGAAGCTAACCTCAAATTCTGGTTTGGAAATAACAAGATCGGTCGTAATTGATTGAACAAAAGTGTCTCCACCATTTGAATTAGCATCAGCCTTCAATGTATTCACAGTACTATACGCAGCCTCTCTTTTCAATACCACATTATACAAAGTAACAGTATCCTCTGTAGAGTCAATTCTCTCAACCGACAACTGTACACCTTCATCATTTGAAGCTGAATACGGATTACTTAAAAAAGAAACCAAATGAGGTTCAATTGACTGTGCATTTTGATAGAATGGATCATTCTTAACTTCATTCATGAAAGCAAGCTTAAGATAATTATTCGCCTGTTCACTGTCCATTGTTCTATATGTTTTATTTTTGACATCATAATACACAAGTACTTCTAATGTATCATCATATGCAGAATTAAGATGTTTCATAGAATCTGCACCAACACCAGCATATATTTCATCCATAGCCTGCTCCAGATAATAAAAATTATCTCTTGCATTAATGTCATATGCTTTCAGTCTGTAACATAATGCAACAGCTACTAATAAAGCCGTTGTCAATACTGCAAGAAAGGAAATGGTGGCAACTACCATAATATAACTGTTACCTTGATTTTTTTGTTTATGTTGTCTCATTCTCAATTTTTTCAAAATATCCAATTCCACTCCCTCCTTTCGTTATGGTGTACCTGATGCAGAAGATGAAGATTCAGGAACATTAACGCTTAATCCATTACCTGAATTTGTTTCATCAACACCTTTTGTTCCTGTTAAAGTTGCCTTTCTGCTAGTATCTACTGTAGAACCTTTTGAAATCCACAACTCAATCAAATACAAACCTCTCTGTCCCTGAGTCGCAGTATTCAATGCGCCTACTTCAGCACTATTGGCTTTATCAACTGTATTTCCTAATAAACCTTTCATTTTAATTAATGGCTTATAATCAGATGTAGATAATCCACTGCCACTCAATGACTTATAACTCAGTTTCTCATTTTTCTTATTATAATCTGTATTTGGTGTTGCCAAATTATAATCAAAATTATGATATATATGCAATTTATTTAACTGTGTATTCGTAGTAGCAGCCATATAAATTGTTATATCATTTCTAGATATACTATTGTCAGCTTCACGATATAATGGGCTTGAACCACCAGTACTCGGAACCGAACTTTCTCCATTTGGTACTGAACTGGCTCCACTCGCTGTTGCTTTTAATGATGATGAGTAATCCTCAGCAGTTTCAATAATAAAGACATTAACATCTGTATCCTTAGACAAATCATCTGTATCAAATATTATGCAATCCGGAGAATAGAACTCGTTATATACACAAACATTATACATCATATATATATTAGGCAATTTATCAATAAATGAAGTGCCATATACAGGCTGTACATCTATAACCTCTCCAAGTAAAGGATCTGAATCATCAACATATTTTAATGAACAGGAAACTGTATATTTTATATGATTTGAACCATCTGTTTCTTTATAATCTTCCTGACTCACTTTAACTGTAATATAGCGATTTGCTCTATCATCAGAAAAACGATTCGTATAGGAAGAAGATGTTCCTGCATTCACGTTTTTGACATACTGTTCATATGCATCACTATCTTTTTCCTTCAAAAGAGCAAGTTTTTTAGCAAGTATATTATTCTCAGCAGTCTGATCAAAATTCGCCATTGTTCCATCAATTAAAGCAACTTTTGTATAATCCAGATTTTCAACAACACCAAATGTTGCATTGTTTGGATCTTCATATGTTCCTGCTGCATTTTGTTCAGCATACTGTTTATTACTAATTCGCAATGCATATGAGTATTCTTCATGTTTTGTACCTAAACGAACCTTACCAGTTATATCATAGGTAACATACTTACTATCCTTACCTGTAGGCGATGTTGCAGCTATAGTATCTTCCTTAGAAACAACGTTAACATCATATGATCCATTATCGACTAAATATCCTTTTGCTAAAATACTCTCAATGGAATCTTCTTTTACATATTCCATAAGATTCTCAGCAAATTCATTACGATACTGGAGACTTTTTGCATTTGTAGTTCCCCTAATAGAATTTGTAATTGTTGTTACAATTGGAATCATCAATATAGCAAAAATTGTTATAGCAACAAGAATCTCTACCATACTGAAACCCCTATTCTTCTTTTTTGACATGGATTAATCACTCCATTCTTCTAATATACCTTTACTGCACCACTCTTACTTGCAATATTCACTCTTGGAGAAGAAGCATCATCTCCAGCAACTTTAACATATACAGGCAACGATGTACTGTTCTTTATTGAAACACGTATTCCAACTTTATCATCTTCGCCTTTTCTAGCAGAAGACTGAATTAAAAGCTTAATATCTTCAGCAGATGTAACTTCCACTTCCTTAAATGTCGAATTATCTAACGTATACTTACAATAATTCTTTCCGTCCTTTTCATAAAATTCATAACTCAATGTTGAAATCGTATTGTCACTGCTAAATATCACGGTGCTTTCTTTACCAGTACCATTCTGTCCAACAACCTTGGCAGATACATCACTGCTTGCAGGATTAATCATAGCATAAAAATCATAACTGTTTTCAATGCTGGCACCATCATTCTCATCATATCTATTTAATGATTCAGATGCATCATCAGAATTTCCTGCACCATCACCTGTGAAAATATTATCAACACCGATTTCAACTTCATTTAATTCTATATTACTCTGTGGACGTTCTTCACTTTCAATCGCATAGCACATAACATCTAATGTTCCTGAATATCTATCTTCTTCTTCTCCGGCATATGCAATATTAATAGAATTAATTGTCATTCGACTACTAAATGTACCGATATACTCAATAACATCTTTCAAAGACTCGTAACTGCCTGTATATGCAACCGGAAAATCAGCCCGATAACAAACATAAGATGCACCTGATGCAGTTCCACCCGCAGTTAAATCGGTTGTTCCTGTTTCTGTAGACGCTGCTTCTGTAGATGCTGCCTCCGTAGATGTTTCTTCTGTAGATGCTGCCTCTGTTCCATCTGTAAGTGCAACATCCCCACCATTTAACCCTAATGTATAAAACTGTTCTTTTTGGCCTAAACCTAATGAAGCTATCTGGAAATCATTGTCTTCCTTTATACCCTGAAAGAACATAATAGAAACTTCCTGATTTAAATCAGCAGGAAAATTTGCCATAATATCATCAAAAGCATTCTTGTACTCTTCACACCCAGCTAAGAACTCATCACGTCTTGCCTGTTTTGCTTGCAAATCTGCAAGACGAATCTGCAATTGTTCACACTCACTATTAATTGTCTGAATTTCCTCATAATTCGGTTTTGCAATATACATTATACTTAATGCCAAAACTGCAATCCCCAATAATACTACTAATATACCTTTTTCTGAATCTTTCAACTTCATATATATTCCTCCTCTCTTACTCCGTTACTGTTGTATCTAAAATTGCGTCACCATTTGTTGTCTCTTCATCAACACCAAGCTGTTCATCTTCAAACATAGATACAAAATTACACCGGATAGAGAAGATATTTTCCTCCTCACCAGTTGCCTCATCAAGTGTAGTATTAATATCTGCAACATAAATATTATCTACACATTCTACTTTCTTTAATTGAATTATCAGCTTTGCTACCGCATCATAACTTTCTGAAGTTGCAGCTAAATCCACACCATCTCCACTGGAGCTATATGATGTAATAATGACTTCCTTTGGAAGATTCTCCTCCAATGCTGTAATAAACATTAATGCATTCTCATTCAATGTACGAGTCTGATCATACATCGTCTTAATATCATTATATTTTGCTTTTGCTGCTTCATAATCACTGATAATCTGATCAATGTCAGCAATGGCTGCAATCTGTTGATTTAAACTATCTCTCTTCTGGATTGCATTATTTTTTAACACTATAGAACCTACAGACACTCCCACTCCGGCAAGTACCATAACAACTGTTGCAATTACACAATATTTTAATGTGTCAGCATTACCAAGTGTTTTGCTTTTTACTTCCACTGGCTGGAATCCCATCGGAGCAAAAGCGGCTCCAATTGGAGCTACCAGATATACAGGATTATATATTTTTAAATCAATCTTGGAATCAAACTTAACATTATAAAGACTATCCATAATCTTTGTCTGAATATTAAGCTGAATCTTAAATAATCCATCAATGCCACGAATCAGTGCTCCATCACCTACTAAGAACACATCATCAATCGGTTTATCCGGATTCTTTGTTACATAATAATCTATAACACGTCCGATATTGTTAATCAGATAACGAAATGCTCCTGTTGCAGCATTGTCATCAAAATCAACTGTTATCAATCTCTCATTCTGAAGAAGAGTCATGGCAGTAGTGGCATCTACACCTTTCTCATCCATAACCTCTGTTACCACCGCATTAGTACCATATGGCACTGTTCTCTGCAATAGCAAGGTGTCACCTTTAACAATATTCAATATAGTAGACTCACTACCAAGCTGAATCACCATAGTTGTCATAGTTGAACTGGTCTGTGTTTTAATCAGCTGCAGCATAGAATTACCAACATAATCCAATGCCTGCACGTTAAGACCAAGCATACTTCCCAACTCATAATAGCCTTTCACCATCATAATCGGTGCTGCCACAACCATAAGCTTAATCTGCTTTGTTTTATCTTCATTAACCACATGCTCTAATATAGAATGAGAAACAACGTAATCTTCAATATTAACCGGGAAATATTCAGATGCATTTGCATTCACAATTCCCTTTACTTTGTTCTCTTTCACTTCCGGAATAAGAACTTCACGATTAACCACCTTTGAAGAAGATAGTATAAATATTACATTCTTATTCGTAATTCCATTTGCATCCAACTGTTCACGAATAGTCGATGCAATCCGTTCCACATCCCTCAACATGCCATCTTCATAGGCATCCTCAGGTGTCTCAAAAATTAACGCATTATGTACAGTCGTCTGTTTCTTTACAGAAGGTGTAACCTCAATGACTGTAATGCTTTCATTCGTTATTTCTACTGTTAAAACTTTATTACTTTTCGCCATGTCCGTAGCCTCCCTCGCTAATCAGAAGTTGTTTTAAAGGGGCTTTATGCCCATCATGTTCAGATACCAGCTCACAAGCTGTTCACCGCATATCATTGTAATATAAACGCCCAAAGATAAATACGGGCCAAGAGCAAACTGTCTGTCGCTCCCCTTAATTTTCATTAGAATCATATGTATAACTGACCCTGCTATACACCCAATTCCCAACGCAATAAAATTAAGTTTCCAGCCTAAGAGTAAGCCAGTTGCTGCCATTAGTTTGATGTCGCCGTCCCCTATCACCATATCAATCTCCGCTTCTTCTCCATATTTCTTCTGAAATATGGGAGTTGCAATCCGATTCACCAGTAATAAAAAACCGCTGACTGCTAAAAGACCAATTACATATTCCACCCAATTAGATAAATCCGCAAATAGTTGAATCAGTCCACAAATAAATATAATTCCGGTATACTCAACCGGTATATATTGGGTATTCCAATCCACAATACTCAAGGCAAGCAGCATCAAACTGCTTATACAATACAAGACACCACCAAGCGTGATTCCTTTCGACCAAAAAAGGACGCCTGCCAGTATTCCTTCAAAAAACAGAAATATAATATATCTGTTTGTTTTGTTTCGTCCTACGCAAGGACAAATCCGATGCACTTTGCAAAAACTTACCAACATAAATTCATTAAGCCAATTACTTTTTCCTGCGAATATTGGACGCAATGCAATGCAATTCATTTTATGCACACATTGTTCACAGTTTTTTCCATCTTCCAACTTAGACAAATATCCAGAAAGAGGAAATGCTAATATACCAAACAATGCAAAAAAAAATATACATAAAATCACAAAAATCAAATTCATCTTATCCATACCACAATCAGTACATCCCCTTGTTGGGGATGTACCAATTATTCTTAATTATTATTTTGCCATATGTGTCTTGTCAACACTAGGATATACTTCATAGTAAGTATTTGCTGTCGTACCTTTACGATATACTACAACTTTGTTATTTACAGGATCAAGGTCTACAACGAAATCATCGTTAGCACCGCCTCCTGATGTAACCTGTAAACCTCCAGCTGAACAGCCATCTAAATCCTTTTTAGCTTTTCCCTTTATTGAATTAGTACCCATTGCAGAAGTAAACTCCTTCTGGAAATCAGTTCCTGACGCTCCAAATAAAGAACCTACTGAAATCTTAGATCCACTTGGTGCAACATCAAACGCATCTTCATTTGAAAGTGCAGTCTGAATAGCAGTAGCAACTGTCTGTCCTGTCTGAATATCTGTTGATAATCTAGACTTATTAATGTACTTGATAAGTGCTGGTGCAAGAGCACCTGCTAAGATAGCCATAATCGCAATAACGATAATCAGCTCGACCATTGAAAAACCTTTGTTCTTTCTCATAATAATCTCTCCTTTTCTTATATAAATATTATTTATTAAAACTGTTGCGGTCAACAACAGGTTTAATCACACCTCATCCGTCATGTCAGCTCAGCTATTGCTTCGCTGCGACTTGTCGCCGTATACAGGTATATTGAAAACACCCTGTATGCAAACGAGTTTGCACAGAGTATTTTCAATATATCTGTGCATGGCTCGTTATTATTACATATTATCGATACCTTCGTACATACTAAGGATTGGTCCGTATACAGCAGCTACAATCATACCTACAATGCCTGCCATAACCACCATGGTAAGCGGCTCCATTGCCTGCGTTAAAGATTCTGTTGCAAGATCCACTTCTCTATCATAAAGATCCGCCAACTTATCCATCATATCTTCAATATTACCAGTCTCTTCACCAATCTTTACCATCTGTACCAACATGGTTGGGAATACTTCCATATCCTTAAGCGGTTTGGAAAGAGGAAGTCCCTTTGCAACCTGTGCCTTGGTATTCATCAGACCATCGCGGAATATCTTGTTACCCATCATCTTAGCAACCTGTTCAATGGCATCCAGCATCGGAATACCTGCAGCCATCAGTGTACTTAAAGTTCTTGCAAATCTTGCAGAATTAGACTTGATAACAAGATCACTAAATATTGGTGCATTAATGGCAATCTTTGCAAAAAACATCTCTCCGGTTGGAGTTGCCTTAAATGCTTTGATTGCAAACACAATAGCTGCGATAATTACAATTAATATGTACCACTTTTCCAATATGAAATCACTTCCTGCCATCATAATTCTGGTAGGTAACGGCAACTGCGTTCCCATATCTGCAAACATATCTACAAAGTTTGGAATAACCGCAATCATTACAACAATAATAACCAACACCGCTACAATCATAACCATGATTGGATAGGTTAAGGCTCCCTTAATCTTGCCTTTCAACGCATCATCCTTTTCAAAATGAGTAGCCAGACGTTCAAAGGAAGTCTCCATACTACCTGAAGCTTCGCCGGCAGCCACCATATTAATCATAATTGGTGGAAAAACACTCGGATTCAAACGCATAGCATCCGAAAAACTTCCACCTTTTTCCACATAAACCTTTGCCTCAATCAAGGCATCCCGCAACACTTTGTTATCCATCTGTTCCGAAAGCATCTCCAACGCTGTAATTACTGTAACACCGGCATTCAATATACTTACCATCTGTTTACAGACAACAGACAAATCACGGCTCTTCACTTTTTTACCAAAACTAATTCCCTTGCCGCCACCTTCTCCAGCATCCTTTAAATCTGTAACAGAAAGACCTTCCGCCTTCAGCTTATCCATTGCCTTGTCGCGGTCTGCAGCATCAACGGTTCCCTTCTTCGCCTTACCGTTCGCATCCACTGCCTTATAATTAAACTGTGCCATTCTAACTCCTCCACCATTCATCTTCCGCCATATTCCGTTCAACCTATGTACACAAAAACTTCTAAACAATCACCGAACAAAATATGAACATTCTATTAACACTGCATTACTTGAATATGATAATACTCTATATTCGTCAAAATTGCAATATTTTTTTCACAAAAAATAGAATATTTATAAAAATTTGCCAATAAAATTACATTTTTTTCTTTAATGCAGCCTGATCCTGGGCATAAATTAGTGCATTTTCACGACTTATTGCACCCTCTCTGTACAAATCATACAAACAATCATCCAATGTAATCATACCCATCTGACGGCTGGTCTGGATTGTAGACTGAATCTGATGAGTCTTAGCCTCACGAATCAGACTTCGGATTGCCGGGCTGCCGAACATAACCTCGAATGCAGCCACACGTCCTCTTCCGTCTTCTGCAGGAATCAATGCCTGGGAGATAACTCCCTCTAAGATCATTGCCAGCTGTACACGGGTCTGTTGCTGCTGGTGCGTCGGGAATACGTCGATGATACGGTCGATGGTATTGGCTGCACCAATAGTATGCAGTGTAGAGAATACCAAGTGTCCGGTCTCAGCTGCAGTAATCGCTGTGGAAATTGTCTCCAGGTCACGCATCTCTCCCAAAAGAATAATATCCGGATCTTCACGAAGAGCAGCTCTTAATGCATTGCCATAACTTAAGGTATCCATACCAACCTCACGCTGGTTCACAACAGACTTCTTATGATGATGAACATACTCGATTGGATCCTCCAGTGTAATGATATGATCTGTCAGATTCTCATTTGCCTTATTAATAATAGAAGCAAGGGTTGTGGATTTACCGGAACCGGTAGGTCCTGTTACCAGTACCAAACCTCTTTTCTTCTTATATAACTCTACAACCTCTGTCGGAATACCCAGCTGATCCGGTCTTGGAATTACCGTCTCAACCCGTCGGTAAGCAGCTGCCATATTGCCACGATCCATAAATACATTCACACGGAAACGCCCTGTCTCGTCAGAATCAAATGAAAAGTCGACCTCTCCCCGTTCCTTCAAGATCTGCTTATGGCGTTCATGCATGGTGGCTCCAATCATCTCTGCCGCATCCATTGGTTCCAACGGAGGACATTCCACCTCAATCAGCTTACCATTAATTCGAAGTTTCGGAGGGATACCCACCGCAATATGTACGTCGGAAGCCTTCTGCTCCACTGAAAATGTCAATAACTCTTTGATGTCAATCATGTTTTTGTTCCCCTTTCATTCCTCTCTAATATTCATCTCCTGCTTCGTATACGATCTTTCTCATCTCTGAAATGGATGTAATACCATTCAAAACATGTTTCGCACAACTAAGCTTCAGAGTCATCATTCCTTCGGAAAGTGCCTGTTTCTCAATCTCGTTTGCCGGAGCATTGGTTGCAATGACCTGTTGCAGACTTCTGGAAACCGGCATCATCTCGTACACACCAATTCGCCCGGAAAATCCTGTCTCATTACAAAGCGGACATCCATTCGGCTCATATACAACTACATCTTCCTCTTCCGCCGGTACACCTAACAGACGTTTCTCATGTTCTTCCGCATATCGCGGCTGTTTGCAGGTACAAAGCCTTCTTACCAGTCGCTGTGCAATGACACCAACCAGAGCATCGCCGGCTGTATATGGTTCAATACCCATATCGATCAGACGGGTTACTGTAGATGCAGCCGAATTCGTATGCAGTGTGGAAACAACCAAGTGTCCAGTGATAGCCGCCTTAACCGCAATATCTGCTGTCTCACCGTCTCGAATCTCACCGATCATGATGATATCCGGGTCCTGACGTAAGATAGATCGAAGTGCTGCCGCAAAGGTCATATCTGCTTTCTCATTTACCTGACACTGATTAATACCATCAATATTTGCTTCCACCGGATCCTCTACCGTGATAATATTAACACCCTCTGTATTCAGCTCACTTAATGCTGTATACAGTGTGGTAGATTTACCGGAACCGGTAGGTCCTGTTACCAAAATAATTCCATGCGGATTACTTAAGATTCCATCGAATACTTTCTCCTCCTCCGGACTAAAACCAAGTCCTGACTTTGGTCTGGTCAATCCATCCTTTGAAGTAAGACGCATAACTGTCTTTTCACCATAAACTGTCGGAAGCATGGACACACGGATATCAAACTCTTTTCGGTCTACCATAATGGAAATACGACCATCCTGCGGTTTACGTTTCTCTGAAATATCCATTCCACCCATAATCTTAAGCCGGGCACATATTCCGGAAAGCAGTGAATAATCGTAGGACATTACCTGCTTTAACACACCATCAATACGATATCTTACACGAACAGAAGATTCCAGTGGTTCAATATGAATATCGGAGGCTCTCTGTCTTACTCCACCCTCTAATATCTGCTTTACAAGCAATACAATAGGCGAATTCTCAATATCCGCATTATATTCATCTTCCTCCGCCTGGGACAACATATCCTGCTCCCGTTCCTTCCGGTAAGCCTCTGCTGCCTCCATCGCCTGATGATTACCATAATACTTGCCAATCGCCTCTGTAATATCCTCTTCCATGGCAAGCAATGCTTCAACCTGAGTACCTGTGACAATGGTCAAATCATCAATTGCAACAATATCCATCGGATCCGCCATTGCTACCCTTAAAACATTAGGATTATCCTCATCATATCCAAGGGGAATTACATTGTATTTCATGACAATATCTTCCGGAATCAGGCTCAGCACATCATCATCAAACTTACAGCCCTTCAATTCTATGTAATCTACTCCCAGCTGCTGGGTCAGTGTGGCAATCAGCAATTCCTTACTAATAAAACCTTCTTCCAGAAGAACACGACCTAACTTCTGTCCTTTCTCCTTCTGCATTGCCAATGCCTGTTGTAACTCTTCCTCTGTGATTGCACCTGCCGCAACAAGCAAATCACCCATTCTGATTTTCTTTCTTCCTACTCCGATACGCATATGCAAGACCTCTCATAAGTTTTAGTTGGTACTATTGTACCACATTACCAAAAAAAAAGAAACAATAAATGTATTTTTGTCTATTTGCATAAAAGCTTTTGTGGAAAAGCACTTTTCCGAAGTTTTTTCATAAAATAATGAAAAGCCCTTTAAGGTGACTCCAATGCAGACATTCAAACAGCCATTATCCAGAGAATCCGAGCTCTATTATTTGGAACGAAGCAAAGCTGGGGACTTAGAGGCAAGAAATACACTGGTAGAATATAACCTGCGACTGGTTGCACATATCGTAAAAAAATATAATAATTTTGAAAGAGATATGGATGACCTGATCTCCATCGGAACAATTGGTCTCATCAAAGCAATCAATACCTACGACATCAAAAAAGGGAACCGTCTGGTTACCTACGCTTCCCGTTGTATCGAAAATGAACTTTTAATGATGCTGCGTCAGGAAAGAAAATGTTCCAAAGAATTCTCTCTATATGAACCAATCGGCACCGATAAAGAAGGAAATGAAATCAATCTGTTAGACATTGTGGAATATGAAAATGCTGACATTACCGAACATATCATTCTGGAAGATAATATCAAGCTTTTGTACCAATCCATTAAAGAATGTTTAGACGACAGGGAACTAAAAGTTCTCACTCTGCGCTACGGTCTTTTCGGAACTCTGCCACTCACCCAGCGTGAAGTTGCCCTGGCTCTAAACATTTCCCGTTCTTATGTCTCACGGATTGAAAAGAAAGCTTTGCTTAAGCTGCGCAAATCATTCGACTGCACGCCTTCTTAAAATAGTTCCCACCGGAAGCACGGTACCAACATCCACAGTAAGCATTTCCTTTGGATGCGGTGCACTCTCCACTGCTTCCATGTCCGCATTCCATATGCCGTTTACTGTAAGTACCAGATTCTCACCATGAAACAGCATTGCCTCAATCTGTTCTCCTACCATAAATTTATTACGTTGTATAAATTGCAGCCTTCCATATTCATCTACCGCCTCCACTTTCCCAATGTAAGTATAATCCTTTACATATTCATTATTATCATACACCTGGGAATCCGAATCAGTCTTTCCAAAGTAGAAACCAGTGGTAAACTGGCGGTAGGTGCATTTTCCGATTTCTTCCTTATAGTAGGAAAGATTGTCCCGGTATATCTGCTCACCTTTCAGATAGTCATCAATTGCCCTGCGGTAAGTTCTTGCCACCGTTGCAACGTACAAGGCTGTCTTCATACGCCCTTCCACTTTAAAACTGTCAATCCCTGCTTCCACCAATTCCGGAATATGTTCAATCATACACAAATCCTTGGAATTAAAAATATATGTGCCGCGGTCATCCTCTTCCACAGGAAAATATTCTCCCGGACGTTTCTCCTCCACCACATTATATTTCCATCTGCAGGGATGTGTACAGGCTCCCTGGTTTGCATCCTTTCCTGTCAGGAAATGACTAAGCAGGCATCTTCCTGAATAAGAAATGCACATCGCACCATGCACAAAGCTTTCAATCTCCATATCCTCCGGTATATGTTCCCGGATTTCCCGGATTTCTTTTAAGGAAAGTTCTCTGGCAGAAACCACTCTTTTTGCACCTAATTGATACCAGAACTGATAAATTCCATAATTCGTATTGTTTGCCTGGGTACTCACATGACGTTCCACCTCCGGCAAAATCTCCTTTGCCAGCATAAACACCGCCGGATCAGATATAATCAATGCATCGATGGCAACCGTCCTCAATTGCTCAAAATACTCCCGGATTCCGGCAAGATCATCATTATGGGCAAAAATATTAGCTGTAACATATAATTTAACATCCCGTTCATGGCAATATGCTGCAGCTTCCCGCATTTCTTCAATTGTAAAATTATGTGCCTTTGCCCTCAGTCCAAAGGCTTCGCCGCCAATATATACTGCATCTGCACCATAATCAACAGCAACTTTTAACACTTCAAGACTTCCTGCCGGAATTAATAACTCTATTTTTCTCATATTATATTTCATCCTATCTAATATGCTATCCCGTTCCCGGTTAATACTATATCTACTTCTTTACAGACAAAGCAACCCCATCTCCCAGCGGAAGAATAGAAGTTTCCAGCTGTTCATGATTTTTCAGGGCATACAGATACTCCCGCATACGGCTGTGGATTGTCCGGTTTCTGCGCTCCACCACATATCTGGAATCCAGTATCTCTCCATCCTGCAATACATTATCCGATATCAATATACCACCCGGTTCTAACAAGCGTATCACATCCGGAAGGAAATGAATATACTGCCCCTTTGCCGCATCCATAAAAATAAAATCAAAACTGCCACTCATATTGTTCAGAATATCTGCCGCATCCCCTTCTAAAAGAGTAATACAGTGTTCCACTCCGGCTCTTTTGAAATTCTCCTTTGCCTTTTGAATACGGGGTTCCCATTTTTCAATGGTTGTAAGGTGTCCCCCCGGTGGAAGAAACCGGCTCATATATATTGCAGAAAATCCCACCGCCGTCCCCACTTCTAATATACGCATGGGTTTTTTGATCAAAAGCATTGTTTTAATCCATTCTTTTGTTTCCTTACGGATGATAGGCACTTCATTTTCAATCGCCTCTTTCTCTATAATCCCAACAATGCCTTCTTCATCCGGATTCATGGAATTAATAAATGATGTAATTCTTTCTTCTACAATCATGATGCATCCTCACTTTGTATACCGCAAATACATCTGCAGATTTCATCCGGTGACATGGAAGGACTTAACGTATAGGTTCCTGCAACAATCCGGCTGTTATATTTTCCAAGATACAGTCTTGCAAGAAACAGGTATTCCCCTTCCACAATCTCGTTTGTCTCTAACACAGCTGCAACATCCTTTGCACTGCTTCCGGATTCTATCGTAATTGTCTTTGTAACAGAAGAAGCCGGAATATATGGCATATCACCAAAAACCTTGTAGGAAAAACGATACGACTGTGTGAATCCCTCCACCAAAACAAACAAAAGCATAATATTCACTAAAGTCCGTATACTCACCATTAAAATTATCCTGGTAACACTATCATTCTCTCTTGTCATATCCAACATCCCTATTCCATATAACTGTAATCCAGTTCCAGTCCCTCTGCAATAATCTCATATACATCTCCCAGCTTTCTGGACAAAATCTGTTCCGCCACTAAAAACTCATTTACCAAAGGATTTCGCAATACTTTCTCATATTCCAAAGCCAGATTATGAATTTCCTGATAACGATTTACCCCATCATCATAACTTTGCAGCTCATAATTGCGTCTTCGAAATGCATTCATTGCCTGATAAAGTTCCTGATTCTCCATCAATTTTTTCATGGTCTGCTGGTAATGAATATATTCTTCACTTTCCTTAATCACCTGATTCAGCCTTTGTGCTTCTGTTGTCATGATGCATTCATCCTTTCCGGCCTTCGCCTATACCTCCGTGATGATAGGAAGAATCATTGGATTCCTCTTTGTACGCTTCCACAAAAATTCTCCAAGTTCATCCTTAATGGATGTCTTGATTTTTCCCCAGTCTGTAATGTTTCTGTCAAGACAGTTATTCAACGCATCTTCAACCACATCATGGCATTCCTCCATGAGATTTTCTGATTCTCTCACATATACAAACCCTCTAGACACAATATCCGGACCAGCCACCAGTAAATTACTGTGTTTTTCCAATGTGACAACCACAATGATCAGACCATTCTGGGATAAATGCTGACGATCCCGCAGCACAATATTTCCAACATCCCCAACACCAAGTCCATCCACTAAAATTCCCTGGGACGTTACATGACCAGTTACTCTGGCCTTATCCTTTGATAATTCCAATACGGTACCATTGCTCAAAATCTCAACATCATCCTTTGCAACACCCATTTCCATCGCCAGTTCTGCATGACGTTTCAAATGCCTGTATTCACCGTGGACCGGAATGGCATACTGCGGTTTCGTCAAAGCATAAATCAGCTTTAATTCCTCCTGACAGGCATGACCGGATACATGGGTATCCTGGAATATAACCTTGGCACCCTTCATCTCCAGTTCATTAATGATTTTATTGATTGCCTTTTCATTACCAGGAATCGGGCTGGAACTTAGTATAACGGTATCACCAGGCTTAATACTTACCTTGTTGTGTATATTGGCTGCAATTCTGGATAGTGCTGCCATATTCTCTCCCTGGCTTCCCGTTGTAATCAGCACAATCTGTTCGTCCGGATAACTCTTCATCTGCTCAATGTCAATCAACGTGTTATCCGGAATCTGGATAAATCCAAGCTCTGAGGCTGTATTGATGACATTTACCATACTCCGTCCCTCAATTACCACCTTACGGCCATATTTGTCTGCACTATTGATAATCTGCTGTACCCTGTCCACATTGGAAGCAAAGGTTGCAATAATAAGACGGCTGTTCTTATTCTCAGCAAATAATATGTCAAACGTCCGCCCCACCTTTTTTTCGCTGGGTGTAAATCCTGGCCGCTCCACATTTGTGGAATCTGCCATAAGGGCAAGCACGCCCTTCTTCCCCAATTCTGCATATCTTTGCAAATCAATGGTCTCTCCAAACACAGGAGTGAAATCCACCTTGAAATCTCCTGTATGCACCAAAATTCCTGCCGGTGTATAAATTGCAAGACCGGAAGAGTCCGCTATGGAATGATTGGAGCGTATAAATTCGATGCGAAAACTTCCCAGATTAATAGTCTGTCCATGCTTTACTACTTTCCGTTTTACATTGTTCAGCAAATTGTGTTCCCTTAACTTATTGTCAATCAGTCCCATTGTAAGCTTTGTTGCATAAATTGGGATGTTAATCTCTTTTTCAACATACGGGATTGCACCAATATGGTCTTCATGACCATGGGTTACTACCAACCCCTTTACCTTTTCAATATTATCCTTCAGATAGGTGATATCCGGTATCACCAGATCAATTCCCAGCATATCTTCTTCCGGAAATGCCAGCCCACAGTCAATTACAACAATTGTATCCTCATACTCAATGGCTGTGATATTCATACCAATCTGTTCAAGTCCACCCAAAGGAATAATCTTCACACTGGGAGCCTGCTCCACCTTTCCCTTTCTGCCAGAGTCTCCCTTTCTCATATTCATTTTCAAAACTCTACCTCCATATCACTGTCTTCCATCAATTCCTCAAAAATAGGGAAAAGATTCTCTAATTCCTCTTCATTCTCTACAAATGCATACATTCCATATTCTTCATCCGATTCATTTACATTTTCCTTTAAAATGTAGCATTCGCATTCCTCTTCCTCATCTTCATCTGCCGGTGCAACCAGATAATAGTTCGTTCCCATTAACTGTGTCTGTTCTAATACATAAAATTCTACTTCTTCTCCATCGTCAAATGTAATGACAATTGTTTCTAATTCTTCCATCCTGTTTCCTTTCTTTGTTCCAATCAGATACTATTCATCAAAATAAGGCCGTTTTCTCAATGGGCATCCAGATAGCTTTGTAAAATAAAAGCTGCTGCCATCTTGTCCACGTATTCTTTCCTGTTTTCCCGGCGCACTCCGGAATCCATTAAAATTCTCTCTGATTCCACGGTAGAAAGTCTTTCATCCTGTAAAATCACTTCAAGACCGGTTCTTCGCTCAATATGCTCCTTAAATTCCTCTGTCGCTTTTGCCCGTGGTCCAATTGTATTATTCATGTTTTTCGGATATCCAAGCACAACAAAAGAAACCCCATACTCATCAATGATTTCCTCAATCTTAGCTAAGGTCCTTCGTAACTTATTCTCCGACTTTCTCTCTATGGTCATAATAGGCTGTGCAGTAATTCCCAACTCATCACTAAGGGCTACACCAACCGTCTTAGTCCCATAATCCAGTCCTAAAATCCGCATCCTGTGTCTCCTGTTAATTTATCCTGTTCCAGCATTAACTTCACAAGAAAAAACTTATTTTAATCTTGTCTCAATATAATTCTCCAACAGAACCTCAATAATCTCATCACGTTCTGCCTTCATAATCAGACTTCTTGCATTCTTATAGCTTGTTATATAAGTAGGATCCCCACTCATTACATACCCCACAATCTGGCTTACCGGATTGTAACCTTTCTCGGATAACGCGGTATAAACCTGTGCAAGAATATCTGTAACTGGCAGATTATTGTCTTTTACTACTTCTACAAATTGTGTGTTAAATGTATTCTGATTATTCATATCATCACGTCCTTATTTCGATATCTATATGATAATATACTTTTACAAAAGTTGCAAGCTGTATCTTTAAACCCTTTTCACATTTGGTCAGATTTTTCCACAAAATCCGACAAAATAAGGTCTTTTCTATTATATAACCTGCCTGCCAATCCCTTTTAATTTAATATATATATTCTGTAATCTGATTGACAATATTATCCTTTGCTGTAATTCTCACTTTAACATATCTTTTTGTATGTCCTGTGAAATATTTTATATTTTTTTCCTCTGTTTCCAGATTTTTCTGCTCCAAAAACATCTCATTCGATTCTTTCCATTCTTCCTCTACTAACACCTCATCCCGTAAGCCTTCCAGGGATTTTTCAAAGTTCTTCTTCTGTTTTGCAGTAAGAGTTAAAAGAATATCACTTCTTTCATTCTTTTTATATTCAGGAACCTGATCCGGCAGGTGTTCTGCCACTGTCCCTGCCCGCACAGAATATTTAAACACATGAATTTCGTAGAGACTTAATTTTACAAGATTCTCTTTTGTTATCTCAAATTCTTCCTCTGTTTCACCCGGAAATCCCACAATCACATCTGTGGTAATTGCCGGTCTGTCAAAATAGAATCGAAGCATATTACATTTTTCCATAAACTCCTCAATTGTATACTTGCGGTTCATTCGTTTCAACGTGGCATTACACGCACTTTGCAGGGAAAGATGAAAATGAGGGCACACCTTATCCGTTTTGGTAATCTTTTCAAGAAATTCAGCAGTAATAATACGGGGTTCCAGAGAACCAAACCGGATTCTCTTTACCTCAGGAATTTCTGCTATTTTCTCAACAAGCAGACCAAGATCCATAACTCTGTCATGTGGTGCATTTTCATCTTTAAAATCCACCCCATAGGATGAAATATGGATTCCTGTCAGTACAAATTCCTTTACGCCCTTCTCTGCAAGCTGTTTAATCTCCGCCAGGATATGTTCCGGTCTTCTGCTGCGTACCCGTCCCCTCGTATATGGAATAATACAATAAGAACAGAACTGGTTGCAGCCATCCTGTATCTTGATATAAGCTCTTTGATGATCTAAATGTGCCGCTTCCAGATTACCCATCTCTTCATATTCCTTTGTCTGGTTAATATCAATATAAAAGTCAGCATCTGCCCTGTCTTTCATATAGTCCATAATAATCTGTACGATATCTTTTTTACAGTTATTGCCTACCAGAATATCCACAAAATCCTCTTGTTTTAAAACATCATGTTCTGCATTGACATAGCAGCCAGCCGCCACGATAACTGCCTTTGGATTTTTCTTTTTAGCCCGTCTTAGCATCTGTCGGGATTTTTTCTGTGCCATATTAGTAACGGAACAGGTGTTGACGATATAAACATCTGCTATCTCTTCCGGTTCCACCACTTCCATACCAGCCATAATCAGCTTATCCTTCATGGAATCCGCTTCGTATTTATTTACCTTGCAGCCCAGATTAATAATAGCCGCCCGGTATACATTCTTTTCTTTCATTTTACAATTCCTCATAATCTTCTTTTATCTTTTACATAAAGGATGCTATTTTTTCCTGTTGTTTACCTATCCCCATTTCTTTTCGAATTTGCTCCCATGAATCCTTTTTTTCATATTGACTTTTACGATTCAAAAAGTTATCATAATAGCAGGTTGCCACAAGGCGTAATATTTATTTAGGAGGACATATTATGAAATCAGTTAAAATTTCTCTGAATTCAATTGACAAAGTGAAAAGTTTTGTTAATGACATTGCCAAGTTCGATGCTGAATTCGATCTGGTATCTGGCAGATACGTTATCGACGCAAAGTCAATTATGGGAATCTTCAGTTTAGATATTTCACAGCCAATCGACCTCAACATTCATGCTGAAGGTGATGACTCTGAGATCATGAAGGCACTTGAGCCATACATTATCTAAACAGGAGCTTTCTATTGAATATGAATAGGGAAAGAGGATGCCACATCGGCATATTTTCTGATGTGGCGTCCTCTTTTTGTATATTCTTCCTTCTTTACTATTCTGTAAGATCCTCCACTTTTGCCTCCACCACTTCTACAGAAGCAAGTGCCTGTTCCATCAAATCATCAATCACATCAGAAAGCTTCTCTTCCGAACGTTTGATAATCTCTAAAATCGGTTTGGTAACTGGATGTTTTGCCACAAAAATCGTACAGCAGTCTTCATATGGCAGAATAGATGTTTCATAGGTTTTAATCTGTTCTGATATATCTATAATTTCCTGTTTATCCATGCCAATACAGGGCCGGAATACCGGCATCGTACACACCTCATTGGTACAGGCAAGGCTATGCATGGTCTGGGATGCCACCTGTCCAATACTTTCCCCTGTAATCAATGCCTGACAGTTATTCTTCTTTGCAATCTCCTCTGCAATCTTCATCATATAGCGGCGCATGATAATGGTAAGCTCCTCATGAGGACATTTTTCATAGATTGCAAGCTGGATATCCGTAAAATTCACAATGTGAAGACGGATTTTACCGGAATAACCGGATACAATCCTTGCCAGATCAATCACTTTTTGTTTTGCCCGTTCCGAGGTGTACGGAGGTGCATTAAAGTACACTGCCTCCAATTCCACACCACGCTTGGAGATCATATACCCTGCAACCGGCGAATCAATTCCACCGGAAAGCAGCAGCATTGCCTTTCCATTGGTTCCCACAGGCAGTCCGCCTGCCCCCTTTATGGTTTCCGAATACAGATAAACCTGCTGGCGCACTTCAATATTCAAAAGCACATCCGGATGGTGTACATCCACCGTCAGATTCGGAAATTCCTCCAATAAAAAATGTCCAATTTCACTGTTGATTTCCATGGATTGCATCGGAAAAGCCTTATTCGCTCTTCTGGCATTTACCTTAAAAGTCATGGATTTATCTCCATAACATTCCCGCATATAAGCAATTGCTTTTTTCTTTATTGCTTCAAACTCCACCTGCTCCTCTACTACAATAGGGCAGATTCCCACAATTCCGAACACCTTTTGCAGTTCTTCCATGACATCCTCATAGTCATAGTCAGATTCTGCCTCCAAAAATATTCTTCCATATTCTCTGCGGATTACGAAATCCCCTAACTTGTCCACATGTTCTTTTATCTGCCTACAGAGAACGTCCTCAAAAACATAGCGGTTTTTCCCCTTTGTTCCTATCTCTGCATATTTGATCAAAAATGCTTTATATTCCATTCTTTTTTCCTCTCTATTTTCTGGTAAACCTGCGAAGCATCGGTAACAGTTCCTCTAAAACCTTTACTGTATATTCTGCCTCCTCTACTGTATTATACTCACAAAAGCTGAATCGTAAAGTAGATTCTAATAAATCTTTTTCAAGACCGATTGCTTTTAGTACACCACTGATTACCGGATGATTGGAAGAACAGGCGGAACCTGCTGATACATAAATCCCCTTCTCCTCTAAGGCATGCAGCAGTACCTCGCTTCTTACTCCCCGGAAACTTAAACTGGCAATATGCGGAGATTCTCCTGAATTATCAGTAACCCCTTCTATCTGTGTGGCACCTGCAATCAATGCCTGCTTTACCGCATTCATTTTCTCCCGGTTTTCCTCTAACCTGCCATACATAACTTCTGCAGCTTTTCCCATACCGGCAATGGCTGCCGTATTCTCTGTACCGGAACGAATCCCCTTTTCCTGTCCGCCACCGTAAAGAATAGGTTTGATCTTAACACGACTGTCCACAAAAAGAGCTCCGCTTCCTTTGGGACCATGAATCTTGTGTCCACTCATGGAAAGGGCATCGATTCCAATTCGTTTCGGATAGAGCACCTGCTTTCCAAATGCCTGGATTGCATCCACATGATACAGGATATTTCTGTCATGCTCAAGGTTATAGTCTTTAATAATCTTTGCGATTTCCTCAATTGGTTCCACCGCCCCAATTTCATTGTTCACTGCCATTGTAGATACCAGTATCGTATCCCCACAAAGGGACTCCCTTAAGTGGTTCAAATCCACTTTTCCTTTTTCATCCACCTTAAGAAAGGTTACCCGAAATCCCAGTTCCTGTAAATATAATATCGGATTATAAACCGATGCATGTTCAATTCCGGTTGTGATAATATGGCTCCCGGCTCTCTTATTTGCCAATGCAATTCCAATCAGTGCAAGATTATTGGATTCCGTGCCGCCAGAGGTAAATATAATTTCCTTTGGTTCACATTTCAACTGTTTGCTGATTGCATTCTTTGCATAACGGATATACTTCTCCGCACCAACTCCCTTTAAATGCATGGAGGAAGGATTCCCATACTCCACATCCATGGTCTCTAATATAATTTCTCGAACTTCCGAAATAATTTTTGTTGTTGCCGCATTATCAAAATATACTTCCATGTTACTTATCTTCCTCCAATAAAAACATTAACAGCGATAAGATTGTCATTCCCGCCGTCTCAGTCCGTAATATACGATATCCCAAAGAAATTGTCTTTCCTCCAATCGCCTGAATTTGTTCCACCTCTGAAGGTTCAAATCCTCCTTCTGGACCAATAAAAACACCTATCGTTTTTTTATGTTTTGCCTCACCGATTACCTTTTTAGAATACTGCATTCCTTCTGCATTCTCATAGGGCAGAAGGATATAATCTAATTTTCCTGCATATTCACAAGCCTCTGATACAGACATAACATTTGTTACTTTAGGAATTATTCCACGCTTTGACTGCTTTGCAGCACTTAATGCAATAGCATTAAGCCGTTCCACTTTCTTTTCTGCTTTTTTGGTATCCAGTTTCACAACGGAACGTTTCATCATAACCGGCACAATCTCACTGGCACCCAATTCCACTGCTTTCTGAATAACCGTATCCATTTTATCTCCCTTGGGATAACCCTGAAACAAAATGATATCTGCCGGCAATTCCCTGGCATTACCAAATATGTCCGTAACCTTCAATTCTACAAGTTCTTCTTCTGTATTATAACCTGTAATTTCACATAGATATTCTTTTTCCCCTCCGTCACACAGAAGAACTTCTTCTCCCGGTTTCATGCGAAGAACGTTATGAATGTGGTAATAATCATTACCGAATATAGCCGGATGATCCGTATTCAGTTGTTCTTTCTCTACAAAAAATCGATACATGCTATTCAAGTCCTCATTTATATTTTGCCACAATTGATACCCACTCGCCCATATAGGTTGTATCCACTATATCAAACCCATTCATCTCAAGGGCAGCCTTAACATCATCTTCTTTGGTATTAATAATTCCCGAAGTAATAAACACACCATTTTCTTTCATGAATGGACGAATCACCGCTGATAACGGAATAATCACGTCCGCTAAAATATTTGCCACCACAATATCATATTGTCCAATATCAGCCACTCTTTTAGCGAATTCCTTATCTCCAATCACATCCCCCTTTACAATTGTATAACTCTGTTCCGGAATCTGATTTAATTTGAGATTTTCCTTACTCGCTTCCACCGCCAGTTCATCAATATCAATACCATATACCTTTTCTGCCCCAAGTTTCACGGCAATAATGGAAAGAATTCCACTGCCGCATCCGGCATCTAATACATCCGTACCTCCGGCAGGATTAATATATTTTTTGAGATTTGCAATACAAAGCTTTGTTGTCTCATGGGAACCTGTTCCGAATGCCGTTCCCGGATCAATATGAATAACAATGTCTCCCGGTCTTACATCTGCAGATTCCGTCCAGGTAGGTTGAATAATGATATTATCCTCCAGCCGGAATGGATGAAAGAACTCTTTCCAGTTATTGATCCAGTCCTTATCTTCCGTCTCTCCAAGAGATATCTTTCCCGTTCCCACTTCCATATAAGCTGCCATCTCTGCAAGCTGACCACTAATATATCCACACAGATCCTTCACGTCAATCTTATCATCAATATAGCAGGATATATATGCTATCCCTTCATCCGGTGGAAGTTCTGGCAGAATATCAATAAACATTGCCTTCTTATCTTCTTCAGACAGCGGGATATTATCCTCTATCTCTATTCCCTCCACACCATATTCACCTAATACATAACTCAACATATCGGTTGCTTCTGTTGTTGTTTCAATTGTAACCTTTGTCCACTTCATATTATTATCTTTCCTTCATCAAACATATTTATAATTATTTTATTATAAAGGTTTTAATCTGACTTCGCAACCACAAGCCACTATTTATTCACAATTTTATTAACAACAAAAATGGAGAAAATTGTTTTTACGAATATACGCTAAAACAATCTTCTCCGATTTCACCTGCAAATCAGTCAAAATTATCCATACCGGTCAGCAGTCTGTATTATTTTTTCTTTCCAAATCCCTTTTTCTTGTGTCCGCTAAAGCTGAAATCACCAGAGGAATCTGTGGAACGCCTTGCGGTGGAGCCAGTAGCCTCGTCAAAGTTATTCAGAATCGTCTTCTGTTCCTCCGTCAGTTTATCCGGCACCTGAACCACTAATGTTACATAATGGTCTCCACGTACATTTTTGTTTCGCAGTGTTGGAACACCTTTTCCCTTTAATTTTACCTTTGTATCGGTCTGGGTACCTGCTTTGATTTCATATTCCATCGGACCATCAATAGTATTGATGGTAATTGCACCACCCAAAGCAGCCTGTGTAAAGGTAATAGGCTCTGTGGAAAACAGATCGTATTCCTGACGCTGGAACTGCGGATGTCTGTCTACCAACACCGTTACCAGCAGATCCCCTCTGCCACCTCCGTTTACACCCGGTTCACCTTTCTCACGGATACGTATGCTCTGACCATTGTCAATACCTGCCGGCACAACCACCTGAATTTTCTTCTTGCTCTTAACATAACCGGTTCCGGAGCATTGGTTACATTTATATTTAATCACTTTTCCAGTTCCACTGCACTCCGGACAGGTCTGCACATTACGCACTACACCAAATAAAGACTGCTGTGTAAATACCACCTGACCTTTACCATTACATTTCGGACAGGTTTCCGGATTATGCCCTGGCTGGGAACCCGTACCATGACAAACTACACACTCATCCTTAAGCGGCAGT
Organism: Lachnospiraceae bacterium; assembly: GCA_051877755.1. Classification (GTDB taxonomy): domain Bacteria; phylum Bacillota; class Clostridia; order Lachnospirales; family Lachnospiraceae; genus CAG-590. The sequence goes on along the minus strand of JBJEJE010000113.1, from coordinate 4,306 downwards.
TCTAATTCTTTCTGACACCCAAATACTGCCTCATCGAATTTCACGCGGACACTGGTCTTAATATTGGCACCTTTCATAGGTCCATTTGACTGATGGCTTCTTGTGCCACCACCAAACATATCTCCAAAAATATCTCCAAAGATATCTCCCATATCACTGAAATCAAAGCCACCAAATCCGCCGCCCATACCGCTATTCGGATCAAATGCAGCATGACCATATTGATCATATTTTGCTCTGGAATCCGGATCACTTAATACTTTGTATGCCTCAGAAGCTTCTTTAAATTTTGCCTCTGCTTCCTTATCCCCTGGATTCGTATCCGGATGATATTTCTTAGCGACCTGTCTATATGCCTTTTTCAATTCTGTGTCTGTCGCATTTTTAGGAACACCAAGAACCTCATAATAATCTCTCTTTGTCTCTGCCATCTTCCTCACCTATATCTATCAAGAGTACCCACGGTCTCATACTGAAACCGTGGGATTCCACCTTAAAGTATCATCTTATAGATTATAACTCTGTATAATCGCCATCTACTACATCACCTTCTGAATAATCAGCCGGACCTTCTGCACCCGTTCCGGCATTTGCTCCAGGACCATTCTGCTCATACAACTTAGCAAATAAATTCTGTGCACTTGTCATTAATGTCTCTTTCGCATTCTTCAACTGCTCTACATCATAATCGCTCATATTTTCCGGATCTGTACTTTCTACCAGATTCTTAAGAGTTGCAAGATCAGCCTCTACCTTTGTCTTATCCTCTGCCGGCAGTTTGTCACCAACATCCTGCAATGCCTTTTCTGTCTGGAATACCATTGCGTCTGCATCATTTCTTGCCTCAATCGCATCTTTTCTCTTCTTATCCTGAGCTTCATACTCAGCAGCTTCCTTGATTGCTTTTTCAATATCATCATCTGACATATTAGAACCAGCAGTAATTGTGATATGCTGTTCTCTTCCAGTTCCCAAATCCTTAGCAGATACATTTACGATACCATTTGCATCAATATCGAATGTAACCTCAATCTGTGGTACACCACGTCTTGCAGGAGCAATACCATCCAGGCGGAAACGTCCCAATGTCTTGTTATCTCTTGCAAACTGTCTCTCACCCTGAACGATGTGGATATCAACAGCATCCTGATTATCCTGTGCAGTTGAGAATATCTGGCTCTTCTTTGTAGGAATCGTTGTATTTCTCTCGATCAATCTGGTTGCAACGCCACCCATAGTCTCGATAGAAAGAGAAAGTGGGGTAACATCCAAAAGTAAGATTTCACCGGCACCAGCATCACCTGCTAACTTACCACCCTGAATAGAAGCACCAATTGCAACACATTCATCCGGATTGATACCCTTGAATGGATCTTTACCAGTTAACTGTTTTACTTTATCCTGTACAGCGATAATACGTGTAGAACCACCAACCAGCAATACCTTGTCGAGCTCGGAAGCACTCATTCCTGCATCCTTTAATGCTGTCTGTACTGGAACTGCTGTCTTCTCTACTAAATGAGCTGTCAATTCATCAAATTTAGCTCTGGTCAAATTCATATCAAAATGCTTTGGACCATCTGCAGTAGCTGTGATAAATGGAAGATTAATATTGGTTGTTGTAGAAGAAGATAACTCTTTCTTAGCCTTCTCAGCAGCTTCTTTTAATCTCTGCATTGCCATCTTATCAGATGAAAGATCTACACCTTCCTGCTTCTTAAATTCATCCAGCATATAATCTGTAATGACATTATCGAAATCATCACCACCAAGTTTGTTATCACCGGCAGTTGCCAATACTTCAATGACACCATCACCAATCTCAATGATAGATACATCAAATGTACCACCACCTAAATCGTATACCATAATCTTCTGCTCATTCTCATTATCCAAACCATAAGATAATGCAGCTGCTGTCGGCTCGTTGATGATACGCTTTACATCCAGACCAGCAATACGTCCGGCATCCTTGGTTGCCTGTCTCTGAGCATCTGAGAAGTATGCAGGAACTGTGATAACTGCTTCTGTAACCTTCTCACCTAAATAACTCTCTGCATCAGCCTTCAACTTCTGAAGGACCATAGCTGAAATCTCCTGTGGAGAATACTTCTTGTCATCAATTGCTACCTTGTAATCAGAACCCATATGTCTCTTAATAGAAGAAATGGTCTTATCCGCATTGGTAACTGCCTGACGTTTTGCAGGCTCACCGATAACACGTTCACCTGTCTTTGTAAATGCAACAACAGATGGTGTTGTTCTTGCACCTTCTGCATTGTTGATTACAACCGGCTTACCACCTTCCATAACAGCTACACATGAATTTGTTGTACCTAAGTCAATACCTATAATTTTTCCCATGATTTTTTCCTCCTAAAATTCTATAATGAATATATTATTTTACATGATTGAAATGACAGCTTAATTCGCTACCTTTACCATACTATGACGCAGAACCTCTTCCTTATACATATAACCTTTCTGCAGTTCTTCCGCCACAATATTCTCTCCTAATTCTTCATCCTCAACATGCAATACTGCATTATGAAAATCCGGATTGAATTCTGTACCTTCTGCATTCATTGGCTTTACACCAATCTCCTCCAAGGTTACAATCATCTGTTTATAAATCTTGTCAACGCCCTGCTCAAAAGCTCTGTCTTTATCCTCTTCCGGAATTGCCTGCAAAGCTCTTTCAAAATTATCCACAACCGGCAGAAGTTTCTCTAATACTTCCTTGGCACCAATATCATACATGTGCTTCGACTCTTTTTCGTTACGGTTTCTGGCATTCTCAAATTCAGCTAAAAGTCTCTTATACTTGTCATTTGCTTCCTCTGCCAATTCTTTTTGCTTTTCTAATTCTAACTCCAATGCCTTGTTATTGCCACCGCTTCTTCGGCTGCCTTTTTTACCTTTCACAGGCTTCTTCTCGGTATCCTCTGAAACTTCTTTTGTCTCTACTTCTGTCTCTTCAGTGGATTCTACCGCTACTTCTTCTACAGTTTCTTCCACTGCTTTGCCGGTAGGTTTTTCTTTCTTTCCTGCATTCCCTTTTGCATTGCCTTTCTTCTTTTCTTCCACTTTGACACCTCTAATCTTTCTTCTTAAATATTGTATCTAACTCACCCGTAAGATTCTTAAGGGTGCTGACCACTTTCTGATAATCCATTCGTTTGGGACCAATTATACCAATGGTTCCCTTTGCACCCTCTGCCAGCTCATAGGTTGCTGTTACAATACTGCAATCCTTCATGCTGGAAACCGGTGCCTCCTCACCAATATATACCTGGATACCATTGCCATTCTCACTGTTAATGGATTCATCGATCAATTCATCCAGTCCCTGTCTATCCTCTAAGGCTTCCAGAAGTTTTGTAGTCTGCTCGATTGTTCCAAGCTCCGGATATTTCAACATATTCGTTGTACCGCTGGTATAAATCTCAACTTCATCCGCTTCATGAATGGCTTCTGCAATCCCCTGGAAGATACCTTCCATAATATCTGCAAATTCTCCTGCCTGAGCCTTGATAGTCTGTATCATTTCCAAATTGATATCCCGCAATGAAGCCCCTTGCAAAAAGGTATTCAGCAAAACATTCAGCTTTAAAATCTCATCATTCTCCAGCATCCGTTCAACCTTAATCAGCTGGTTCTTAATGACATTCCCATCTACCACAATAACCGCCAGCAGCTGATTCTCATCCACCTGGGAAAGCTGGATAAACTTAAGCTTTGAGTTCTGATATTGTGGTGCAGTCACCAATGTTGCATAATTGGTATTGTATGCCAGCACTCTTGCTACCTGCTTCAAAAGAGATTCCATCTTATCTACACGTTCCAGCAGCTGTGTCTTCATCTCCTGCATCTCATTATCCTTCTCCAACATCATCCGATCCACATATAACCGATAACCCTTATCGGTAGGAATCCGTCCTGCTGAAGTGTGAGGCTGCATAATTAGTCCAAGTTCTTCCAGATCTGCCATCTCGTTTCGAATTGTTGCAGAACTAAGGTTCAAATCCGTATATTTGGAAATGGTTCTTGAGCCAACCGGTTCACCAGTTTCTAAGTAATTAGAAATGATTGCTTTCAATATCTTCAGTTTTCGCTCATCTAATTCCATGCATCAAACCCCTTTCCTGCTTATTAGTTATTAGCACTCAACCTATCCGAGTGCTAACATCTAGGTATAGAGTACCACCCATCTCCTGGTTTGTCAAGAAAAAAACAATAAAATTTGTGAAATTTGTTGTTTGCAATCCGAAATTCCACTTTGGGGTGGAATTTAATCTTTCCAAAC
>JBJEJE010000112.1:37856-45346 GCA_051877755.1 Lachnospiraceae bacterium | reverse complement strand
CTGTGTGATAAAGTATACGAGATGGATAAGGGAGTACTGACGTCAGTTTGACGGGGACTCCCTTTTTAACTTTAATAGGAAACTTCTCGTTTCCTATAAAGTTAAAACACTCCGCTATGGATGTGCACCTCACGGTCAGGAAGTTAATGTTGCACATTCCGTTTGGACGCGAAAGAGTCGCAAGCGACACTTTGTTCTGATGGAGAAAATAACAATAAAAAGCGGACGAGAAAAATACTTAATATAATTAAGAAAAAACTGTATTATAAAAGAATAATCAAATAAACGAATAAAAATCAGCAAAGAAAGTAAATAAAAAAGACGGAAATACATCCTCAGATCTTAGGAATGATTTATTGAAAAGTGGGAGAAAATTCTATATAGTAAGGGAAATAGAAAAAGCAGATATGCAAATATAATAACGATTATGCGGGAACAATACATACTAGCAGTGCAAGTGCAGACCGGGTATGGAATACCCGTGTCAGGGAAAGGATACCTATGAATATATTTGATATTATCGGTCCGGTTATGGTCGGACCTTCAAGCTCCCACACGGCAGGAGCCGTTAAAATTGGACAGGTTTCAAGAAAACTGATGGACGAGGAGATAAGAAAGGCAGATATTTATCTGCACGGCTCCTTTCTGGCAACAGGTCAGGGACATGGTACGGATAAAGCATTAATTGCCGGACTGCTGGGAATGGCAGTGGATGACCGGAGAATACCGGAAAGTTTTGAAATTGCCAGATCAAGGGGAATGCATTTTCAATTTGAAGGAATTGAATTGATGGATGCCCATCCCAATACCGTAAAAATGAATCTGGAGGGACAGTCTGGCAGAAAGCTGGAGATTGTGGCATGTTCCATTGGAGGCGGACAGATCCGCATTTGTGAGATTGATGGGCTGACTGCTAATTTCACGGGAGATTTTCCTACACTTATTGTGCATAATATTGACCAGCCGGGGCATGTTACAGAGGTGACCTCCATGCTGGGGCACAAATCAGTCAATATTGCCACCATGCAGCTTTACCGGGATTCCAGAGGGGGAAATGCGGTTATGGTCATTGAGTGTGACCAGGAAGTTCCAAGGGAATCTATCCGATGGCTGGAGCATTTGGAGGGAATTGTGAAGGTAACCTATTTAAGCCTGGAAGACGGGCTGACTTCAGACAAGATATAGGAATCAAAAAGGATGGTATGAATATGTACAAATCGCTGAAAGACATATGTGAAATTGCAAGGAAAGAACAAAAAGAATTTTATCAGGTTATTTTGGAGGAAGACTGTCATGAGAGGGGTGTGGAGCCGGAGGAAGGGTTTTCACAGGTGTCTGCCATTTACCAGGCAATGAAAGAGGCGGACAGAGATTATGACAGCAGTCTGACATCCACTAGCAGGCTGGCGGGCTGTGACGGTGGAAAGATACAGGAATACAGGGAAAAAGAAGAATCCTTATGTGGCGATTTTGTGTGTCTCGTGATGGAAAAGGCAGTAAAAATGGGGGAATCCAATGCCTGCATGAAGCGAATCGTGGCATCCCCCACTGCTGGTTCCTGTGGTGTGGTTCCCGCAGTCCTCATTTCCATGAATGAGAGATTTCAGTATAGTGAGGAGCAGATGACAAAGGCGATGTTAGTGGCGGCAGGGATTGGAGGCGTCATTGCTTCCCGGGCATTTATTGCTGGAGCAGCAGGCGGCTGTCAGGCAGAGATTGGATCGGCGGCGGCCATGGCGGCAGGTGCTGCGGTGTATTTACGGGGAGGAGACCTTGATGCAATCTGTAATGGGGCAGCCATGGCGCTGAAGAATCTCTTAGGGCTTGCCTGCGATCCGGTGGGTGGTCTTGTGGAGGTGCCCTGTGTGAAAAGAAATGTTATTGGAGCCATGAGTGCACTCGCTGCGGCAGACCTGGCAATGGCAGGTGTGGTTTCTAAAATACCGCCGGATGAAGTGATTGATGCCATGCGCAGTATTGGCGTGGCAATGCCATCCTGTCTGAAAGAGACCGGAAAAGGCGGACTTGCCATGACACCGGTGGGAAGTAAATACAATCCGGAAAAAGAAATATGAAAAAAATAAAGTATTTTCATGGACATTTGTCGGAAAACTTAGTATAATTATATTGCTTTGTTTTCCGATTTCCTTTTATTTACAGATGAAAAAGGATACAGAATCAAACAGAGTGGGGATTAGGAAAGGTTGTATTTGGGAATATATATACTAGATGAGGAAGGATTCTTGTGATATATATCAGAAAAGCTCCTGTTTCATTGCGAAAAGGAATGACTGAGGTGTGAACATATGAATCAGGTTAAGGAGACTCTGACGGGTTTTTTGATTGGGATTGGAATTTATACCGTGTTGATAGAGGCAGTTGGACTCTTTTTTTCAGAAGATATTCTGTCTTATACACTGGGTTTGTTATTCGGCGTGATCGTCGCCATTTTTCTCATTATTCATATGGCAAAGACCTTGGACAAGGCTTTGGATTTACCCCAGCAGCAGGCAAACAAATATGTGAAACGGCAAAGCTTTTTCAGGCTTTTTATTATGCTGATTGCATTGGTGATTGGTCTGCTGGTGGATCGGATGAATTTTATCGCATTGATACTGGGAATGCTGGGCTTAAAGATTGGAGCACTGATTGCACCATTTTTCCTAAAAAGACTGTATCCGGAAAGCTTTGTAACAAAAGAAGAGGAAGAAGAGTAAAGACCTTTATTTGTCAATGGGAAGTCAAGCAGCCGTATACCGGAGATTTGATTTCCTGTTGATGAATTTAGATAAAATGATTACAGAAAGGAAGGTGAAAGGATGAGTTACGGAATGCTACCAATGCTTTTGGCGGCAGATCAGGACGTGGATTTTTCGATTCACCATCTGCTGGGCTATAAGTTTATGGGCCAGACGGTATATATTACCACATCACATGTCTGTATGTTTATTATCATGGCAGCTATTATGATATTTGCATTAGTTGCAAGAAAGAAGATCATGCATGCGAAGGAAGTTCCAACCGGACTTCAAAATGTTGTGGAATTTGCAGTCGAGACATTGCAGGGATTTGTCAATTCCTCTATGGGCAGGCATGGTAGAAAATACATCAATTATGTGGGTACATTATTTTTATTTGTACTTTTATCTAACATTTCAGGCTTGTTTGGGCTGAGACCGCCCACGGCTGATTTCGGAACCACATTTTCTCTGGCGCTGATTACATTTGTTATGATACAGTATAACAATATAAAGTGTAACAAATTTGGTGCCGTAACAGGTTTATTTAAACCAATCTGGTTCCTGTTTCCGATTAATTTAATCGGAGAGATTGCCACACCGGTTTCCATGTCATTGCGTTTGTTTGGTAATGTAATGGCGGGTACGGTCATGATGGCATTGTATTACGGATTGTTACCAATATTTGCAAAGATTGGTATTCCGGCGTTTTTACACGTCTATTTCGATATCTTCTCAGGTGCGATTCAGGCGTATGTCTTTTCTATGTTGACGATGGTGTTTATCACCGACAAGATAGGAGAATAATTAAGAAAAATATATTTTATGGAGGGAATGTTTATGTCAAACATCACAAACGAAGGTTTAATTTTAGCATGTTCAACAATTGGTGCAGGTTTAGCAATGATCGCAGGTATCGGACCTGGTGTTGGTCAGGGATACGCAGCTGGTCAGGGTGCAGCGGCAGTAGGACGTAATCCGGGAGCAAAGGGAGATATCATGTCTACCATGTTACTTGGACAGGCAGTAGCAGAGACAACAGGTCTTTACGGATTGGTTGTTGCATTGCTGTTAATGTATGGTAATCCAATGTTAGCTAGATTCTTGAAGCTGTAATAGTTGAAGAGAATGGAAACAATAAGAATCTGGTGAAAGGAGGATAGTTCCTTGATGGGTATGTTATCAGGACTTGGGAGTATGCAGACAATGCTGCTTACCGAAGGACATATTTTTGAATTAAGTCCCCAGTTGATCAATGATATTATTATTCAGGGTATCGCAATCTTTATCCTCTTCTTCTTTCTTTCCAATGTTTTGTTTGAGCCGGTGAAGAAGGTTCTCAATAACAGAACAGAGAAAATAAAAAATGATATCGAATCTGCACAAAAGGATAAGGAGGATGCAGCAGCTTTAAAGGCAGAATATGATGCAAGACTCAAATCCATTGACAAAGAGAAAGAGGAGATATTGGCAAATGCCCGTAAAAAGGCACAGATGAAAGAAGCGGAGATTATAGAAGAGGCGAATGCAGAGGCCGCAAGAATTATGAATCGTGCAAATCAGGAAATTGAACTGGAAAAGAGTAAGGTTTCCGATGATATGCGCAAAGAGATTGTCAGAGTGGCAACTGCCATGGCTGCGAAGATCATTGAGCAGCAGATCGATGAGAGTAAGCAGGATGCTTTAATAGAAGATACTTTGAAAGAAATGGGTGGTAGTACATGGCTAAGCAGGTAAGTAAAACCTACGGAAGTGCACTTTTTGAAGTGGCTATGGAGAATCATACTTTGGATGCCACCTTGGAAGAGGTACTTTTTGTAAAGCAGACGTTTCTTGAAAACGAAGAGTTAAGCAAGCTTTTGCTCCATCCTAATATTGAAAAGGAAGAGAAGATCAAAGTAATCGAGAATATTTATAAAGGAAAGATTTCCGATGAACTTACCGGTCTTATGACCATGCTGATTATGAAGGGGCATCAGAAGGATTTTCAGGCGGTATTTGATTATGTGATTTCTGCAATCAAGGAGGAGAAAGGTATCGGTATTGCATACATTTCTTCTGCCGTAGAACTTTCAAAAGAGCAAAAGGAGAAGATTGAGCAGAAGCTTTTGGAAACCACAAAGTATAAAGAGATAGAGGGTAATTATCAGGTGGACAAGAATTTGATTGGTGGACTGGTAATCCGTATTTCTGATACGGTGGTGGATAGCAGTCTGAAAACACAGATTGCAAAATTATCAAAATCCCTGTTATAAGGGAAACATTAAAGATAGAGAGAAGGTGCTAATTTTCCATGAATTTAAGACCAGAAGAAATCAGTTCTGTGATTAAAGAGCAGATTAAGAATTATTCTAAGGAATTAGAAACCTCCGAAGTTGGTACAGTTATACAGGTGGCAGATGGTATTGCCCGTGTGCATGGCTTGGAGAAAGCGATGCAGGGTGAGTTGTTAGAGTTCCCGGGTGAAGTTTACGGAATGGTAATGAACTTAGAGGAAGATAACGTAGGTGCGGTACTGTTAAGTGCAAATAAAAATATCAGCGAAGGAGATACCGTTAAGACCACGGGCCGCGTGGTTGAGGTTCCGGTTGGCGATGCCATGCTTGGACGTGTTGTCAATGCACTGGGTCAGCCAATTGACGGTAAGGGACCAGTCAATACAAGTAAGACCAGACCGATTGAGAGAGTGGCTTCCGGTGTTATTTCCCGTAAGGCGGTAGATACACCACTGCAGACTGGTATCAAGGCTATTGATGCCATGGTTCCAATCGGAAGAGGACAAAGAGAGTTAATTATCGGTGACCGCCAGACTGGTAAGACGGCGATTGCCATTGATACGATTATCAACCAGAAGGGACAGGGCGTAAAATGTATTTATGTTGCCATTGGCCAGAAGGCTTCCACTGTGGCAAGTATCGTAAAATCCCTGACCGAGTATGGTGCCATGGATTACACAACCGTTGTTGCTTCCACAGCTTCTGAGCTGGCACCACTTCAGTACATTGCACCATATGCCGGCTGTGCTATTGGTGAAGAGTGGATGGAGAATGGTGAGGATGTGTTAGTGGTTTATGATGATTTGAGCAAGCATGCTACTGCATATCGTACACTTTCATTGCTGCTTCGTAGACCGCCGGGACGTGAGGCATATCCTGGTGATGTATTCTATTTACATTCCAGATTGCTGGAACGTGCAGCCAGATTAAGTGATGAATTAGGAGGAGGCTCTTTAACAGCACTTCCAATTATTGAAACACAGGCCGGAGATGTATCCGCATATATTCCGACCAACGTAATTTCCATTACAGATGGACAGATTTATCTGGAGACAGAGATGTTTAATTCCGGTTTCCGTCCGGCTATTAACGCTGGTCTTTCCGTATCCCGTGTTGGTGGTGCGGCACAGATTGGAGCAATGAAAAAGATTGCTTCTCCAATCCGTACCGAGCTTGCACAGTACAGAGAGCTTGCAGCATTCTCCCAGTTTGGTTCTGAGCTGGATGCCGACACCAAAGAGCGTCTGGCACAGGGTGAAAGAATTAAGGAGATGTTAAAGCAGCCACAGTATAAACCAATGCCGGTGGAGAGACAGGTTGTTATCATTTATGCAGCAACAAAGCGTTATTTGTTGGATGTGCCGGTGGATGAGATTCTTGATTTTGAGAAGGGATTGTTTGAATTTGTAGATACCCAGTATCCGGAGCTGTTTGCTAAGATCCGTGAGGAGAAGAAGCTGACAGAAGAAATCGAGAAGCTGCTGGATGAGGCAATCACCGCTTACAAGGAACAAAGGTAAGGACACGAGTTAGTAGAAGAAGAAAGAGGTGATATGTCTTGGCATCCATGAGGGATATTAAACGGCGTAAGGAAAGTGTTGCCAGCACTGGTCAGATTACAAAGGCAATGAAGCTGGTGTCTACCGTTAAGCTTCAGAAGGCAAAAGCCAGGGCAGAGAGTAATAAACCGTATTTCACATTGTTGTATGATACCATTTGTTCCATTTTGGCAAGAACCGGCAGTATTGATCACCGGTATTTGAGACCAAGTGAATCTACAAGGAAGGCAGTAATTGCCATTACCTCAAACAGAGGTCTTGCAGGCGGATATAACAACAACATTGTAAAAGAAATTGCGGCGGCATTTACGCCGGAAGAAACAGATATTTATGCATTGGGTAGAAAGGGATTGGAAGGACTCACCAGAAAGGGATACCACATTGTGGAAGATTATTCTGAGGTGATGAACGATCCTCTTTACGCAGATGCAATTCATATCGGCAAAAATGTTCTTGCTTCCTATGAGAATGGTGAGGTGGGAGAAATCTATCTTGCATATACCAGTTTCAAGAATACGGTGGTGCAGGAGCCAAAGCTGATTAAGCTTTTGCCGATTGATGTAGAGGAAATCATGCAGGATGTGGAGATTGATACCCTGACGCTTATGAATTATGAGCCACAGGCAGATGAAGCATTGGATATGATTATTCCTAAATATATGAATAACATTTTATACGGTGCATTTATTGAGGCGGTAGCCAGTGAAAATGGTGCCCGTATGCAGGCTATGGATTCTGCAACAAAGAATGCAGATGACATGATTGCAGATTTATCTTTGAAATACAACCGTGCCCGTCAGGGTTCCATTACACAGGAACTGACGGAGATTATAGCAGGTGCGGAAGCCATCTCATAATCCGGACGCTTTCTGTTTTGAAAAATGTTTCCAAGCCGGGGCCGTTTGCACTTAATTGTG
>JBJEJE010000112.1:35624-37756 GCA_051877755.1 Lachnospiraceae bacterium | reverse complement strand
TGCCCCTCTTTGGAATACATTTTCCAAAACAGAAAGCTGGGATTGAAAAAATAAAGAATAGGTAATTGTAAATCCAGGATTATTACAGGAAGGACAGCGAGAATATGTTTGCGTTGGTTCTCTCTTGCCAAACAGTAAAGTTTTGCAATTACCTGAATAAAGAAAAGAATAAGGAGAAAATATATGGCAGAAAAGAATGTCGGTAAAATTACCCAGATTATCGGTGCCGTATTGGACATCAAGTTCAGCGAAGGAAATCTTCCGGAAATTAATGATGCCATTACCATTGCAACGAAGGATGGCGGGGAATTGACCGTAGAGGTTTCCCAGCATTTAGGTGATGATACTGTTAAATGTATTGCCATGGGACCAACAGATGGTTTGGTTCGTGGTATGGAGGCTGTCGCTACCGGAGCACCAATCACAGTGCCGGTGGGTGAAAATACACTGGGTCGTATGTTCAATGTATTAGGTCAGCCAATTGATAACAAACCGGCTCCGGAATGCACTGAGCATTTTCCAATTCACAGAAAAGCTCCGGAATTTTCCGAGCAGGCAACGGATACAGAGATTTTAGAGACAGGTATCAAGGTCGTAGATTTGCTCTGTCCTTATCAGAAAGGTGGTAAAATCGGACTGTTTGGTGGTGCCGGAGTAGGTAAAACCGTATTGATTCAGGAGTTAATCCGTAATATCGCAACAGAGCACGGTGGATATTCTGTATTTACCGGTGTTGGTGAGCGTACCAGAGAGGGTAATGACCTCTATCATGAAATGACAGAGTCAGGAGTTATTAACAAGACCACCATGGTATTTGGTCAGATGAACGAGCCGCCTGGAGCAAGAATGAGAGTTGGTTTAACCGGTCTTACCATGGCAGAGTATTTCCGTGACCAGGGTGGTAAGGATGTGCTGTTGTTTATTGATAACATTTTCCGTTTTACCCAGGCAGGTTCTGAGGTATCAGCGTTGCTTGGACGTGTGCCTTCAGCCGTTGGTTACCAGCCAACCCTTCAGACAGAGATGGGTGCTTTGCAGGAGCGTATCACTTCCACAAAGAATGGTTCTATTACCTCCGTTCAGGCGGTATATGTGCCTGCGGATGACCTGACAGACCCGGCTCCGGCAACGACATTTGCACATTTGGATGCAACTACGGTACTTTCCCGTTCCATTGTGGAACTTGGTATTTATCCTGCGGTAGATCCGTTGGAATCTACCTCCAGAATTCTTGACCCGAAGATTGTAGGGGAAGAGCATTATCAGGTTGCCCGTGGAGTACAGGAGATTTTACAGAAGTACAAAGAATTGCAGGATATCATTGCCATTCTTGGTATGGACGAATTATCAGAGGAAGATAAGCTGGTGGTATCCCGTGCAAGAAAGGTACAGAGATTCCTGTCCCAGCCGTTCTTCGTGGCAGAGCAGTTTACCGGTACAAGTGGTAAGTATGTTCCGATTGCAGAGACCATTCGTGGATTTAAGGAGATTATCGAAGGCAAGCATGATGATATTCCGGAAGGTTATTTCCTGAATGCTGGAAGCATTGATGATGTACTTGCAAAGGTGCAGTAGTAAAGTGCCTGTAAAACAAGTAATTATCATTATGTGTAAGAAGGAGAATACGTATGGCAGATAGTATGAAATTGAAAATCGTAGCTCCGGAGCGTATCTTCTATGAAGGAGATACTACCTTCCTGGAGTTTACCACAACGGAGGGTGATATGGGTATTTACCCGAAACACATTCCGCTTACGGCAATCATCGCACCTGGTATTCTTCGAATCCATGAAAATGATACCGTGAAAGAGGCGGCATTGATGTCGGGATTTATCCAGATTTTGCAGGACGAAGTAACGGTTCTGGCAGAAAGTGTGGAATGGCCGGATGAGATTGATGCCAATCGTGCAAAGGAAGCAGAAATCCGTGCAAGACGCCGGATTGAAGACGGTGATGGTATTGATATGGACCGTGCCGAACTGGCATTGAAGCGGGCACTGGTTCGTCTGAGTCTTACAAACAAATAAAAGATATATTAATGTAAATAGTACCGCTGGCGGACATGAATAACATATTATAAATGTTACTCATGCCTGCACAGAAGGTACTATTTTATTACCTTTTGAATAAGG
>JBJEJE010000112.1:0-35524 GCA_051877755.1 Lachnospiraceae bacterium | reverse complement strand
ATAATTTCGTAATGTTTATTCGGTAGAATAGAAACAATCCAGGGAAAAATTTAAGAATGTCTAAAGATTATCCTATATAGCTTGCGAAATTCAGCATGCTGACGTATATTAAAATGGAGGTGAATATTTTGACAATATTAGTTTGCGATGATGACAAAGAAATAGTAGAAGCCATAACCATTTATTTGAAACAGGAAGGATATGATGTTGTTCCGGCATACAATGGGCGGGAAGCATTAAAACTTATGCAGGAAAAGGAAATCCATCTGATCATCTTAGATATCATGATGCCGGAGTTAGACGGCATCCATGCATTGCTAAAGCTGCGGGAAAGCAGTTCCATTCCTGTTATTCTGCTCTCGGCAAAATCAGAAGATGTGGACAAGATATTAGGTCTTAACGTGGGAGCAGATGATTATGTGACGAAACCATTTAATCCTTTAGAATTGGTGGCAAGAGTGAAATCCCAGCTTCGGCGCTACACCCAGCTTGGCGGTATGGAGCCGGACAATGGAAATCTGCTGGTAAATGGTGCCATTACAATGGATACCGAACAGAAACTTGTGACAGTGGAAGGGGAACCGGTAAAACTGACGCCAACGGAATTCAAGATTTTGAAGCTTTTCATGGAGAATGTGGGAACCGTTTTTTCCTCTGCACAGATTTATGAGCGGATTTGGGAAGAGGATGCTTATGCCACCGATAATATTGTATCCGTACATATCCGTAGAATCCGGGAAAAGATTGAGATTGACCCGAAGAATCCGGATTATGTGAAGGTTATGTGGGGCGTAGGTTACCGCATGGAGAAGAAGTAAGGATAGAATCTGAAAGGAGCTACTATGGAAGAAAGAAAGCAGACAAAGAACTGGTCATATTCCACCTCAGGAAAAGTATTTCGCGGATTGCTCTGTATGCTTACTTTTTGTGCCTGTATGGCAGGAGCGGCAGTTTCCGCTTATACCATTTACCGATTTGGTACAGATATATTGTACCATCCGAAAATTGGATATGAGAATACCCAGTCCTACCAGGACGATTTTCAAAATGATCTGACCACTTTATTATATGATGTGAATACACTGTACCAAAGTGGAGAAGAGCAACAGCTTACCATTATCAATGTGGAAGAAGGGATGGTACACCGGTATGATTTAGAGGAGATGGAGCAGGATTTCAGAAATGGGAAACTTACCTGCGACATATCCGAGTATGATAATTATAAGATTTCCCAGGAACGGTTTCCGAATGCCGGAATTTCCAGTATGTCGGATTATAATAAGGCAATCCAGTATCTAAAGTCCATCGCCAATGAGAATACATATCTATATGTGACTCCGGATGCATTTAACCAGTTATTCAAGGCAGCAGGAGCGAAGAACGACAACAAACGCTTTCAGGAGAATTTTTCTTCCGCCTCCTATTTTCTCTTTGATTACAGTAACAGCGACAATCTGCATTATGGAGAGGATCAGAATCTTGTATTACAGGAACTGACGTCGCTGGAAATGCGGAATGCACAGGAGGATGCCATAAATGAGGAGCAGACCTTCACCGCGGCATTGGACGGAGATTCCACAGAGGTTCAGTTGAATATCATAACCGATAGTGAGGAAACAGGCAGTCTGATAGGGGATATGCTGGAAAACAAGGAACTGAATTATGCGGTATATGATTCCGAAAATAATCTGTATTATTCCACATGGGATGATTATTTTACACCAATGTCTTCCTATATCTACAATGTGCAGGAACTGCTGGCTGAGATTGAAGGAAGAGGCATAACGGAAGAGGATATCAATAGTCTGGTGCTGCCTATGCTGTGGTCTTATAATTATTCTTCATATGAGCTGTGGTCCAACATACAGGCGGATTATCAGCAGCTTAGCACGGCAAATGAGAGAATGTCGGAACGGCAGAATAGTGGTTTCGTTTATTATGTCCGCTGTAATGGCAAAAGTTATATGAACGTATCCTACTTATCAGATATTACATCGCTTCCAGAAGTATATTGGCTGGGCGGGGAAGAAAGTCCTGTGAAAAAAGTGGCAGGTGCAGTGGATCTAAAGAAGCAGAAAGGATATGATGTGGTGCAAAGCACCTCTTTTTCCAATTTTCCGGAAGACTCCTTTTTATATGTGGGTATAGATACATCCCGGCTTTCTTCTGATGATACCAGTAATGTCATAAAAGGAATGTGGCAGTATGATACATTTGGCAGAAATATACGATTCCTTCTTGCCGGAACGGTGGTTTTATTTATTCTTTTAATGGTGCAGGCGGTCTGGCTGATCTGTACTACAGGACGGCGGGAAAAAGGGGGAAAAGAACTGGTGCTTAATCGGTACGATAAGCTGCCAACCGAACTGTGGGGAGTCATATATATTGGAATACTGGCACTGGGAGCCGTGGCAGGCTGGCAGATTGCAGAGATGCTTTTCTATCGGCTCGAAGGAGATATGGAATTTTTAATGTGTGTTGTTTTCTTGCTGCTGCCGCTTGGATTTGCATTTATGGAATTGACACTCAGTGCCGCAAGAAGAGTGAAGGCACATAATTTTTGGAATACTTCCCTGCTGCAGAAACTATGGAGCAGATTTCAAAAAAAATCAAAGGGATTTTTTCAGAATAAGACGGGAGCCCAGAAGTTTTTTGCCGTATTTGTAGGTTATGTAGTTATTGAGGTTTCAATCGTACTGGTACTGATAGCGGATAAATTCTTCAATCTCTCGGTATTGATCCTGTTTTTGGTATTTTTGGCATTGCAGGTTATGGCAGCAATTAAAATATATCATGTAATACAGGATATACAGCGACTGACATCCGGAGTGGAGGAGATTACAGAAGGAAATCTGGACAGCAAGGTGAGCGTCAATAAAAGCAGCGGTTTGTTTGCTGAATTAGCAGATGGTATTAACCATATTGGTGACGGATTAAAGAAAGCAGTGGAAACTTCCTTAAAGGATGAACGCATGAAAACGGAACTGATAACCAATGTGTCCCATGATCTGAAGACACCACTCACTTCTATCATCAACTATATTAATCTGCTAAAAACAGAGAAAATGCCGACGCCGGAGGCGGAACATTATGTGGAGGTGTTAGACGGCAAGGCACAGCGTTTAAAGCAGCTGACAGAGGATTTGGTGGAGGCGGCAAAGGCAACCTCCGGCAATATTGAATTGGAAATGATGCCTCTCGCATTTAGTGAGTTGATGAAACAGGCACTTGGCGAGTTCGAAGATAAATTTGCCCAAAAAGAACTTACATTAGTTGCCAGTTATCCGGAGGAAGAGACCATTATACTGGCGGATGGCAGGCGGATGTTCCGTATCATTGAGAACATATTGCAGAATGCCTATAAGTACGCACTTCCGGGAACCAGAATTTACGCAGATTTATCCAAGGAACAGAGTATGATTACTTTTGTCCTGAAAAACATATCTGCGGCACCGTTGAATATCAGTTCCGATGAACTTATGGAACGTTTTACAAGAGGGGATTCTGCCAGAAGCACAGAGGGAAGCGGGCTTGGTCTTTCTATTGCAAAGGATTTGACACGGCTGCAGAATGGAACCTTTGACATTGCATTGGATGGTGATTTGTTTAAGGTCATAATTACTTTTCCAGAGTACACATAAAATGCACATATGAAACATATAATTATATTTGGATGGTTATATATTGTGGAGAACACAAAGTTCGGTTTACAGCAGGAATGTTAAGGTGTTATTATAGTCAGGATACTGATTGTCAGAACAGAAAATAGGGAGGCTTGTTTATGAAGGTAGGATTGACCCAGATGGATATTGTCTGGGAGGACAAGGAAAAGAACATGGAAAAAGCAAGAAAGCTGATGGAGCAGGCTGCAAAGCAAGGCGTGGAGCTATTGGTATTTCCGGAAATGACATTGACGGGATTTACAATGAATACGTCCCTTGCGGGAGAAGAAATGTTATTTTCACCTACCCTGCGATTTTTTAAAGAAACTTCCAGACAGTATCACATGGCTATGGCATTTGGGTTTGTAGAGGATTTTGGTGAGGAATATTATAACAAGCTGATGATTGTATCTGAGGGTCGTGTGATTTATGATTATGATAAGATTCATCCATTTAATTATGGAGAGGAAGGAAAGCATTATATCGGAGGACATGAGGTAAAAACTGCCAGCCTGAAGGATATGGAAATATCCGGCTTTGTGTGCTATGATCTGCGTTTTCCGGAGATATTCCAGGCGGTGTCAGGGCAGGCAGACATGATTTTAGTAATTGCCAACTGGCCAAAGGAGCGGGTGCTTCACTGGGAGACACTGCTGCGGGCAAGAGCCATTGAGAATCAATGTTATATTATTGGTGTGAACCGGGTCGGAAAAGGCAATGGATTAGAATATATGGAAAGTTCCATGGCATTTGACCCGATGGGTGAGCGGCTTACCAAGGCACACAGCAAGTCCGAGCTTATGGTGGTGGATGTGGATGCAGAAAATGTAAGGGAACTACGCAGACAGTATCCGTTTAAAGAGGACAGGCAGATGGATCTTTATGAAACGTTCTACAATAAAAATACATCGGGAGGGTTAAATGAAACACAGCCGCTTAGGATGGCTTAAAGATGCTTCATAATCCCCTCCCGAAGGAATAGATTTGTTCTTAAATGAAACCGTATATAGAAGCTGCAATTACGCCAGGTAGTGATATACCATAATGAAATGGCAGAGGCTTCCCAGCATGACAAAACAGTGGAATAATTCATGGTTTCCAAAATTCTTCCAGTTATGTTTCTTGAATATTGGAAGTTTTAAAGCATAAATAATGCCGCCGATGGTATAGATGATGCCGCCTGCTAAAAGCCACATAAATGCATCCCGGGACAGATTCTGCATAATGGAAGAAAAGGCAAATACTACCAGCCAGCCCATTCCAATATACATAACTGAGGAAACCCAGTGCGGACAGTTAATCCAGCAGATCTTGAAAATGATACCTGCAATGGTGATTGCCCACACGGTTGCCAGAAGCGGAAGTCCAACGGACTTTGGCAGAACAATCAGGCAGACCGGAGTATAGGAACCTGCAATCAGTACGAAAATCATAGCATGGTCGATTTTCCGGAGAATACTGTTTACCTTCTCTGAAATATCAAAAGTGTGGTAAATGGTGCTGGCACCATATAAACAGATCATGCTGACAATAAATACGACAAATGCTCCAAGATAAGAACTGTTGTCGCCATGGGCAGCTTTGAATAAAAGCGGTGTTGCTGCAAGAGCAGCACCAATCATAGCTATAAAATGTGTCAGTGCACTTCCGGGGTCTTTTACCTTTAAATGTGATGTATTCATAAAAACACGTCCTTTCTATAATTCGAGAAACTTTGTCATGTAGTATTAAAAACTATGTTATCTTGTTTGTTATAATACTCCTTGTTTATAGAATATGCAAGTCAAAAATAAAAATTTATGCAATTTTTAGTAATTGTTTTGGTTGCTATTGGAATTTGGTTAAAAATCCGTTATACTAACATATAGATATTTAGAGGAGGCAGTATTATGGCAAAACAATCATGGAAACCAGGAAATATGTTATATCCGGTACCGGCTGTACTGGTAAGCTGCAGAGATAAAGAGGGAAATGATAATGTACTTACAATTGCATGGGCAGGAACCATTTGTTCCGATCCGGCAATGCTTTCTATTTCTGTCCGAAAAGAAAGACATTCTTATAAGATGATAAAGGAAAGCGGTGAATTTGTTGTCAATCTGACTACAAAGGAGCTGGCACGTGCAACCGATTATTGTGGAGTACGAAGTGGAAGAGAGGAAGATAAATTTGTGGCAGCAGGTCTTACAAAGGGTGAGGCAGAGAAGATCAATGCACCAATTATCATGGAAAGTCCGGTAAATATTGAGTGTAAAGTGACACAGGTATTGGAACTTGGCAGCCATGATATGTTTTTGGCAGAGGTGGTCAATGTCCAGATTTCCGATGAATATATGGATGAAAAGGGTGCTTTTCATTTGAGTGATACAGATTTAATGGCATATTCCCATGGAGAGTATTATGAATTGGGGAAGAAGATAGGAACATTTGGTTATTCCGTAAAGAAACCGGCTCCTGAGAAAAAGAGAAATGCATAGAAAAGGGGATTGTGGTGAAGAAATTTAATTTTAAGACCCGTATACAATGGGGCTGGTTTAAGGCGGCATTGGCAGGTGCGGCATTGGCAATACTGATTGCACCTGCGGCGGGAAACATACTTGATACCGGTACAGAGGGTGAAAAGGAAAATCCGGTGATTTCCATGCTGGGCAGCATTTCCTTTGGACCTAAGATCAAGGTAATAATCAATGGTGACGTGGTGGCACTGGCAAAGAGCGAGGCTGCCGGGGAGGAAGCATATAAGGCGGCAAGACTTGCATACAATGCAGACGGCGTAAAGGTGTTGGATGTGGATGTCACCTATGAAGAGGTTGACAAGGAAAAAGATAAGGAAAGCATTAAAGGGATGCATGTACTTCGAAAGGAAAAGCTTGCAGATGCTATTTTGGAAAGTTTTGATAACTATGCAGAATCAGATAAAGCCCTGGCTTATACAATGCGGATTGATGATTATACAGTGACAGTTGACCGCATGGAGGATTTGATTTCTATTTTAGAACAGGCACAGAGTTCCTATGATACAGAGGATGCCTTTAAGGTGGGATTGGAACCTCCCGCCAGCCGAAATGTGACAATGTATGAAGTTGCCGTAACAAAGAAAGAGGAGGAGTCTGAAGAGACAGCTGCGGAGGCAGATACAGAAGTACAGGTGGAAGATACAGAAGGAACCACAGAGACTCCGGAAGAAACAGGTGCGGTTATTCCGATACAGCAGAACCAGAAAGTTAATCTGACAGGAGAAGAGGCTTCTACACAAACAGCGGAATCCTCCGAAAGTACAGATACGGAAGCTCCGGTGGAAGATACAGCGGAACCAACAGCTTTACCGGCAGAAGATGCAGATGCGTCAATAGAAACATCAGATGATGGAATACCAGAGGATACGGCACAGACATCAGAAACAGATGCTGCAATTCTTGAACAGGCAGCTAATGACGGTGTCAAGTTTGTGGGATTTGCGGAAACCATTCAGGTAATGGAAACTTATGTCGATAAGGCACAGATTAAGGATCGGGATACCGCTTATAACGAGATAACTGCAAAAAATGCAGAGGCAAGTATTTATGTTGTGGAACCGGGCGACTGTCTTTCCGTTATTGCGGAGAAAAATAACTTATCTGTGGAGGAGATTAAGGAGTTAAATCCAAGTATAGAATCGGATGATGATATTTACTATGATGACCGTTTAAATATCACGGTACCCCGGGCGGCTGTCCAGATTCTGGTAGAAAAACAGGAAACTTACGAGGAAAGTTATAACGAAGATATTGTCTATCAGGATGATGACAGCATGTACATCGGGGAAACGGAGGTTGTGCAGGAGGGAACACCGGGAACCCATACCGTTACAGACATGGTAACTTATAAAGATGATATAGAGTGCGACAGAGAGCAGCTTCAGGAAACGGTGGAGGTTGCAGCCGTGGCACAGGTTGTCCGCCGGGGAACAAAGTCAAAGCCGACCTATATGTTCCCGGTAACCAATTGGAATGTCACATCGAATTTTGGATATCGCTGGGGTCGTCTGCATGCTGGTACGGATGTAGGGGTCCCGGTTGGAACCACGGTGAGAGCTTCCCGTGCCGGGCAGGTGGTTACGGCAGGCTGGCTTGGAGGATATGGTAATTGTGTAATCATTGATCATGGTGATGGCGTTTGCACCCGTTATGGGCATTTAAGTGAAGTAACCGTTAGTGTTGGCCAGTATGTGGATCAGGGACAGCAGATAGCACTTTCCGGTAATACAGGGCGAAGCACAGGACCACACCTTCATTTTGAAATCCGTATCAATGGAGAGGCGGTAGATCCGCTGCCGTATTTGTATCAGACCCAGTGATGGTCAGGAAAGAGGATATATGCAGATATTGGGAATAATCGTGATAGTGGTGGGAGTTGTACTGTTTGTTGTCGGGAAAAATATGCACCGGCAGCTGCCACCGAATTATGAGGAAGAGGATGATGGGTTCTTACAGCTTTTGCTGAGTGTAGGGAAAATGATCAGCGGGGCAGGCATTGTCTTTGTGGTGATTGGTCTCATATTTATTATTCTGGGTGTTGTTGGCTGAGTGGTGACGAAGGGAGAGCTTTGTATGAATACGATTATATACGATGCCAGGAGAATCAAGGCTTATGAGAAATTGCAGGAGCTGGGAATCTATACCGGTAAGGACAGTTCCTTTATAGAGGAGCTGTGGAAGGCTTTGCTGTCAGATGGTGATTTGATGAAAGAGTTTACTTATTACCTGGATCATCATATGCTGTTGGATGAAATGAAATGCCGGGGATATGGTCTGACGGATTTGTATGTCTGGCTGTTAGAGCGGTATAATCTTATGCAGGACTACGGCAAAAATGGTTCCGAATGTAACAAGGAGGCAATGGTACTGGACACCTTTTGGGCGATGGTGGAGATGAAGAAAGATCCGGAAACATACATCAGGCGGTTAAATGATGGATTGGGAATGGATTGGCTATAGAATAGACGAGAGGGAAGAGAATGAGATACTATATTGCAGACCCCCATTTTTTCCATAGGAAAATGAATACGGAAATGGATAACCGGGGATTCGAGAGCGTAGAGGCGATGAACGAGTATATGCTGGAAAAATGGAATGGAAAGGTCAAAGAAAATGATGAGGTGGTCATATTAGGAGATTTTTCTTTTGGAACAGTGGAGGAGACCAATGCACTGTTGAACCGGTTAAATGGTACCTTGTATCTGATTACCGGTAATCATGATCATTATTTTAAGAATAAGGGATACAATAATGAGAGGTTTGTCTGGATCAAACCCTATGGGGAAATCCGTGATAATAAAAGAAAGGTGATACTTTGCCATTATCCACTTATGTTTTATAATGGACAGTATCGGTTAGACCAGAACGGAAATCCCAAGGTTTATATGTTATATGGGCATGTGCATGACACCTTTGACCAGCGGCTGGTTGAGCGGTTTCAGGATATTACAAGGGAGAGCGTAAGGCTGAATCGGAACGGCAAAGAAATACATATTCCCTGTAATATGATTAATTGTTTTTGTATGTATTCCGATTATGAACCGTTAACGCTGGATGAGTGGATTATCTGTGACCAGAAACGAAGAGCGGCAAACGAACTTCAGGAATACAGATAGGTACAGCTTTCCCGTTCAATCAGGCGGCAGGGAAGCTCCAGTCTTACATTTTCTTCGTGCCGGCCATTTTTTCGATCCAATAAAAGAGTCAGTGCCAGGTGGCTCATTTCCTTTTTGGGGATATCGATGGTGGTCAGCATCGGAGAGGTTTTCTGGGAATCATTTATATTATCAATGGAAATGACAGAAGGGAGATATCCCTTTTTTTTGTGCTGTTTTAACGCCTGTAAAACGCCCAAGGCAGTGCTGTCATTTGCACAGAAAATGGCGGTAGGCCGTTCTTTTTCCTGTATAATGGAAAGCATGACCTGATATCCTTCCTGCATAGTCTGGCTGGTAGGATGAACGTTAATGTGGTTAAGGGGCAGCTTGTGGTTTAACAAAGTCTGGTAATAACCGATATAGCGTGCCTCATAGGTGCAGTCACCGATATATGCGATATTCTTATGACCGAGGGAAATCAGATATTCCACCGCTTTTTCTGCGGCGGTCATGCCATTGCAGATTACCTCATCATAATCATAATCCGTGGGATTCCGGTCAATGCCAGTCATGCAGGAGTATCGTTTTCTCAACATGGGAATCAGCATGGAAGGGCATTTTCCCAAAATGATAAGACCGGTATTTTTCTTTGGGGTAACTAAGGCAGCCTGTCCGCTTCCGGATGCTGTGGTTTTGTAAGGGATATGCAGGAATTCCCTGTCTGGATTTCCGAGATTCGTAATGTCCACAGAATGCAGGATTTCCCCCAGCAGACAGCCGGTATTTAACAATTCTTCTTTAATATATTGAAACAGTTCCAGAAAAAATGCATCTTCGTCTAAGGAATCAAAACGGGTAAGTAAGATATCCACAACAAAAGGGCTTTCCGCAGGCATACTGCCTAACCGCAGATTCCTTGCAGTGGTATTGGGAACATATTGAAGTTTGGCAGCCGCTTCCCATATTCTTTCTGACAAACCGGGTTCGTTGCAGTGATGTTCCGGATGGTTTAAAACTCTGGATACGGTGGCGGGAGAAGTTCCGGTCATCTTTGCAATTTCCTTTAAAGACATAAAATGCTCCTTTCTGATTTCACAAATATAATGTGAAATCGTTTGCAAATAATATTTGTGATGAAATGTGACATATTAAGAATATACCATAAAATATAAGGTTAAACAAGTGAAATCGTTTGCAAAAAAATGGGTTACAGCTGGAAAAGAAAAATAGTAAATTAATATATAGAAATTACGAAAGGAATAAATGTAAAAATGAAGAAATGGAAAAAATTATTAGTGTTTGGAACTTTTATATTGGCAGCGGTTGGAATGACCGGATGCGGCTCTGATAGCAGCAATGGTGGAACAGAGGTTAATGTGGGGTATTTTAATAATGTAACCCATGCACAGGCATTACTGATGAAATCCGAGAATATGCTGGAGGACAGTATGGGAGAGGAAGTTTCCGTAAACTGGACCGCATTTAATGCCGGACCTGCTGAGGTGGAAGCACTTTTTGCAGGCGACATTGATATCGGATATATCGGACCGGTACCTGCTATCAGTGCAAATGTTAAGTCCAATGGAGATGTGGTGGTGCTCTCCGGTGCAACCCAGGGCGGAGCAGTCCTGATTATTCGTAAAGATTCCGGAATTGAGAGTGTAAAAGATTTGTCCGGTAAGACAGTTGCCATTCCACAGATTGGAAACACCCAGCATTTATGCCTGCTGGATTTATTGGAAAAGAATGGATTAAAGCCGGTTTCAGAAGGCGGAGATGTGAATGTCAGTGCAGTGACCAATGCAGATGTGGGAAATATGATGGAACGTGGAGATATCGATGCGGCACTGGTGCCGGAGCCATGGGGTGCGACTTTGTTAGCCCAGGGCGCAGAACTGCTGTTGGATTATGATGAAATCTATATGGACGGAAAGTATGACGTGGCAGTAGTTGTGGTACGGAAAGAGTTTATGGAGGAGCATCCGGATCTGGTGGAGAAGTTCCTGGAAGAGCATGAAGCCGCTACGAAAAGAATTAACGAAGATGCGGATACTTCTTTAACTCTGATCAATGAAGAACTCCAAAATGCCACCGGAAAGTCTCTGACGGAAGATATCATTAAAGAAGCATTTACCCGGATTGGTGTATCTACAGAATTAAACCGGGAGGCAATGATGGGATTTGCAGATATCAGCAAAGAGCAGGATTTCATCAAGACAATACCGGAGGAAGAAGATTTGTTTGCCAAATAGATGGCAGCGGAAGCAGCCGATTAATAAAGCTTGCAGAGGAAAAATGTATAATATTGATCCGTGAATGGATTGGAAATGGAGAATGGGATGTCATTAGAGATAAAGAATTTGTGTAAGCATTTTGACAATAATGAGAACGCAACTTTAAATGAGATCAGCCTGGAGATAGAGAGCGGAGAGTTTGTCTGTATCGTTGGAACCTCCGGCTGTGGAAAAAGTACCCTGTTAAATGTGGTGGCGGGATTGATTCCGCCCACCAGCGGACAGGTGCTGTTGAATGGAAAGGAGATTACCGGACCCGGTGCAGACCGGACCGTTATGTTTCAGGAGCACGGTCTGTATCCGTGGCTGAATGTGATTGAAAATGTGAAATTTGGAATGAACCTGGCGGGAGTTCCAAAGGCAGAGCAGGAAGAAAAGGCGCTTCACTATCTGGAGATGGTGAAGCTTTTGGAGTATAAGGATTATCCAATCCATCAGATTTCCGGTGGTATGCGGCAGCGGACCGCACTGGCAAGAGCACTTACCATGGATTCAGAAGTGCTGCTGATGGATGAACCATTTTCTGCATTGGATAAGCAGACCTCCAATGAATTAAGAGTGGAGCTTCAGCGGATTTGGATGGAGACGAAGCGAACCATCTTGTTCATTACCCACAGCGTGGAAGAAGCAGTGTATCTTGGGGACAGGGTAGTGGTGTTATCCGCTGACCCGGAAAAGAAAATGCATGTGGTAGACATTGGATTAGAGCGGCCGCGGCATGTACATTCGCCGGAGTTTGTGGAACTCAGGCATCAGATTTTAGCTGAGATCAGAGGAGGGGAATATTAATGGGCGTAATTGTTTTTCTGATAATTTTGATTTTGATCTGGCAGGGTTTTTACTGGGTAAGTGTAGACCTGCTTGCGATTTTTAAAGCCTATTCGGTTCCTTCACCGATGGGAGTAGGACAGCGGTTTATAGAATTATGCAGTGATGGAACCTTATTGGAGGCAACCGGAAATTCCCTTTTAAGAGGGATTATCGGATACGCGATAGCGGTAGTCATTGGTGTTGCCATTGGTCTTTTGATCAATCATTTTGCATATCTGCAAAAAAATTTAAAGCCGCTGGTGCTGGGAATACAGACACTGCCAAGTGTCTGCTGGGTTCCATTTTCCATTTTGTGGTTTGGACTTTCCACCCAGGCAATTTTGTTTGTTGTGGTTATGGGTGCCACCTTTAGTATCGCAATTTCCGTGGACAATGCCATTAAAAATGTACCGCCTATTTATATTAAAGCGGCTCGTACCATGGGTGCAGGAAAGCGGCAGCTTTACTGGCATGTGATTTTGCCTGCCAGTCTGCCGGAATTAGTGTCCGGTTTGAAACAGGGCTGGTCCTTTGCATGGAGAGCACTGATGGCAGGAGAAGTTATGACCACTTCTGTGGGACTTGGACAGACCCTGATCATGGGGCGTGATCTTGCGGATATTAACCAGGTTATGCTGGTTATGGTGGTCATTGTGGTAGTCGGTATTATTATTGACAAATGCATTTTCTCTGTCATTGAAAAACGTCTGCTTACAAAAAGAGGATTACTCAGCGAATAGAAAAGTCTCACATGCGTGTGAATCTGCAATAAAAGAGAATTGTTATAGAATTGAATAATATATTGATTTACTTTTGCAGGAAGGTTGGTGTAAGATACCCCAAAAGGTTTGAATTGTGACGGAGGACAGGTTATGAAGGATTTGACGAAGGGGTATCCTGCAAAGGTGATTCTGATGTTTGCATTTCCCCTGATGTGCGGATATATATTCCAGCAGTTATATAATATGGCTGACAGCAAGATTGTCAGTACCTTTGTGGGAACGGCAGCCTTTGCTGCGGTGGGTGCCACCAGTGTGGTGTCCAATACCCTGATTGGATTTATCAATGGATTGACACAGGGCTTTGCCATATTGGTGGCAAACAGTTTTGGCGCAAAGGATTACAGACGTATGCGGCAATATGTGGCAGGGACTGTCATTCTGACGGTTTGTGTTACAGTTATTCTGACGGCAGCAGGAATGGGATTTATTGAACCGGTGCTGAAGGTGCTTAATACACCGGAGGAAATCATGGGGGATGCGCTTTCCTATGTAAGGATTATTATAGCAGGGATTGCGTGGACGGCACTTTACAATATGAGTGCCAATATCCTGCGTGCGGTAGGGGACAGTAAGACACCACTTTACTGCCTGCTGCTGGCAGTGGCAGTGAATATTGGACTGGATTTACTGTTCGTGGGAGGATTCCGCTGGCAGATAGCCGGTGCTGCATATGCAACGGTGATTTCCCAGGCGTTGTCGGGATTGCTCTGCGGTGGTTACATATTGAAAAAATTTAGGGATTTGATTCCAGAATCCGGAGAATGGGAACTGGAAACCGGACAGTACCGGGAGCTTATCACCACCGGACTTTCCATGGGGTTAATGGGATGTATTGTTAACATTGGAACCATTGTGCTGCAAAGTGCCATTAATGGACTGGGTACAAAGATTGTGGCTGCACATACGGCAAGCCGCAGAGTGTTTGATATCCTCACAGTTACCATTTTTACCATAGGTCTTGCAATGACCACTTTTGTGAGCCAGAATATGGGAGCGGGGCAGACCGGCCGGATTAAACAGGGGGTGCGTCATGCCCTGGTAATCGTATCGGTAATCACTACCATTTTGATTGTGATCTGTTTTGCATTTGGAAAAGGCGTTCTTATATGGATTACCAACAGCACGGATCCGGAAATCATTGATGCGGCAGTGATGTATACGAAGGTCAGCATTCTGTTTTTCTATGTGCTGGGTCCGTTGTTTGTACTTCGATGCTCCCTGCAGGGAATGGGAAGAAAGATTATCCCGGTGTGTTCCAGCATATTGGAAATGGTGGTGAAAGTCCTATCAGCTGCTTTTCTGGTTCCGGCATTGGGTTACTTTGGCGTTGCACTTACGGAACCTATCAGCTGGATTGTGATGACAATATTACTGGCAGCAGCCTATCTTTCAAAACCGCCGGAGAAACTGACAGTTACATCCTGAGTTTATTATGATATGTCGTGCTTTCTTTTTGCATTTACAATGAGAATGCCTATGGTTACCAATAATAAGGCTGTAATGGCTTTTGTAATGCCCACACTGTCATTTTGTTCTGTCAGCAGCAATGAGGATAAAAGAACCCCGAACATGGGATTCATAAATCCATAGACTGTGACCTTTGAGATGTCATTATATTTTAAAAGGATTCCCCAAAGAGAAAATGCTGCGGCAGAAATAAATGCGAGATAAAACAGCATGGCAACACCCTGTCCGGTGACAACCTTGAAGCGGGCACCGCCTGCAAAACCGATAATGGTCATGATAACACCGCCTAACATGAACTGAAAGGCAGACAACATCACCGGATTGGATTCTTTGGAATACCGTTTTGTCAAAACAGAAGAAAAGGCATATGCCACAGTGGACAGGAAGATAAAACCTTCCCCAGTCAGACGCATATGCATATCCAGTCCTCCACCTTCTGGCAGATTTATGAGAACCACACCGGCAAAGCCGATGAGGCAGCCTGCCAGTTTTTTAATGGTCAGCTTTTCCTGATGAAAAATGAGACTTGCAATGAGAATTGCAACAAATACATTGGAGGCTTCGATGATAGAAGCTTTCACTCCGGTGGTTCTTGCCAATCCCAGATAGAAAAACACATATTGAAGAACGGTCTGGAGGGAGCATAATTTTACAATGCGGGGCAGTTCCCATTTTGCGGGTACAAGTAGCTTATGTTCCATGACACTGCCGAGAATCCAGGCAAGAATTCCTGCCAGTATGAAACGGAGTCCTCCAAATGCAATCTGTGTAAAGGTGTCGGAGGATGCAATATCAAACATCCGGTATCCAATCTTTATGCAGGGAAATGCACTGCCCCAAAGCAGACAGCAGACCATTGCCAGTGCAAGTACAACAAAGTTATTTTGAAGGAGAGAACTTTCTTTTTTCATGTGTGTGCCTTTCTTTTTCTGTATATATTTTGCCTTTTCCCACAACGAAAACTGAGTGTTTTTGGGCAAATCATAAAGGCACAAAGCAGATGTCACGTCTTTGTGCCTTTATAATGGGTATAGCATAGGAAATGCAGAATGTCAATTTTTTTGTTTTATTGCAAGAACACTATCCTGGAATAATAAAGATGCGGAATTGTTTTTTTTATATCAATATGCTAATCTATTTGTAGACTATGGTTAGAATGGAGGAAAAAATTGCTGAAATCAGGAGATAAAGTTGGTATCGTGTGCTGCTCCAATGGACAGGGAACAGAGCAGAAGGGAATAATCGAACAACTAACCATACAGTTGCAGGAATTAGGGTTGAAACCGGAATTTTCGCCGTATCTATATAAGATGTCAGAGGAGTCTGTATTTAGCGGAACTGCCAGACAACGGGCAGATGCCTTGATGGAATTTTATAAGAATCCTGGGATTGTTGCGATTTTTGATATTTCTGGTGGAGATGTGGCGAATATGCTTCTCCCATATCTGGATTATGATGTGATTGCAAAGAATCCGAAACCATTCTGGGGATATAGCGATTTAACAACCATTTTGAATGCAATTTATACCAGGACCGGTAACAGAGGTGTTCTTTATCAGGTGAAAAATATTGTCTGGGATGAAAGTGGAGAACAGAAGATCCGTATGAAAAAATATATTGAGAATATATGGGAAAGAGGAAGGGAAGCCAATCTGTTTGGATTCCGTTACCGGTTTTTGCAGGGAGAATCCATGGAGGGGATTGTTATGGGAGGTAATATCCGCTGCCTGCTGAAGCTGGCAGGGACGGAATACTGGCCGGATATGCATGGTAAGATATTGCTTTTGGAAGGAATGGGCGGAGGTGCTGCCCAATATGCTGCCTATCTGGCTCAGTTAAATCAGCTTCATGTATTTGAACAGGTGGAAGGGATTCTCCTGGGGACCTTTACCCAGATGGAACGGGAAGGACAGACTCCTGCTGTGGAGGATATGCTGTTCACCCTGCTGCATAATTCGGATCAGGAAAGGGTACGGAAACTGCCGGTTGCCAAGACAAAGGACATTGGCCATGGAACAGATGCAAAAGCCATTGAAATTGGAACAGGATTAGTGCTGCTTAGATAATGTGGCAAGTGCTTGCAAACAATATACTTTATTGAATTGGTTGTACAAATTTAACAATTCATCGCAGGCACGCTTTCGCTACTCTCACGCACAACGGTACTAGGCTCGAAAGAACCTCGCCAAGTACCGGCGGGTTCAAAGTACCTGCTTATGAATTTGTTAAACTTGCACAACCTATATAAAAATGAATGTTTTGCAAGCACCTGATAATTACGAAATGGAAAGAGGAGAAAAGAGATGGAAACATGGTATTATGAAGTGGTAAGTATTGATGGGGATTACGCTAATTTAAAGCGTACAGATATAGAACTTCCGGATGAGAAATTAGTGGCAAGAGCGTTGCTGCCGGAGGGAATTACCGTTGGAACAAAGCTGAAATACGAGTTTTTACAGTATGAGATTGTGAGGGAATGATGTCGGAAGTAGGAATCAAAATCATAATTTTATATCTCATTATTGTGAATGTGATAGGATTTGTTCTCATGGGCATTGATAAGAGAAAAGCAATCCGGCATAAGTGGAGAATCCCGGAATCTACTCTGTTCCTGGTGGCAATACTGGGAGGAAGTGTTGGCACATGGATTGGAATGTACACCTTCCGGCATAAGACCAAACATATTCAGTTTGTGGTGGGTGTTCCACTTATTTTTGTGATACAGACAGGGCTGGTATATCTAATCTTATTTGCGAATTGATTCTGGAAATTGTTCCAGTGAAAGCGTTTTCAGAGGATGATCAGAATTTGTTTCTGTTTGTTAAGAATAATCACTTACCGTTGGCAGGGAAGACAGATTGTTGCTTTCTGAGTCATCCGGTATGGATTTGAGGTATTCGGTATCTCCATTGTGGGCAACTCCTACACCTTTGATCTGTCCATTTTTTGCGAGTGTTACGCCTTCTTCCCGGCTGACAATCCGACTGTCAGACAGTTGATATCCGGATACCTTGCCACTTTTTTTCACAAGCCCTGTAATACTTACGGCATCAGCAGCAGGTGTGGGGATTTCGTCCATGGCAAGCTTTGGAAGTTCTGTTTTCATATCTTTATTCATGTATGCGTCCTCCTGATATTTTTAATTTCCACCGGGGCCATCTTTGCGTTCCCGGTCATCTTTTTGTACCACATACTTAGAGGTAGAAGAATCCTCATCACAGTTTGTTTCCGAAACCTGGGAGACCTGATTCTTGCCTCTGTGGCAGTCAGAAAATGTATCTGTTTGTTTGTTGTCAGAGAATTTGTCTTTTTTCATAATCCATCTTTCCTTTCTGTCTGGTGGGAAAACATAAGGTGTTTTCACAGATTCTGAGCATAGTATCTGTCTTATTTCGTAAAATTATTCTGAAAAATATGACATTTGTCATGTGCAGATATGACTCTGTTCACTTATCATAAGATGAAGTAATGTGCTATATTCTATATAACAAAAGTCAAACAACAAATATAATAAGATTTTTTAAAAGAGGGAGGATATGACTTATGAAAAAATCAAAAAATATTATATGGGGAGTTATATTGGTTGCAATCGGACTGATTGCAGGTTGTAATGTGCTGGGAATTGCGGATATTAACATTTTCTTTGATGGCTGGTGGACATTGTTTATCATTATACCATGCTTTGTTGGCTTGATTACGGATGATGACAAAACAGGCAATCTGATTGGTCTTATCATTGGTGCAGGTTTACTTTTAATCTGCCAGGATATTTTGAGTTTTGAGCTGGTATGGAAAATGCTGCTTCCAATCATTTTAGTGATTATCGGATTATCCATGATTTTTAAGGATACCATTGGCGGGAAGGTTGCCAAAGAAATTAAGAAGCTGAATAAGGAAAATGGTAAGAAGAATGAGTACTGTGCTGTGTTTTCCGGAGAAAAGGTAAATTTTGACGGACAGCAGTTTGAGGGTGCAGAGATCAATGCCATTTTCGGCGGTGTAAAGCTGGATTTGCGAAATGCAGACATTACATCCGATGTAGTAATCAGTGCCTGTGCTGTGTTTGGCGGCGTGGATATCTTTGTTCCGGAGAATGTAGATGTGAAAGTGAAATCCACTTCTATCTTTGGTGGGACATCTGACAAGACGAAACACGAGAATGGAGATGCACCGGTTGTTTATGTAGATGCAACCTGTATATTTGGAGGAGTTGATGTAAAATGAGTACATTTCAGAAAGTAATAAAATATCTGGCACTGGCATTTGCTCTGTTTTTGGTGGTAAGCATATTTACCGGAATCTTTTCAGCAGTTTACAGCATGGGAAATATATTTGATGGGGATAAGGATACCTCCATTACAGAAATGTCGGGGAAAGAGCTGGATGCAAAGGATACAAAGGCATTAATAATTGATCTTGGTGCAGCTGAATTAGAGATTAAGACAGGAGAAAGGCTGCTGGCAGAGACGAACAGTTCGGATATTTCTGTTAAGCAAAATGGGGATGTTATTCAGATTAAGGAAAAAAGTCATAACTGGTTTAAGACTTCCAATAAGTCCAAGGTCGTGGTATATATTCCAGAGGATATGGAATTTGACAAGGTTGGAATCAATAGTGGTGCTGGTGAGATTACAATTGAATCTCTGACGACAGATGTGTTAGATCTGGACCTGGGTGCTGGAGAGGTGAACATCGATTATCTGGAGGTAAAAAAAGCAGTCGACATCGACGGAGGAACAGGTGAAACCACCATTCGTTCCGGTTCTCTTTGTAATCTGGAGCTGGATATGGGAATCGGAGCTGCGAATGTATCTACAAAGTTAAACGGTGATTGTGACCTGGATATGGGAATCGGAGAACTGGCACTTACCGTTCTGGGAGACAAAGCGGATTATACCATAGAAGTAAATAAGGGTGTGGGAGAATACACCATAGATGGTGAAAAGATTCCGGATAATGAGAAGATTGGGAATGGAACAAATTATCTTCAGTTAGACGGCGGAATTGGAGCGGTTAAGGTGGAGTTCCAGAAAACGAAGTAGAATACATTGAAAGATATATTATAATTATGACAATAAGAGGAATACCCTCAAAATAAGGGAAGAATTGGTTGACAAACCCTTATTTTGAGGGTATTCTATATTTATATAGGAGGTTTTCGTATGGAGAGGTTTGCCGTATCAACAAAATTGAGAAGCCGGGATTTAAAAGCATTACGGAAAAAGCTGGGTTTGACTCAGGCAGAGTTTGCCGGGTTGGTTAACGTATCTGCCAAAACCATTGAACGCTGGGAAACTAGTGATAAGCCAATTACCGGACCAATTGTTACATTGGCAGGAATATTGAATAATTATCCACAGATGGAGGAAGAACTGATAATACCGGAAAAGGAATATTCTTTGCGGTTATGGTATATGTGTAAAGATGTACCCTGTACCTTGATTGATGTAGAAGAGCGCAGCAGAAAAGTTCATATCAAGAATTACCAAAGAGATTATATAATGACAGCATTTGGCAGAAATGAACACCCGACATTTGAGGATTATGAAGAATTTTTAAAATCCAGATGTTTTCCGGAAACCAGGGATAAAATGAAACTGATGTTGAAGGAACTGGATTTACCATTTTATGATCCGTTTTTAGTTATAGAAAAGACAGAAGGGCGAATGGCAGAGGATGATTTTTGGATAAAGATTGAGAGGTGATAATTATGGTGGAATTATTTGAACAGGCAGAAAAAGTAAATCACATACAGTCTTCAAAAGGAAATCAGTTGAAATGGTTGAATCAGGATATTTGGTATAAGGCAGATTATACCGGATATGAGGGCCTTGCTGAATATTTAATATCCGGATTGTTTGCATTTAGTGATTTGGAATCGGCAGAATATGTAGTTTATGATACGGAAACAATTCAATATAAGAGTATGATATATAAAGGCTGCAGGAGCCGGAACTTTTTGCCGGAGGGCTGGCGGTTGATTACATTGGAGCGGTTGTTTCAAAGTGTTCAGGGAGAAAGCCTCAATAAATGCATTTATTCCATAAAAGATTATGAAAACAGAATCCGGTTTTTGGTGGAACAAACTATAAGGATAACCGGATTAATGGATTTTGGAAAATATGTGACTAAGCTTTTAACAATTGATGCTTTGTTTTTAAATGAAGATCGCCATACCCACAACATAGCTGTGTTAATGGATGAAGATGGAAATTATCGATACTGTCCTTTTTTTGACCATGGTGCAGCTTTGCTTTCTGATACCACTATGGATTACCCAATGACCGGGGATGTGGAGAAGTTAACCTGCAGTGTGGAGGCAAAAACATTTTGTCCGGACTTTGATGAGCAGCTGGATATTGCAGAGAAGTTATATGGAAAACATCTGCATTTCCATTTTACGAGAAGGGATGTTGAACAACTGTTGGAACAGGAAGAGATATATTCGGAAGAAGAAAAAACAAGAGTGCTGGATGTGGTTATGAGACAACGGCAGAAGTATCAATATTTGTTTTAACAGGAAGCAGAGGATATGTAATTCATGTGAGAAGTAATTCATTTTGTCTTGACATTTCGCCAATGATATTCTATATTAAATCTAGTTTTAAAGGTTGTGAGAAAGAGGAGTAGAAGTAATTCCTTGCCAGAGAGAATGATTCACCGGCTGAGAGATCATTTCAAGAAGAATGCTTTGAAGGTAGCTTTTGAACTGCATGACTGAAAGTTGATAAAAAGGAGGCACTATGCCCACTAAGCTCGAAAGAACCTCGCTGCCAAGGCACACTTTCACACTAAGTTCGTGCTAAGGCACTCGCTAAGTGTTCAATGCGAAGTGTGCAAGTGTACTTTCGTACCAGGCTCGAAAACACCTCGCCAGGTACTCAATGCATAGGTCATGACGATTCGTCCCCGTTACAGGATAAGAGAAGTGAGAAATTAAGGTGGTACCGCGAATATTCGCCCTTTATCGGTTTCGATAAAGGGCTTTTTCTTTATCCTGACCGAATAAGTGATTGCAAAACTCGTTTTTTGAACGCCTGCGTTATACAAATGTAACAAATATGTTTTCCGGACCGTTTACAGGACATTTGCATAACTCACATTTTGAAAGAATGAGTTTCGCAATCACCTGATAGAAAAACTAGGCAATTGCGAAACTCTTGAAAATGTATATTGAGTTGTGCAGATTTGACAAGTATCCTAAGCAGGTGCTTTGAGACCGCCGGTACTTAACGAGTGTGAAACACGAGTTTAGTACCGCTGCGAGGCGAGAGCAGCGCAAGCGTGCCTGCGAGGATATTGTCAAATTGCACAACGTTTATAGAAGAAGCAGGAGTTTCGCAAACGCCAAGATAGAAAAACAGAGAAAAGGAGAGAAAGACATGCCAAAAGAGTTAGAAAAGAATTATAACCCATCTGAAATTGAAGACCGTATTTACAAAAACTGGTTAGATAAGAAATATTTCCATGCGGAGGTAGACCGCAGCAAGAAACCATTTACCATTGTGATGCCGCCGCCAAACATTACCGGTCAGCTTCACATGGGACATGCACTGGATAATACCATGCAGGATATTTTAATCCGTTATAAGAGAATGCAGGGATACAATGCGTTGTGGCAGCCGGGAACCGACCATGCGGCAATTGCAACCGAGGTTAAGATTATTGAATCCTTAAAGGAACAGGGAATCGATAAAGAGGATTTAGGCCGTGACGGATTCCTGGAAAAAGCATGGGAGTGGAAGGATGAATACGGCGGACGTATCATCAACCAGTTAAAGAAGTTAGGTTCTTCCGCTGACTGGGACAGAGAGCGTTTTACCATGGATGATGGGAATAACGATGCCGTAAATGAAGTGTTCTGCAAGCTTTATGAAAAGGGTTGGATTTATAAGGGTTCCCGTATCGTTAACTGGTGTCCGGTTTGTCAGACCACCATTTCCGATGCAGAGGTAGAGCATGTAGATCAGGATGGTTTCTTCTGGCACATCAACTATCCGATTGTAGGAGAGGAAGGAAGATTTGTAGAAATCGCAACTACCCGTCCGGAGACCTTATTGGGTGATACTGCCGTTGCAGTAAATCCGGAGGATGAGAGATATCAGGATATTATTGGCAAGATGTTAAAGCTTCCGTTAACCGACAGAGAGATTCCGGTCATTGCGGATCCTTATGTAGATAAAGAATTTGGAACCGGATGTGTAAAGATTACTCCGGCACATGACCCGAACGACTTTGAGGTTGGAAAACGTCACAATTTAGAGGAAATCAATATTATGAATGATGATGCAACCATCAATTCCCTTGGCGGCAAGTATGCAGGAATGGACCGCTACGAGGCACGGAAAGCCATGGTTGCAGACTTAGAGGCAGAGGGCTTACTGGTTAAGGTTGTTCCTCACAGCCATAACGTAGGTACCCATGACCGTTGTAAGACCACCGTTGAGCCGCTTATCAAGCCACAGTGGTTTGTAAAGATGGAGGAAATGGCAAAACCGGCATTGGAGGCAGTGAAGACAGGAAAGCTGAAACTGATCCCGGAGCGTATGAATAAGAACTACTATAACTGGTTAGAGAATATCCGTGACTGGTGTATTTCCCGTCAGCTTTGGTGGGGACACCGGATTCCGGCATACTACTGTCAGGACTGTGGAGAGATTACCGTATCCAAGGAAGCAGTATGTACCTGTCCGAAGTGTGGTTCTTCCAACATGAAGCAGGATCCGGATACACTTGATACATGGTTCTCTTCCGCATTATGGCCGTTCTCAACCCTGGGCTGGCCGGAGAAGACAGAGGAAATGGATTATTTCTTCCCAACAGATGTATTAGTAACGGGATACGATATCATTTTCTTCTGGGTAATTCGTATGGTATTTTCTTCTCTGGAACAGACTGGAGAGCTTCCGTTCCACACCGTACTATTCCACGGTCTGGTAAGGGATGACCAGGGACGCAAGATGTCCAAGTCCTTAGGAAATGGCATTGACCCGTTGGAGGTTATTGATAAATATGGTGCAGATGCCCTGAGATTTACTCTGATTACAGGAAATGCACCGGGAAATGATATGCGTTTCTACTGGGAGAGAGTAGAGGCGAGCCGTAACTTTGCAAACAAGGTTTGGAATGCATCCCGATTTATCATGATGAATATTGAGAAGGCAGATGTAAAGGATGTTGACCTTTCCAAGCTGACATTGGCAGACCGCTGGATTCTTTCCAAGGTAAATACCCTTGCCAAGGATATGACAGAGAATCTGGATAAATTCGAACTTGGTATTGCGGCATCTAAGGTATATGACTTCATCTGGGAGGAGTTCTGCGACTGGTATATTGAGATGGTAAAACCTCGTCTTTACAATGATGAGGATGAGACAAAAGCAGCAGCCCTTTGGACATTAAAGACGGTTTTGATCAATGCATTGAAGCTGCTTCATCCATATATGCCATTTGTTACCGAGGAGATTTTTACCAATCTGCAGGATGAGGAAGAGTCCATTATGATTTCATCATGGCCGGAATTTAAGGATGAGTGGAACTTTGAAGCTGATGAAAAGGCAGTGGATACCATTAAGGATGCGGTTCGTGGAATCCGTAATCTCCGGGCAGAAATGAATGTGCCAAACAGCAAGAAAGCGACTGTTTATGTTGTTTCCGAAAAGGCAGAGGTTCGCAGTATTTTTGAGGATGCAAAGGTATTCTTTGCAACCTTGGGATTTGCTTCTGAGGTTATAGTTCAGGCAGATAAGACCGGCATTGCAGAAGATGCTGTATCTACCGTGATTCACGATGCTGTAGTTTATATGCCGTTTGCGGAGCTTGTGGATATTGAGAAAGAAATTGAGCGTCTTAAGAAAGAGCAGAAACGGTTAGAAGGTGAGATTAAGCGTTGTAACGGAATGCTCAATAATCCGAACTTCGTAGGCAAGGCACCGGAATCCAAGATTGAGGAAGAGAAAGCGAAGCTGGAGAAGTATACCGGAATGCTTGCAACGGTAGAGGAACGATTAGGACAGCTTAATAAGTAAATAATATTAACGATAGAATTATGGGTTACGGTTTGGTCAGGTCTGAACGGTAACCCTGTTTCGCATTAGAACAAAGATAATAATTGAAAGTCCTCTGAAACTATGGTAAGATAAAGCACAAAGATGTAGTATCTATGGTAAAAGATAAGATTATATAGCATAGAAACAGGGGGATATAAGAATGGGTCTATTGGATAAATTATTTGATAAGGGTGCGAAGGCACTTGGTGACATAGTATCGGATAAAGTGTCCGATGTACTGAACGGTGACAATGAGATTGGAGAAACATTTCGCAGTGCCAAATCTGCAGTTTCCTCCTTTACGGATTCCAAGGTGCATGACACATGGGAAGAGGCAGGGAGCCATAGAGAAAAGGCAGCGAAATCCCGTGTACCAGAGAAGAGTTTTGAGGAGAAACTTCAGACTATTTTGGAAAATGCGGGAAATTATGAACTCCGAAAGACCATCTCTCCAGATGAATTAGAGCAGGAATTTGGAAGAGAGATATACACCCGTGGCGGCTGTTACTGCAAACCAGAGGGTATAACATATGGAATCTATCAGGGTGGTAATAGGATTTTGATGATCCGGCTTTGGTTGGATTATGGGATGTATAGCCGTAAGGCAAACCGCCAGATCAAGGACTTTTGTGATGCAAATGGTGTAAAGATGTTAGATTTCTTTGAGTATCTTCCAAATGAAGAGGATTATATGGAGCAAAGAATCAGAGAAAACCTGGTATGAAGAACCTGGTGGAGTTACATTTAATATAGCTGCTGTAACATAGTCAGAAATGACATGTAATAGTATAGAAAAAGGAAAGAGAAACGTAACAATTGTTGCATCTGTGGTGGGCGAAGCATATTTCTTCGTTTATGAATGTTATTTATGACGAAAGGTCATTGAGACCGGCTTTACAGATGGCAGGAATATGTTCAGTCCAGTAGAATCAAGCACGCTTTGATTCCTTCAAAGTCATTTCTCTTTTCTTTTTTTGTGAGGTAATGTATGGACATATTTAATTCATTATATTTGGAAACTGCCTGGCAGGAATTTCTGCAGCATAAAACAGAAAAACAGCATTTATCCGCAACAGAGCAGAAAGAACTTATGCAATATATACATAATCAGAGATATCTTCCGATTTTGAGAGAGATAGAGACACCGGATTATGTTCCGCCTCTGCCTGTAAAAAGAGAGATTAACAAAGGAGGCGTATCCAAGAAACGGATTGTATATTTTTATCCGGAGGATTTCAATATTCTGTTAAAAAGAATGGCTTTTTCCCTATACAAATATGATTCTCTGTTTGCAGCAAACTGCTATGCTTTTCGGCGGAATTATGGGGTGCGGGATGCGATGAAACGGATTCTCCATACAGAGGGCATATCGGGGAAATACTGTCTAAAGGTTGATATTAGCAACTATTTTAATTCCATTTATATTCCGATGCTTTTGGATAAACTGGCTTTTTTGAGAGAAGAAGATCCGGAAGTCTATCGATTATTTGAAAAACTTCTGACAGCCGACCAGGCACTTGTTGAAGAAAATAAATGTGAAAAATCGGGGAAACATACAGATAAGACAGGGAATAGGAAGGTGATTGTTGAAAAGCGGGGGGCTATGGCGGGGACACCGGTAGCTCCTTTTTTTGCTAATATATACCTTATGGATGTTGACTGGTATTTTGAAAAAAGAGCAATCCTATATTTTCGCTATTCCGATGACATCCTGATTTTTGCAGATTCCTTAGAAGAACTTCAGGAGTATCAGAATATTTTGTACGATAAAATCAAAGAGCATCTTCTGTCATTAAATCCTGCCAAGGTGAAAATCAGCAAGCCGGGAGAATGCTGGGAATTCCTTGGTTTTTGTTATCAGGATGGAGAAATTGATTTGTCGGAGAATACCCGTCGGAAAATAAAAGGCAAAATCAAGCGGAAAGCCCATGCACTCCGCCGCTGGCAGGCAAAGAAAGGGTTGTCTGGGGAAAAGGCGGCAAAAGGATTTATCAAGGCAATGAATCATAAGTTTTTTGACAGTGGGGATGGAACGGAATTTTCCTGGAGCCGGTGGTTCTTTCCAAATTTGACCACGGACAAGGGATTGAAGGAAATTGATAATTATATGCAGCAGTATATCAGATATTGTGTCACCGGAAGACATTACAAAGGAAATTACCGTATTTCTTATGAACAGATGAAAGAGTGGGGTTATCGCAATCTGGTACATGAATATTATCAAAAATATTCTGACTGATAATTTATCTGCAATTCACTTGAATTTCATATAAGCATATTATATTTAGCATATGCTTGGAATGGAGGAATATGCAGATGAAGACACTTTATTTACATATTGGAACGCCAAAGACTGGAACTACAGCCATCCAGAATTTTTGTAATGATAATCAGGATATATTGAATCAGTATGGATATTATTATCCTATATATCCCTATCGTTATCTTAGTGCAAGCAAATTAAGGAATGCACATTTTATCTTTGGTTGTTTAAATCGTGCAGATGGAAGCCGGGATTTTGAGGGAGAGAAGAAGGCGTTAAGCGAGGGATTTCAGCATATTTATGAAGCTTTTGAAAAGTTTGACAATATTATTTTATCGGATGAGGGATTATGGACCTGTGGGTTCCGGGATGAGGTCAGTGCATGGAGTAAGGTGAAAAAGGAACTGGATAAAGGGAAATTTGCCATTAAGGTAATTGTATATCTTCGTCCTCAGGATGAGTTTCTTTGTTCCTGGTGGAGCCAGCGGATAAAGGAAGGTAACAGGGAGCAGTCAAAATTAACATGGGAGGAAATGTCAAGCTCTCTTCCGACTATCAAACTGGATTACTACAAAATGCTGGAAAGAATTGCAGAATATGTAGGTAAGGATAATATTATTGTAAGACGATTTGACCGGAGCCAATTTTCGGGTGGAACGATATATGAAGATTTTTTAGGTACCATTGGATTGGCATTTTCTGAAGAATATCAGATAAAAAATGAACTGAAAAATATCAGCCTTACAAAGAATAGTAATGAAATCAAACGGATTTTGAATCAGCTGCCGGGATTAGATTCAGAAAGAAATGTAATGTTTCGAAAAGTTTTACTGCAGCAGTCTCAATATCATAAAGAAGAAAACTTTAGTATGTTTTCAGAAGAAGAGCGGAATCAGTTTATGGAAAAGTATGATGAAGGAAATGCACGTATTGCAAAAGAGTATCTTGGAACGGAAGATCCTTTGTTTTACGACAAAAAGAAAGAAATCAGAAAGTGGAATCCAGAGGATGGGTATATGTTGGAAGATGTGATTCTTTTTACAGGTTCCATGATGATGCAAATGGATAAGAGACTACGGGAACAGGAACGACAGCTGGCTGTCATTCAGAAAACCATAAAACACCCTGTCAGAATGTTTGGAAAAAAGATAAAGAGAAAAGTGATTGAAGAGTAAGACAGAGGACTGCCGCATTAAGATAACTGCTTAATGCGGCAGTTTCTCATTGTTTGCTTGACATACCAGATAATATTCATTATAATTCACTTTATGACACTAAAGCTTTAAAACATAAGTGTTTTAAAGTAATAATGTCTGGCGGAATAACGCCGGATGAATAAAACAAAAGAGAGGGAGAAAGAAAATGGCAATTAAAATTTTGTTACTTGTTGTATTTTTTGCAGTAATGATCTGCATTGGCATTTATTCTAGAAAAAATGCTACCAATGTCAATGATTTTGTGCTGGGAGGAAGAGGGGTCGGACCATGGCTTACGGCATTTGCCTTTGGTACGTCGTATTTTTCTTCTGTTGTTTTTGTAGGGTACGCAGGACAGTTTGGCTGGAAGTATGGTCTTTCTGCAACATGGATTGGTCTTGGAAATGCATTTATTGGAAGTCTGCTGGCATGGCTGGTACTGGGAAGAAGAACCCGTGTCATGACACAGAAACTGGATGCAAAGACCATGCCGGAATTTTTCGGAAAGCGTTATGATTCGAAAGCACTTCGGATTGCAGGCTCGGCAATCGCATTTGTATTCCTTGTGCCGTATACTGCATCCATTTACAATGGTCTTTCCAGATTGTTTGGTATGGCGTTTGATATCGATTACAAAGTCTGTATTATTGTAATGGCACTTTTAACGGGTGTCTATGTTATTGTTGGTGGTTACATGGCTACTGCATTAAATGATTTCATTCAGGGTATTATCATGCTGTTTGGTATCTGCGCTGTTATTGTTGCTGTGCTCAATGGACAGGGAGGTTTCTTAAATGCAATCAAAGAGCTTTCTGCCATTTCGGCAGACGATGTTGCGGTTCCTGCACTTCAGGGTGGACAGGGATTATTGACAAGCTTTTTTGGACCGGACCCATTGAACCTTTTGGGAGTTGTAATCCTGACATCTCTTGGTACATGGGGCCTTCCACAAATGGTACATAAATTTTATGCAATTAAAGATGAGAAGGCAGTTAAGACCGGAACTGTGGTATCTACATTTTTTGCAATCGTAATTTCAGGAGGATGTTATTTCTTAGGTGGTTTTGGTCGTTTGTTTGATTGTGCAGCAATTTATAAGGAAGACGGAAGCATTGCGTTTGATTCCATTGTACCGCAGATGTTGTCTACTTTGCCGGATGTACTGATTGGTATTGTTATTGTATTGGTGCTTTCTGCATCCATGTCAACATTGTCTTCGCTGGTATTGACATCAAGTTCCACATTGACACTGGATTTTCTGAAGGAATCCGTTGCCAAGAATATGAGTGAGAAAACTCAGCTGATTGTTATGCGTGCATTGGTGGCTGGATTTATCATTCTTTCTGTTGTATTGGCATTAAATCCTCCGACCTTTATTGCACAGTTAATGGGTATTTCCTGGGGTGCATTGGCAGGTGCGTTCTTAGCACCATTTATGTATGGTTTATATTCTAAGAAGATTACCAAAGCTGCTGTCTGGGTAAGTTATATTGTGGGTGTTGGAATCACCGTTTCCAATATGTTCATAGGTTTTATTGCATCTCCGATTAACGCCGGAGCAATTACCATGATTGTAGGCTTGATTGTGGTTCCGATTGTAAGTGCAATCACACCGAAGATGGATAAAGAGTATGTAGAGGAGATATTTACCTGCTATGATGAAATCGTAACCGTACATAAGAAGAGTTCACTGGAAGAGTAAGCAGATATAGAAACACTTCCATGCGATAAGTGTATATGTTTTAACATATAAAAAACACACAAATTTGTTCAATTACAAATTTGTGTGTTTTTATCATATTGTAAAGATATTTTCCTGTTCTATACTATCACTTGATGATTCATAGTATAGTTTGCTCCGGAGTCAGCAATTCAAAGGTGGAAGATTGGATTACTGATAATGCCTTCTGCTGATCATTGGTCTTGAGAATAATAAAAGCATTCTCGCCGCTAGAGGTTAATCCATACATATATTCCACATTCACATCTGCTTCGGAAAGAATGGAGAGCAGTTCACCAAGTTTGCCTACCTGTTGGGTTAACTTGATTGCAAGGACATCGGTGGTCATTGCTGAAAAGCCATTTTCTTTTAAAGCAGAAACAGCCTGATCCGGATCGGATAAAATCAATCGGAGTAATCCGTAATCGCTGGTATCTGCCAGTGATAAAGATACAATGTTAATGTTGTTATCCTTCAGAACCTGTGTTACCTGCTCTAGACGGCCGGCACGGTTCTCGATAAATACCGTTAACTGTTTAATAAACATAAAACCCCTCCTAATGTAATTGATACAATCCTAATGCTAATGGTTGCTTTCTGCAAGCTTATACAAGCTTACGTTTGTCAATAACACGAACTGCTTTTCCCATGCTTCGTTCGATAGTCTTTGGCTCTACCAGTTTAATCTTGGCATTCAGACCAATACCCTGATGTACGGCATGTTCAATCCGCTTCTGAAGATTCTCAAGCTCTTTAATCTCATCAGAGAAGAAACGCTCCTCTACTTCTACCAGAATTGCCAGGGTATCCTGATGGTTTACACGGTCTACGATAATCTGGTAGTTCGGTGTAATACCGTCTACGGTAAGAAGTGCAGCTTCTACCTGGCTTGGGAATACATTGACACCACGGATAATCAACATATCGTCTGAACGTCCTGTGAAACGGCTGATTCT
Source organism: Lachnospiraceae bacterium (assembly GCA_051877755.1). Classification (GTDB taxonomy): domain Bacteria; phylum Bacillota; class Clostridia; order Lachnospirales; family Lachnospiraceae; genus CAG-590. The sequence goes on along the minus strand of JBJEJE010000112.1, from coordinate 4,711 downwards.
TGCAGTTGTACGTCCGCATTCGCATTTTTCATGGGTAATACTGGTTAAATCCTTGGTGCGGTAGCGGATCATTGGAATTCCTTCTTTGGTTAATGTGGTGATAACCAGTTCGCCGGTTTGACCATCCGGTACCGGCTCTAAAGTCTTAGGATCAACAATCTCCGCCAGGAAATGGTCTTCAAAAATATGTAATCCTTTATGGAGATGACAGTCCGTAGCAACACCAGGTCCCATGATTTCAGAAAGACCATAGATATCATGTGCCTGGATTCCAAGCCGCTCTTCAATCTGCTTACGCATATTCTCTGTCCATGGCTCTGCACCATTTAAGGTTGCCTTTAACTTAATCTTGTCCCGTAATCCCTGTTCCTCAATGACTTCTGCAATATGCATCAGGTAGGAAGGGGTACACATCAGACCGGTTGCACCAAAGTCAATCATCATATCAATCAGTTTCTGCGTGTTACCGGTGGACATTGGAACAACGGTGGCACCTAAACGTTCTGCACCGTAGTGGCCGCCAAGTCCGCCTGTAAAAAGACCGTATCCATAAGCTACCTGAATAATATCATCTCTTCCCAGACCTGCCATGGCACAGCAGCGGGCAACACATTCTGACCAGATATCAATGTCTTTTCTGGTATATCCCACAACCGTTGCTTTACCGGTGGTTCCGGAGGAGGCATGGATTCGCACAATCTCGCTTAGAGGTACGGCAAATAATCCAAATGGATAATTATCCCGAAGGTCATCCTTGGTAGTAAATGGCAGTTTGGTAATATCTTCAATACCATTGATATCACCAGGTTCTAAGCCTGCATCCTGCATTCTTTTGCGATAAGGTTCCACATTGTGATAAACGCGGCTTACCACTTTTCTGAGACGGGCACTCTGCAGGTTGTTCAATTCGTCCCGGCTCATACATTCTCTTGCTTCATTCCAAATCATATATCTTCTCCTTTTAATGAATTTGTTTCACTTACATAATCTGAATTCAAAAATTGGGTGTTTCGCAAATGATAATTTATTCTGTGGCTTCTGTATCTTCGGCAGCGGCCTCTGTATCCTCAGCAGCTTCTGTGCTTTGGGCTGGTTCCGGATTCTCCCGGATATAAAGAATATTCTGGTCAATGGTAAGGAAATCCTCGTCCGTAATATAGTAATAATCATCGGAAGGCTGAATTGGTATCTCTAAAACAACAGGATCCATATAGCCCGGATTGTCGGTGGTGGACTTCAGGATGTCGATGATACCCTCTGCAAATTCCGTCTCGTATTCCACTTCTGTTGTATTGTTGTAATCCCCTTCGTCTACTCTTGCATTGAAATTCTCAATATACTCTACCACCTGATCGTAAGTAGCCTCTAAAGTGTCAAGCGGATAAACAGTTAATTCTAATGTATAAGCATCGGTATCTTTGTCTTTCTTAACGTCCGTTACTTCATATTTGGCATTGGAGAAAATAGATTGTGCCAGGTAGTAAAATTCAGAAAGAACCGTCCCATCATCCACTTCCTTTACACCATAATAACTCATAAGATTATGTGCCTGATAATCCATATTGGCAACATATACGGCTTCCGCATCCTTCTGGGAAACACCGGTTAATGTCATGTAGTCTTTGGATACATTCTTATAGTTAATGTCTAACAGGCTGATGGCATATCGGGAATATACCTTTGCTTTGCTGTCAAATAAAGAACAGCCGGTTAAAGATAAAATCATGATACATACCATGGAAAAAATGGTCACTTTCTTAAGTGTGGATTTCATATATAAAGCCTCCTGGAGTTGAAATTTGAAACTTGGTTTCAGAAAGCACAATGAAATTGTAACAAGCATTTCTGCTAAATTCCATAATGTTGCTAATTAAAATCAGTATAACATAATTTAGAAGAAGTGTCTATTGCTTAAATGATTGTAACAAACGGAAATTTATAGTACAATATGGATATTTGGAGACAGTGAAGTTTATACTTTGTGCTGTGAATATATATTGAGTTTTGCTGATATCTATGTGGAAGATAATACAAGATGTATACCAGGAAATTATCTAAGAAGGAAGGTTTTATTATGAATAAGAAAAATGGTGGAAGTATGGTGATGGCAGGCATTCTCTCCATACTTTGGCTTGGCATAAGCTATTACATTTATTATCCTGCTTTGAATATGCAGAGTCAGGAATTTTGGGTATGGCTTTTGATCCATTCCATAATTGTTAGTCTGATTTTTATATTTGTTGGTATTATCGGAAGGAGCCGGAAAGAGAAGTTTACCAAAGGAATAAAGAAAAATGTGGAATATTTTGTGCATGGGACGGGAAGATTTCAGCTGGCAGTGTTGGTGCTGGTTCCGGTATTTTGCATTCTGGTGTTGTTTTTTGGTAATCTGTCCGGTGCCACCATATTTAATGCCAAACGGTATGCAAAACTTCTGACGGTGGAGCAGCGGGATTTTGTTACAGATATTCCGGAATCTGAAAATGTTGATAATATTGCACTGATGGATACCAATAGTGCCAGAATTTTTGGTAACCGGAAGATTGGCTCCCTATCGGATGTGGTCAGCCAGTTTGAGGTGGAGAATGCTTATACCCAGATCAATATCAGTAATAAACCCATGAAAGTGGCGAATTTGAAGTATGCAGATTTTTTCAAATACCTGAGCAACCGTAAAGCGGGGATACCGGGTTATGTTATGGTCAATCCTGTGGATTCCACAGCCAGTTATATAAAGCTGGAACAGGGAATGAAATATGTTCCGTCGGGATATTTTAATGACAACATTTACCGGTATGTGCAGATGCATAATCCAACAAAGATATTGGAAGGCTGTTACTTTGAGGTGAAGGATGATGGAACGCCGTGTTATGTGTGTCCGGTGCTGCATGCCAGAGTTGGATTGTTTGGAGGAATGGATGTAAAGGGTGCTGTGTTGTGTGATCCGGTTACCGGTGATATGGAGTATTATGATGTGGGAGATATCCCTGCCTGGGTGGATCGGGTATATGATGGGGAACTGCTGGAGGCCAAATTTAATTGGTACGGTCTGTTGTCTAATGGTTACTGGAACAGCGTCATTGGACAGAAAGGGTGTATCCAGACAACAGATGATTATGGCTTTAAGACTATAGAGGATGATGTGTGGATTTATACCGGTGTGACTTCTGTAACCGGGGATGCTTCCAATGTGGGATTTGTTATGATCAATCAGCGTACCTCTGAGGCGAGATATTATAAGATTTCCGGTGCAGAGGAATATTCAGCTATGTCCTCTGCGGAAGGGGAAGTACAGGAGAAAAACTATAAGGCATCTTTCCCAAGTCTTATCAATGTGGATGGTGCACCGACTTATATCATGGTGTTGACAGATAATGGCGGTCTGGTGAAGATGTATGCCATGGTTAATGTGGAACAGTATAATCTGGTGGCAACTGCCGAGACACAGGAGGAGGTATTTGCCAAATATCGAAAACTGCTGGTGCAGGCGGGAAAAGAGACTGCTGCAAATACGGATGAGGAAGACGGCACCATACAGGAAACCACTTTTGTTGTGGCAGATATGGAATATATCACCATGGAGGGAGAGACTTACGTTTATATCAAGGATGAAAATGGGGAAGTATATAAGCAGAAATTCTCAGAGGATGAGAGTGTGATTAAGATTTCCGTAGGAGATACAATTACCCTTCAGTATGAGAAGAAGGAGAGTGGAATTCACCGGATTATTACAGCAGAACTTGTGAAAAAGGGAGAACCTGCGGATAATAGAGAGACTCCGGAAATCCAGGTGACGGTGCCGGATAAGGCAGAGGATATTCCGGAAGAAAAGGCAGATTCTTCAGAAGAGACTGCAACCGAGGAGGATGCAGCAAAAAAGGATGAAACTGAGGGAACAGAAGTAACCACAGAAAATGATACATCAAAGACGGATAGTACAGAAAAAACCACAGAAAATGAGGATGACAGTATATGAAAATATTTGAGACACATGCCCACTATGATGATACAGCCTTTGAGGAAGACCGGAATTTATTGTTAAACCAGATGCATAAAGAAGGTATTGAATATATTGTAAATATTGGCTGCTCCATGGAAAACTCACGAAGCATCACAGAATTTGTGAAACAATATGACTTTGTATATGGTACAGTGGGAGTACATCCGGAGGATGCAGGCAATCTGACGGAGGCAGATATGGAAGAACTGGAGGAACTTTCTAAAAGTGAAAAGATACTTGCCATAGGAGAAATCGGTCTGGATTACCATTACGATGAGCCGCCAAAGGATATTCAGAAAAAATGGTTTGTTAAGCAGCTGGATGTTGCAAGACGCCGGGGACTTCCGGTCGTCATTCACAGCAGGGATGCCGCAAAGGATACATTGGATATTATGAAGGCAGAACACGCCGGGGATATCGGAGGCGTAGTGCATTGCTTTTCCTATGGTGTGGAACTGGCAAAGGAATATTTGAATATGGGCTTTTATATTGGGGTAGGCGGAGTAGTCACCTTCAAGAATGGAAAGAAGTTAAAAGAGGTGGTAGAATATACCCCTCTTGACCGCATTGTGTTGGAAACGGATGCCCCTTATCTGGCACCGGTACCTTTCCGGGGCAAACGGAACTGCTCCTCGTATCTGCCCTATGTAGCAGAAGAGATTGCACGCCTGAAAGGGATTTCCGTCGAGGAGGTATGCAAGGCCACCTTCA